>JAJVIL010000136.1 GCA_022072045.1 Burkholderiaceae bacterium | reverse complement strand
AGGCCACCATACCCGTTTACAAAGCGAACAGGAAAGTCAATGAAATCAACGGTCTACCCAGACCACCCCCGCGCCAGTGCTAGCTTTGCGTACCGTCACTTATTGCACTGAAAACGAGGAGACCCCGCGTCGGGCGACGGAACTGGCACAAACGCGCCAACGTCTGGGAACCGGGTCGCAGATTCAGGTCATCGAGGCCGAACGGGAGCGTCTCGCGGCCGAGCGCGAAGCGCTGAACGCAAACCAGCAGGTTATTGCTGCTTTCATTCGTGTACAGAAAGCTATGGGCCTGGCTTGGCAGCCTGGTCAACTCGAACGGCAAGCACAAGCTGAGCAGGCGGTCACCAGATGAGCGACTTCTCGCCGCTCGCTGCTTTTCGCAGCGGGACTCCTCGCTTGGGCTTCCGTGAGAGTATCAGGCGGCTGATACATTGCAAGTTCGCCGCTTCGCCCGGGGGTGGGCAAGCAATCGTCCTTGATATGGCAAGCCGTATGACCCAAAACAAGACCAAGAAGCTCGACGCCAACCAGCCTGAGGCCTTCATCGCCTATCAGCTTAGGGTTGCAGAGCAACTCATTACGAAGACGTTTGAGCGGCAGCTGCGGCAGGCTGGCGTCGAAAGCTCGTTTGCGTCGCTGGCTGTTCTGCAGGTCCTGGCAGATGGCAGGCGATTGTCTGGAGCGGAGCTTGCAAGGGCAAGCCTGGTCACGCCCCAAACCATGAATGGAGTCCTGCGTGTCATGGAGTCGCAGGGATTGGTGCTTGAAGGTGCCGACCCGGACTCGGCTCGCAGGCGCCTCTGGACCATCACCAAGAAGGGCTGTGCCACCCTCTCGGCTGCGCAAGCGGTCCTTTGGCCATTCTTGGAGCGAATGGACGCAGCTCTTGGTGCCGATAAGAAGGTTGTCATGACCGCTCTCGGTGCGCTCATCGCTGAACTGCAGCGGCCTGATGCTGAAAGTGACGAAAGCTAGATTGCATGAACAGCTGGACCTTTCTCTACCCCCTTCTCAAAAGCGGCCACATCCTGGCAATGGCAGCCTGGGTGGGCGGAACAATCGCAGTCGTGATGCTGGTGGCGCCCGGCGGGCGGCTCCCCACCATGGAGGCGCAATCCGCCGCTCTGCGGGTCATGCGCTTCGTAGTGAATCCGGCCCTGTTTATCACCCTTGCGCTGGGAACTGCGGTGGCATCAATTACGGGGCGGGCCTTGATGGCTGACGCTTCCTGGCTGCACGTGAAGCTGCTGCTCGTTCTCGCCCTGTGCGCTGTCCACGGCATGCTCGTAAAGCGAATCAAGGACCTTCGCCGCGGTGCTAACGTGGCGCCTGCGCAAAGTGCGAACTACCTGGTCTTTGCCTTGCTTTTGCCTGCCGTGGTCATCGGCTTGGCGGTCTTCAAACCGAGTTTTTGACCTCGGGCGCTTGAGATGATGCCGTTCACTCGTTCTTTCAGGTTCGCAGCGCTGCTGGAGGGCTCGTCCCTGTTGTTCTTGATGCTGGTGGCCGTGCCCCTAAAACACTTGATGGGAATGGCAAGCGTGTCCAGCACAGCCGGCCTCGTTCACGGTGTCTGCTTCTTGGCCTATGTCTGGGCGGTCACCGACGACTTGTTGGTGAACCACCGAGAAAACTGGTGGCCATTGCTGGCTGTATTCTGCGCACTGGTGCCCTTTGGGACCTTCGCGCTTCTGTGGTGGCAGCGCGCAGTGAGCGCGCGACTACGGCAACCGCCTCAGAGATAGCGATACTTCTAAGACCGATGCTAAATCGACGTAAGACCGCCACTGCACAGTACTGTCTGCCCACTAATATAGTCCGATTCTGGAGTGCAGAAAAGATAGACTGCTCCTGCTGCTTCCTCAACGGTACCCACTCTGCCAAGTGGAATCCGTGACTGCAGGTCTTTGTGCAGGTCAGAGTTCATCCCGACGCTCACGTCTTCTCCGCCAATACGCACCCTCGTAGTGGACGACTTGATTGTCCCCAGCCGAGTGCCAATTAACCCGAAGGCTACACAGTTGACCGTCACACCGTAGCGCCCCCACTCCTTTGCGAGCACCTGCGTCAACCCAATCAGACCAGCCTTGGCCGAGGAGTAGTTCGATTGACCCGCGATACCGAACAAACCCGAAATCGAGGAAACATTTACGACCTTTCGCACTAAGCGTCGTCCCGCGCCCGCATCCGCAGCGGCTTGCTGCTTGAAAACAGGTTGAGCAGCACGCAAGATGCGGAAAGGTGCTGTCAGGTGAACATCAAGGATTTCCCGCCACTCGGCATCTGACATTTTTTGAATGACGGCGTCTCGCGTGTATCCCGCGTTGTTGATGATGATGTCAACAGAGCGACACGTCGCAACGGCATGCTGAATGAATCGGTCGCCGAAGTTGTCCTCACGAACGTCGCCGATGAAGACGTCAGCCTCGCCGCCGCTCTCCCGAATGATTTCGACTGTTGCTTTGGCAGGCTCCGCGTCGAAATCGTTGACAAGCACTTTGGCTCCTGCCCTACCTAGCTTGAGTGCAATCGCCTCTCCGATTCCACGCCCACCGCCAGTGATTAGAGCCGTACGTCCCGCTAGATTGCCGAACTCGCTAGTCATTGAACAACTCTAGTCTGAAGAGACTCGTGACAATTCGCCGCGGTCATTGGCACTCCGAGTTCCATCCTTTCTCAAGACTGCGCGCTGAACCTTTCCGTTCGCTGTCTTCGGCAGTTCCGAAATGAACCGCAGGTAACGAGGTCTTGCGAATCGAGGCAGGTTTTTATCTGCGAAATCGTAGACGCTCTTGCTGTCCAGTGTCTCTCCTTCTGGACCATTAGCGCGAACGAGCGCGAGCACCACCTCATCTTCCCCACCCGGAATCGGGCTAGGCACGGCATATGCCGCAACTTCTGCCACTCCTGGCAGCTTCGCGAGTACCTGCTCGATTTCGGTCGCAGAGATGTTCTCTCCTCGGCGTCGAATGGTGTCCTTGATTCGGTCAATGAAGGTAAGAAGACCGTCCGCGTCTGCAACGCCCGAGTCTCCTGTATGAAACCAAAGATTCCTTGTTGCTTCGGCCGTCCTCTCAGGCATCCCTTGGTAGCCTTGCATGAACACGAACGGAATCTTCGGGCGCACAACAATCTCACCCACCTGCCCATGCGGCAGTTCGCAATCCGTCAGGGGGTCTACAACTGCGACATCGAACATATCATGCAGTATCCAGCCTGCTGCCCCCGGGCGCGGTGAGCCACAACGCCCCAATGCGCACATGTTCACCTCCGTCATCCCGTAGCCAGAGACTATGTCACGGACGCCAAAGCGTTCTCTGAACAAGCGGTCTATCGCTGAGACATTGGGGGCATTAAAGAGAACCCGCAGCGAGTGGTTTTTATCGTTTGGTGTTTGCGGTTGCGCCTCGATGAAGGCGCCAAGCGCACCGAGTACTGACGTTGCGGTGATGCGATAACGGCGAATGTCCTCCAGCCATGCCGAGGCTGAGAACCGTTCGCGCATGACTGCGGCCATTCCTTGAACGAGTGATGCGCCAAGTTGCATCAGTAGACCGTGGGCGTGGAAGAGCGGCAGTACGATGTAGCACCGGTCTTCGCCCGTCAAAGCCATGCTCTCAGAGGTGTTGATTGCGAACGCCGCGCAGTGACGATGGGGCATGAGTACCCCTTTGGCAGGGCCACTCGTTCCCGATGTGTAGATGACAGAAGAGATTTGTCGGGAGTCAGGGAGGTCACGGTCGACGGCTGGACAGCACTGCCATCCTGAGGCTCCGAACCAAGGTGCGAAGGGTTGCACGTAGCTCGAGAGGTGATGGCTTGGTGAGTACGCGTCGCACAGGACAACCATCTCAATATTTGGGGCGCCAGGAAGTGCTTCTTCGATAGTTTGAACTAGACTGCTATGGCATAGAAGAAGACGCGCCCCACTGTTTTTCAACTGGTGCTGTAGAAAGTCTCGCTTCAGCTCAGTGTTGATGAGGACTGCGACAGCACCAAGGGTTCCCAGGGCGAGCCATGCCCGCACGAAGTCCATCGAGTTCGGGAGCATGAGCGCGACATGCTCGCCGGGTGTGACCCCGCTACGTTCGAACCAAGTCGCGGCACGCTGCACTTCGGTCCAGGCCTGTCCGAAACTGAGCGTGGGGCCACCCGCAACCGCTAGCCATGGGGCGTCGGCCTGCTGTTCAGCCTGTTCCCGAAGCATCGCGGGAAGAAGCCACTTCTCAGGCTCGTGGATTCCGGAGAACTTACTCATTGGCTGTTTGATATGAATGTCACATCGTCACTCGAGAGCCAGATTCAGGCCGCGCGCGATGCCCCCCCACTCAGACTGGTCCCGCCTAATGCGTTCGGCAAATGATTGAGGAGTTCCGGGGATGGGCAGGTAGCCGGCAGGAGCCAATACTTGCTGTACGAACGCCGAATCAGTGAGAATTTCGTTGACGTTGCGATTGACAGTTGCTAGGTGACCTGGTGACGAGCCCACAGGTGCGAACAGCCCCAGCCAGAGTGTTGAAGTGAAGTCGATACCCTGCTCAGATAGAGTTGCAACCTCCGGGAAAGTAGCGAGGCGCTTGTTTCCCAGTGCCGCCAAAGCCTTCATCTTTCCCGACTGGATGTGCGGCAATGCCTGGGCCGCGGCGAGCATTGTTAACTGAACCTCGTTTGACAGCAGGGCGTTGACAGCGGGTCCTCCGCCCTGATACGGAATGTGCTGGATGTCGACGCCAGCACTCTTCTTGATTCTCTCCAATAGCAGGTGTGCTGAAGTACCAATGCCGAAGCTTGCCCAGTTCACCTTGCCTGGGTTCGCCTTAGCGAAGGCGAGCGCCTCCTTCAGAGTTCCCGGCCCTGTCGCTGGTCCGACAATGACCAACTCAAGACTTGCAACCGCCGCCACTGGGATGAAGTCGCGGTCGGCATCGTACGCCAAGCGCTTGAAAGTGTACGGATTCAGAGCCACGATGTCGGTGAGGAACATGCAGTATGTGAACCCGTCTGGCGGAGAGGATTTGCATGCGTTTGCACCAATTGTTCCTCCGGCACCTGGTCTGTTTTCGACTACGACTGATTGGTTGAGACGTTTACCGAGAGGTGCGGCAATCTGTCTTGCTAGGGCATCGGCGGCTCCTCCGGGCGGGTATGGCGAGATGATTCTGACTGGCTTAGGTGAAAAGTCAGCTTGTGCGTGGGCTACGCCCACCGCGAGGACCATCAGTAGCGGAAGTAGCGTCTTCATTGCCAGTGTCTCCTGTTAAGTGGGGTCGCGGAAGGAATAGTACAGGACCCTTGTAGTAAAAGCAATCGCCCGGGAGCTCCGCGCGCAGGCAAGGGCTCAGACGGCTGCGGACACGGGCAGCCCAGCGAAGAGACAGTGGCTTAGACTCACCAAATGGCACGAAAGAACCTGGCGCCCGCGCAGGGCGCGTCAAATGACGTGGCGCGAAGCGAAGGCGCTGCGTAAGCGTCCGGCGATCCCATCTTGACGCCAGACGGGTTCAGGCACTCGGTTGAACTGGCGACCAGCGATGCGGCAGTAACTCGTCGATACGGTTCGCTGCGTGCGTCGGCAACCGCTCCAGCACGTCGCGAAGGTATGTATGCGGATCGATGCTGTTCATGCGAGCCGACTCGATGAGGCTCATGACGGCAGCGGCGCGCTTGCCCGCTCGAAGGCTCCCAGCGAACAGCCAGTTGGATCTGCCGATGGCGACCGGCCGGATCCGGTTCTCGACCCAGTTGTTGTCTGCCGGCAGCTCGCCATCGTCGATGTAACGGGTAAGTGCCTGCCACCGCCCGAGGCTGTAGTCGATCGCCTTGGCCGTCGCTGATCCGGGCGGCACCCTCCGACGCTGGGCAGTCAGCCACGCGTGCATCGCGTCAGCGATAGGTCTGGCCTTGTCTTGCCGGATCTGTCGTCGTCGCTGTGCATCCAGGTGGGCGAGCTCTCGTTCGACTTCATAGAGCTTGCCGAACATCGCCAGCGCCTGCTCCCCAACAGCGCTCTGGTGGTTGGCCCACAGTTCATGGAACTTGCGCCGCGCGTGTGCCAGGCAGCCCGCCTCCGTGACGCCGCAGGCGAACAGCGCCTTGTAGCCGGAGTAGTCATCGCACACGAGCGTGCCGCGCCAGCCACTCTCACCCGGGTGGCCAAGGAACTGCGCAGGGTGACGGCTCGCCCGGCTTTCAGCAAAGTCGAACACGACCAGCTTGGCCGGCTGCAGCGCCGTGGTGCAGTAGGTCCACAGGTAGGCACGGTGCGTCTTGCCCGCGCCGGGGTCGAGCATCGCCACCGGCGTCTCATCTGCGTGCAGCACCCGGTGGCGCAGCAGCTCGGCGCGCATGGCATCCACCAGCGGCTGCAGCTGCACGCCGCAGCTGCCCACCCACTGCGCGAGCGTGGACCTGGGGATCGCAAACCCTGCCCGGGCAAAGATGCTTTCCTGGCGGTACAGCGGCAGGTGATCGGCGAACTTGGCAACCAACACGTGCGCCAGCAGCCCGGTGGTCGGGATGCCCTTGTCAATCACATGTGGCGCCACCGGGGCCTGCACCAGTTTCTCGCACTTGGCGCACGCCCACTTTCCCCGCACATGCCGCTCCACGCTGAACACACCGGGCTCGTAGTGCAGTTTCTCGGCAATGTCCTCCCCGATGCGCGTCATCAGGCAGCCGCACCCGCATGTGGTGCTCCCAGGCTCATGGCGGATCTCGCGCCGGGGCAGGTTCGCCGGCAGCGGCTGCCGCTTGGGCTGCGCGGACTCCTGGGCATCGCGGCGCGGCACCAGCCGCTCGAGCTCCAGCGATACAGCCTGCAGATCCGCATCAAGCGTCTCCTCCAGCAGGCTGCGCTGCTCGGCGTCGAATCGCTCGGACTGCGCGGCGAACTTCAGTCGCTTGAGCACCGCGTTCTCGTGCGTGAGCTTGTCGATCACGGCCTGCTTGTGCAGCAGGTCCGCCCGCAACGCGGCGACCATCTCGCGAAGCTGCTGCGCATCAAGGCTGGCGATGTTCTCCGTGTCGACCACGAGCCGGGATCTTGCCCTTCGTTAGCCGCGGGCAAATCGGCACATGCCTGTATTGCGCTACAGAAGCGAGATCACGCCGGCATCACCGATTCGCTGCCACGCAAGACCAAGCACGAGGGCGTCGAACTGGGCGCGGGTCACTTGCACGGTCGGCGCAGCATCAGAGCTCCAGACGAAGCGCCCCTGGTTTAGGCGCCTGGCAGCCAGCCAGACGCCGATTCCGTCGTGTACCAGCACCTTCAGGCGGTTCGCCCGCCGGTTGGCAAACAGGGGGTGATCTTGTTTTCCGTGCCGACTGAAGCGGTTTGACGTTCGGGTAGTCCCCAGGCTAGAGCGCCACTCAGTTTTTGGGAATAGCCCGTTCATTGGGCGAGGTCTGCAGTCGGCCAGAGGCAGACGTCTCTCCGCGGTGCTATTGAGCTAAGGAATACGTATCAGACCGCCTCCTCGCTGGCGCAGGACCGCGCTCGGCCACCAAACGCCGGGGCAAAGCAGCACGTCGGTGCCGACGGCGCCCATCCTCACCGTGGCGCCGGAGAAGCTCAAGTCGTTCGAAGTGGGTGTCAAGTCGGAATGGCTCGATCGCAAGCTGCGCTTCAACGCGTCCGCCTTTCACTACCTGTACGACCCGCTGCAGGTGCGCGTGACGACCGGCCTGAACCAGTTCAAGATCGTCAACGCCAGCGCCAGCGCCAACGCCAAGGCCAAGGCCAAGGTGGACGGGCGCGAGATGGATTTCGCGGCCGCAGTGAACTCCCGCCTGCAGCTTACCGGCAACGTGTCGCTGCTGAAGGCGCGCTACACGAGCTTCTGCGACAACGCGATCCCGTTGGACCGGCCGGCCAACTGCCACTTGCCCGGCACGACGGGTGCGAACACGGGCGTGGAGCGTGCCGGCGATCCGCTGAACCAGGCGCCGAAGGTGCAAGCGAACCTCGGCTTCTCCTACCGCCAGCCCCTCAGCAACGGGCGCACGCTGAACCTGGACGGCTCCTACTCCTACCAAAACACAGTCTACTTCGCGCCGGGGCAGAACCAGTACACGCGCGGCGAGTCGATCCGGCAGGATCAACCTGCGTGCCGGCCTCGCCTTCGAGAACGGCGTGGAGGTGTATGGGTTCGTGACCAATGCGACCAACGCGCAGACGCAGCAGGCGCTGATCTACTCGGCTGTCGCCGGCAACGTGATCGATGCAGGTGGCGTGACGCCTCCGCGCGTTCTGGGGCTGGGCCTGCGCTATACAACTTCTACGAGTAAGCGCCACTGGCAAAAACAGCCACGCGCGATGCTCGCGGCGGCCATGGTCAACCTGACCGTCGATCCTTAGAGTCGTGAAGGTCGAACCATGGCACGAGAAAACATCCGCCTGCTCAAGCGCACGGTCCTCGCGGGTCGGCAGCCTGGCGCGGCCCCCGAGGACCGGACTCTGTCCGGAGACGCCGCGCTAGCGCTCCTGGAGCGCAGCATCAAGTTCGGCCACGGCCGGCTGGCTGTGCTGCGGCTTTCGATTGCCGTCGATTCCGACGCAAGGATTCCACCGGACTATTGGCGCTATTGCTCGCGTGCCGCCGAGCTGAGCGGAGACGCGAGCTTGAAGGCGCTCTATCTCCAGGCAGCGCGCCGTAACATGGCGATTCCCGAAGCGAGGGAACTCCAATGAGCCAGCTGCCGTTCGTATCCGAAGACTGCGACGACCCGCGCGTGCGGGATGTGTTCGACCGTATGCGCAAGCGTTGGCCGGGCGCGCCGGTGCTGCACCTCTACCGCGTGCTCGCGTGGGCCCCGGGCCTGCTGACACCCTGGGCCGACTTCGCCAGCGCATTGCGGTTCAAGACCGTGACACCGGCGGCCTTGCGGGAGTTGATGATCGTCCGCGCGGGCCAGCTGATGGATTGCGAGTATGAGTGGAAGCACCACTGGCCGGCCGCGTTGGAGGCCGGCGTGCCGGAGCAGAAGCTCCAGGCTCTTTCCGAATGGAAAGTGTCCGAGCTCTACGATCCGCAGGAGAGAGCGGTGCTGTCACTTGCCGACGACACCGCTCGCGGCGTGGGCGCATCTCCGCAGACGATGGACGCCCTCAAAGCGGCGCTGCCGAATGAACAGGTCGCCGAGCTGGTGATCATCGCGGGCTTCTACGCGGCTGTGGGGCGCATCGTGAACTCGTTCGACATCGAACTCGAGCCGGGTTACGAGTCGCTCACGCCGCGCGACGAGTCCGCTTAGTTCTCGCCCGAGCGGCGCTTGCGGTACTCACCGGGTTGCACGCCGTTCCATCGCTTGAACGCGCGGTGGAACGCACTGGTGTCCTGGAAGCCCGCGCGAGCCGCGACCTCGTCGACACTCAGGCTGCTGTTGCAGAGGTAGTCGATGGCGACGTCGCTGCGCAGGCGGTCCTTTATTTCCTGGTAGCTCGTGCCTTCACGCTCCAGGCGCCGGCGAAGCGTCGTGGGCGTCGTTCCCTGCTCCTTCGCAAGATCCTCGAACACCGGCCAGCGCTCGGACTCCGCCACCGTGTCCCGCAGGCGGCGGCGCAGGCGCGACGTCCAGCTTTGGTCGTTGCGGAATTTCAGGAATACGGATTGCGGCGCGGTGCGCAAGAACTGCTGCAGCGTGGCGGCGTTCTGCACGACCGGCAAGGACAGCATCCTTCCGTCGAAGCGGGCCGTGGTCTCGGCGGCCGAATACTCGATTTCGTCGCTGAACATCAGGTTGTGTTCATGAGCGTAGTGCGGCCTGGAGTCGGTGAAAGTGACCCGGGTGAGCGGGATCCTGCGCCCGGCCAGCCAGCACATGAGGCCGTGGACCAGCACGAGCAGGGTCTCGTTCGCGAACCTCCGATCGCTGTCGGCCGCAATTCGGTTGTGCAAGCGCAGCACGGCCGATGACCCATCGAGCGTCAACTCCCCCAAAATGTCGTCGAGGAAGAGCGAGAAGCCGCGGAGCATGCGCTTGAGCGCGCGGTCGAGGTCGCTGCAGGTAATGACTGCCTGGCAGACGAGCGCAAAACTGCCAACCTTCATGGCGCGGCGGTCCAGGCCGAAGAACTCGTCGTCAAGCTCCCGCGCCACGGCAAGCCACAGCGCCGAATAGGCCGTGGCCGGGACGCGGGCCGCAACCTGCTCGATGAGCTGCGACGGAATGCCTGCCGCCGACAAAGCGCGTTCGCGTGCATCGGGCTGCAGGTGGGAGACCGCGGCCCTCACGAAGGACATGGAAACGGTGTGCTTCTCGACGACGTCGCTCATGGTTGCGCTGGTGCTACCGCGATTATCTCCATGGGTGGCAAAAACCGTCATCCGTTTTGGGCCGCCCGGCCATGGCGCGGCGCGAGAGGTCTGCCTAAAGTCCTTGCCAACCTGGAGCCCCCATGACCGACCTTTCCGCCGAGTTCAAGGCACTCGCCAACTACCGTCCCACGCACAAGGTTCGCTTCGTGACCGCGGCGAGCCTGTTCGACGGGCACGACGCCGCTATCAACATCATGCGGCGCATCCTGCAAGGCATGGGTGCGGAGGTCATCCATCTTGGCCACAACCGCAGCGTCGACGAGGTGGTAACGGCGGCGCTGCAGGAGGACGTGCAGGGGATCGCCGTCAGCTCCTATCAAGGCGGCCACGTCGAATATTTCAAGTACATGGTCGACCTGCTCAGGGCGCGCGGTGGCAGCAATATCCAGGTCTTCGGCGGCGGTGGTGGCGTGATCGTTCCCGCCGAAATCCGCGAGCTGCAGGAGTACGGCGTTTGCCGGATCTTCAGCCCCGAGGACGGCCAGCGCATGGGCCTGCAGGGAATGATCGGCGAAATGGTCATGCGCTGCGACAAGGACGTGTCGGGCCTGGCACCGCGCGCAGTCGAGGCGATCCAAGGGCATGACGAGGCGAGTTGGCGTGCCCTGGCGCAGCTGCTCACGGCCATCGAGAACGGGTCGGCGGACGAAAGCCTCACTGCTGCGGTCCGCGCGGCGGCGCAGAGCCGGCCCGTGCCGGTCGTCGGCGTGACCGGCACGGGCGGCGCCGGCAAGTCTTCGCTCACAGATGAACTCATCCGGCGCCTGCGGCTCGACCAGGACGACGAGCTGCGCATCGCCGTGATCTCCATCGACCCGTCGCGGCGTAAAAGCGGTGGCGCGCTGCTGGGCGACCGCATCCGCATGAACGCGATCGGCCCGTGGCAAGGCGGTCCGCGCGTCTTCATGCGGTCGTTGGCCACGCGCGAGTTCGGCAGCGAAATCTCGGCGGCGTTGCCGGACGTGATCGCGGCGTGCAAGGCCGCGGGCTTCGACCTCGTGATCGTCGAAACGTCGGGCATCGGGCAGGGCGATGCGGCCATCGTGCCGCACGTCGACGTGCCGCTCTACGTGATGACGCCGGAGTTCGGCGCAGCTTCGCAGCTCGAAAAGATCGACATGCTGGACTTCGCGCAGTTCGTCGCCATCAACAAGTTCGACCGCCGCGGCGCAGCCGACGCGCTGCGCGATGTCGCCAAGCAGGTCCAGCGCAACCGCCAGGCGTTCGCCCAGCGACCGGAAGAAATGCCCGTCTTCGGCACGATGGCCGCGCGGTTCAATGACGACGGCGTTACTGCCTTGTACCAGGCACTCGTTCCGCGGCTGGTGGAGTTGGGCGCTCCCCTGCGCCCGGGCCGGCTTCCGGTCGTGGGCGTGCGCCACAGCAGCAACCAGACGCCGGTGGTGCCTGCGGCACGCACGCGCTACCTGGCGGAAATCTCGGAGACGGTGCGTTCGTACAAGGCGCGCGCGCGCAAGCAGGCGGGCCTGGTGCGCGAAGTGCAGCAGTTGCGCAGCTCGCAGCGGCTGCTGCGCGAGCAGGGCGCGGAGGACGCCACCTCTGCGGCAGAAGCTATCGAATCCCTCGCTACGGCGCGGGAAGAGCTGGTAGCGGGCGACGAGCGCAAGCTGCTCGCGCAGTGGCCCGACCTGAAGAAGGCCTACGCCGGCGACGAATACGTCGTGAAAATCCGCGACAAGGAAATCCGCACGCGGCTCACGACCAAGTCGCTCTCCGGCACGACCATCCGCAAGGTGGCGCTGCCGCAGTACGAAGACCACGGCGAGATCCTCAAGTGGCTGATGCTGGAGAACGTGCCGGGTTCGTTCCCGTATACGGCCGGAACCTTCGCGTTCAAGCGCGAGAACGAAGACCCCACGCGCATGTTCGCGGGTGAGGGCGACGCCTTCCGCACGAACCGGCGCTTCAAGCTGGTCTCCGAATCGATGCCTGCCAAGCGCTTGTCCACGGCTTTCGATTCCGTCACGCTTTATGGCAACGACCCCGACCTGCGCCCGGACATCTATGGCAAGGTCGGCAACTCGGGTGTGTCGATCGCCACGCTGGACGACATGAAGGTGCTGTATTCGGGCTTCGACCTTTGCAGCCCGTCGACCTCCGTGTCGATGACGATCAACGGCCCGGCGCCGTCGATCCTGGCGATGTTCATGAACACCGCTGTCGACCAGCAACTGGAGAAGTTCCAGGCCGACAACGGCCGCGAACCCACCGAGACCGAAGCCGCCAAGATCCGCGAATGGGCGCTGGCCAACGTCCGGGGCACGGTGCAGGCCGACATCCTGAAGGAAGACCAGGGCCAGAACACCTGCATTTTCTCGACCGAGTTCTCGCTCAAGGTGATGGGCGACATCGCGCACTACTTCGTCCACCACGATGTGCGCAACTTCTACTCGGTGTCGATCTCGGGCTACCACATCGCCGAGGCGGGCGCGAACCCGATCTCGCAGCTTGCTTTCACGCTGTCGAACGGCTTCACGTTCGTGGAGGCGTACCTCGCGCGGGGCATGCACATCGACGACTTCGCACCGAACCTGTCGTTCTTCTTCTCGAACGGCATGGACCCCGAGTACACCGTGATGGGCCGCGTGGCGCGCCGCATCTGGGCGGTGGCGATGAAGGAGAAGTACGGCGCGAACGAACGCAGCCAGAAGCTCAAGTACCACATCCAGACCTCGGGCCGCAGCCTGCACGCGCAGGAGATCGCCTTCAACGACATTCGCACCACGCTGCAGGCGCTGATCGCGATCTACGACAACTGCAATTCGCTGCACACCAACGCGTACGACGAGGCCATCACCACACCGACCGAGGAGTCGGTGCGCCGTGCGATGGCGATCCAGCTCATCATCAATCGCGAGTGGGGCCTGGCGAAGAACGAGAACCCGAACCAGGGCGCTTTCATCGTCGACGAGCTGACCGAACTGGTGGAAGAGGCTGTGCTCGCAGAATTCGAGCGCATCAGCGAACGCGGCGGTGTGCTGGGCGCGATGGAAACGGGCTACCAGCGGGGACGCATCCAGGACGAGAGCATGCATTACGAGATGCTCAAGCACACGGGCGAGCTGCCGATCATCGGTGTCAATACCTTCCGCAATCCGCATGGCGACGCCGTGATGGACAAGCTGGAGCTCGCGCGATCGACCGAGGAAGAGAAGCAAAGCCAGCTCGAGCGGCTGCAGGCCTTCCATGCGCGCAATGCCCACGCGGCGCCTGCGATGCTCGCTCGCCTGAAGCAGGCGGTGATCGACAACCAGAACGTCTTCGAGGTGCTCATGGACGCCGTGCGCGTCTGCTCGCTCGGCCAGATCACGAGTGCGCTGTTCGAGGTGGGCGGCCAGTACCGTCGGAACATGTAAGCGCGGAGCGTCGGATGGGACATCGATTGAGCGCCATCGCCACGCGAACCGGTGATGCAGGCACCACGGGCCTGGGCGACGGCACCCGGGTCAGCAAGTGCGACCCCCGTGTCGCTGCAATGGGCGACGTGGACGAGTTGAACAGTGCCGTGGGGCTGCTGCTCGCCTTTGGCTTGCCGCAAGGCTTTGCCTGGCAGGCCGAACTCGTGGCCGTTCAGCAGGACCTGCTGGACCTGGGCGGAGAGTTGAGCATCCCGGGCTATTCCCTGTTGAAACCGGAGCGGGTGCTGGCGCTCGACGCATGCCTTCAATCCGTCAATTCCGGATTGCCGCGGTTGCAGGAATTCGTGCGTCCTGGCGGCACTGTCGCCGCCGCGCAGGCCCACATGTGCCGCACGACCTGCCGCCGCGCCGAGCGCTCCGTGATCGCGCTGGCCGAGGTGCAGGCGGTCAACCCGGTGGCGCGCCAATACCTCAATCGCTTGTCCGACCTGATGTTCGTGCTGGCGCGGGTCCTGAACCAGTACGCTGGCCGCAAGGAAGTCCTGTGGGACCACGAACGATCCAAATGAAAGGGACTCCATGAACATTCAGCAAATCGCAGTCATCGGTGCCGGCACCATGGGCAGCGGCATCGCACAGGCGTGTGCGCAATCCGGGCTCGACGTGGTGATGGTCGACGTGTCCATCGCTGCGCTGGAGCGCGGGCGCACTGCCCTCGTGGCCAGCCTCGACCGGCTCGTGCAAAAGGAAAAGATTTCGGCGGCTCAAAAGGACGAGACCCTCAGGCGCATACGCAGCACGGTGTCCTACCAGGAGCTGAAAGACAGCGACCTCGTCATCGAGGCCGCCACCGAGAACCTTGAGCTGAAAATCCGGATCCTGCATGAAATCGAATCCGTGGTGGGCGACGACACGGTGATCGCGAGCAACACCTCGTCGATCTCCATCACCCAGCTTGCGGCGGCCCTGCAGCGCCCGGGCCGTTGCATCGGCATGCACTTCTTCAATCCGGTGCCGGTCATGGCGCTGCTTGAAGTCATCCGCGGATTGCAGACGACGGATGCGACGCATGCCGTTGCGCTCGATTTCGCGAAGGCTGTCGGCAAGACGGCGATCACTGTCAGGAACAGCCCGGGCTTCGTGGTGAACCGGGTGCTGTGCCCGATGATCAACGAAGCGATCTTCGTGTTGCAGGAAGGGCTGGCGTCCGCAGACGAAATCGATGCTGGCATGAAGCTCGGTTGCAACCACCCGCTCGGCCCCCTGGCGCTGGCGGATCTGATCGGGCTGGACACACTTCTGTCCGTGATGCGCGTCTTCCACGACAACCTCGGAGATCCTAAGTACCGGCCGGCACCTTTACTCAAGGAAATGGTGGACGCGGGCCGCCTCGGGCGCAAGTCCGGCCAGGGCTTCTACCACTACGCCGGACGTTGAAGGAGGACAGGCGATGAGTGAATACGCAGCCCCGCTGCAGGACATGGATTTCGTCCTGCGCGAACTGGCTCAGGTGGACGCGATCTCCAGGTTGCCGGGGCATGAAGAATTCAGCCAAGACCTGGCGTCGGCGATCCTCGAGGAAGCGGGCAAGTTCGCCGCTGGCGTGATCTCGCCGCTGAACGTCGTGGGCGACCGCGTGGGTGCCCGCTGGACCGATGGGGATGTCGCCACCGCGCCGGGCTGGAGCGACGCCTATGCGCGCTTCGTGGAGAGCGGGTGGAACGCGCTGTCCTGCCCGGCGGAGTACGGTGGGCAGGGCCTTCCCCGCGTGGTCTCGGCGCTGGTGGAAGAGATGTGGAACGGCGCCAACGTGGCTTTCGCCCTGTGCCCCATGCTCACTCGCGGCGCGATCGAGGCGCTGGAACTCTGCGGCACGCCGTCGCAGAAAGCCATGTACCTCCCGCGCTTGGTTAGCGGGGAATGGACTGGCACCATGAACCTTACCGAGCCCCAGGCGGGCTCGGACCTGTCGGCCGTGCGCACGCGCGCCCTGCCGCAGGCGGACGGCAGCTTCCGCCTGCACGGGCAGAAGATCTTCATCACCTACGGCGAGCACGATCTCACCGCGAACATCGTGCACCTCGTGCTGGCCCGGACGCCCGATGCGCCGGAGGGCGTGAAGGGTATCTCGCTGTTCGTTGTCCCGAAGTTCCTGTCCGACTCCGACGGCAAGGCTAGGGGGCGCAACGACGTGCGCTGCGTTTCCATCGAACACAAGCTGGGCATTCACGGCAGCCCGACGGCGGTGCTTGCCTTCGGTGACAACGAAGGCGCGAAAGGCTGGCTCGTGGGCGAGGAGAACCGTGGTCTCGAATACATGTTCATCATGATGAACGCGGCGCGCTATTCGGTCGGTATTGAAGGTGTGGGTCTGTGCGAGCGCGCGTACCAGCGAGCCCGCGACTATGCGCACGATCGCAAGCAGGGCGTCGAGCTCGGCGGCGCGTCGCGCGACAAGGTCGCAATCGTGCGGCATCCCGACGTGCGCCGCATGTTGCTGCAGATGAAGTCGCGCACCGAGGCGCTGCGCGCCGTGGCTTGCGTGGTCGCCGCCGCGATGGATGTTGCGGCCGCTCACCCCGACGAAGCAATACGGCACGAGAATCAGAGCTTCGTCGACCTGATGATTCCCGTGGTCAAGGGCTGGAGCACCGAAAGCTCGGTGCTCGTAACCTCGCTCGGCGTGCAGGTGCACGGCGGTATGGGCTTCATCGAGGAGGCCGGCGCGGCGCAGCACTGGCGCGATTCGCGCATCACGCCGATCTACGAAGGCACCACTGGCATCCAGGCGATAGACCTGATGGCCCGCAAGATCGCCCGTGATGGTGGCGCCGCCGCGCAGCGCGTCCTGCGCGACATGGGTGCGATTCAGGAACAGCTGCTGCTTGCAGCGGATCCGGAGCTCGCCGCCGTCGCCGCGCGACTGTCGGCCGGGATCGTCGCGTTGCGCCGCTGCGTTGCCTACGTGGTGGAACACTACCGCAGCGATGCCAAAAGCGTGGCAGCCGGTGCGGTCCCGCTACTGGAACTGTTCGGCATCGTCGCTGGCGGATGGCAACTGGCGCGTGCGGCACTCGCGGCGCGCAAGGGGTTGCTGCAAGGCAGTGGCGACCCGGGCTTCCTTCGCGCCAAACTGTTGACCGCGCGCTTTTACGCCGATCACGTCCTCGCGCAGGCGCCTGGCCTGGCGGAGACGGTGGTAAACGGCGCAGCAGCGGTGCTCGCCTATACGGATGATCAGTTCTGAACGACTGACACCGACGCGGGCGACTACAAGCTTGGCGGACGCATGGGATCAGTTTGATTGATATTACAAGAAGATTGTCGTACCATTGCGAATCTGATACTGGAGCAACGCATGTCCGAAGCGGTCTACATCCTCGGAACCTTCTCCACGCCTTTCCGGCGTTGGCCCG
Organism: Burkholderiaceae bacterium; assembly: GCA_022072045.1. Taxonomy (GTDB): domain Bacteria; phylum Pseudomonadota; class Gammaproteobacteria; order Burkholderiales; family Burkholderiaceae_C; genus JAEUPI01. The sequence goes on along the minus strand of JAJVIL010000136.1, from coordinate 28,628 downwards.
ACAAGGGTTTCAAGGAGCTCACGCGCGACGCCTACCTCTGCGCGGTGCAGGATGCTGGGCTGGCCGATCCGCAGGTGATCGAGGCCGCGTGGTTCGGCAATTGCGTGATGCACTACTGGGGCCAGCCTCTGGTGCGCGGCAACGTCGCGTTCATCCCGCTGGTGCGCGATGGTGTGTTCCGGGACCGTGCTCCGGTGGTGAACGTCGAGGGTGCATGCGCGACTGGCAGCCTTGCGCTGAACGGCGCGTACAAGGAGATCCGTGCCGGTGACGCCGACGTGACCATCGCGGTCGGCGTGGAGAAGCTCTACGACGCGAAGAATCCCGCTGCGATCCTGCAGGAGTTCGGCAAGGGCGCCGACCAGCTGAACCCGGAGGAGTGGATCGCGCACTACACGCGCATCGGCGAGCAACTGGGCCAACCTTTTGAGATGGGTGCCGATCGATCCGCGGCCATGGACACGTACTCCATGCAGGCGCGCCTCCACATGAATCTCTACGGAACCACGCGCGAACAGATTGCAGCCGCCTGCGCAAAGAGCCACACCAACGGCAGTCTCAACCCGTTGGCGCAATACCGCTTCGCGATGACGCCCGAACAGGTCCTCGCCGATCGGATGGTGTCCGATCCGCTGACGCGCGCGATGTGCGCACCAGTCGGCGACGGTGCCGCGGCCGTCATCCTCTGTTCCGAGCGGTTCCTGAAGCAACAGCCCGCGCGCGTGCGCGAGCGGGCTGTGAAAATCCGGGCGCTGACGTTGTCCGGCGGCAAGTACCGCGGAGAGCGTGAGCCGGGCCTGTCCCGGGCCGCTGCCGATCGCGCGTACGAACTTGCAGGCTTGCGACCCGAGGATATCGATCTCGCAGAGGTTCACGATGCGACCTCGTTTTGCGAGGTCTATCAAACTGAGATGTTGCGCTTCTGCCCCGAAGGACAGGGTGGTCCTTTCGCCGCTTCGGGCGCGAGCGCGATCGACGGGAAGATCGCGATCAATCCGTCAGGTGGTCTTGTGTCGAAGGGGCATCCCATTGGCGCGACGGGGCTGTCGATGTGCCACGAAGTGATCAGCCAACTACGTGGTGAAAGCGGCGAGCGGCAAGTACGCGATGCGCGGATCGGCCTGCAGCAGAATGGCGGCGGCATCATCGGCCTGGAAGAGGCGGTGTGCGCGGTCGCGATCTACGAGCGCTAGACGGACTCCGTAGGATCGTCGAGTTCGGTGAGGCGCCGCACCCAGTCGCGGCGGTGTCGGTCCAGCATGGACGTCATAACCTTGAAGTAGCTGTCGATGTCCTGCTGCGTCACGCTGTCATAAGCGGCTTGGAAACGATTCCTCTGCCCGCCCGAGACGAACTCCAGCAGCTTGTCTCCTTTGCGTGAGCAGTAGAGCTGCTTCACGCGGCCGTCCGTCGGGGATGCGCGCGTGAGGAGGTAGCCCGCTTTTGCCAGCTGCCGCATTGGTGCCTGGATGTTCTGGTGCCTCACGCCCAGAACGGCGAGCAATTCGCTGACCGTGAGGCCAGGAGCGAAGTGTGCGAAGTAGAGGATTCGGTGGTGCACGCGACCCATCGACTTCTGGGCAAGGCGCGCATCTGCGTCTTCGCTAATGCTCAGCTGCACCATGAAATGCAGCACCAACCCCGTATGAACCAGGCGCTTCTTTTCCGCGGCGACTCCGGCCGCATCCCCGCCAGTGTGTCCCCTGCCGATGCATGCGCCTTGACTGCGATCCATGGCGTTGAGTCTAGACCACCCTCTCAGCGCTTGCTAAAAGCGGCTGCGCGCATGCTCTTGCCTTGGGACTTACCCCTAGCAGCCGGCACGCGCGTTTACTGCAACCATCTTTGATGGTACAACCTTATTGACAGAAATAATTCGGGTCACTAACCTCGATTCGCCTTTGCCCAGGTCCGGTCTGGGCGACACAACACAGGAGACAACATGAGACACGCATTTCGCTTGGCACTTGCAGCGGCCGCGTTCGCGTGCTCGCTCGCCGCGACGGCGCAGCAGCAGCAGCCTTTCAGGATCGGGGCAGTCCTCCCGCTCAGTGGCGCCTTCGGTGTGTTCGGCCAGAACATGAAGCGCGGGGTCGAGTTCGCCATCCAGGAGCGCGGCGGCAAAGTCCTGGGCCGGCCCATCGAGGTGGTCTGGGAGGACTCGGAGACCAAGCCGCAGGTGGCCGTGCAGAAGACATCGCGGCTTATCGCGTCCGGAGTTGACGTGCTCTTCGGAGCCGCCAGCTCGGGCGAAACAATCGCCATGATGCCCTTGGCTGCCCAGGCTAAGGTCCCGCACCTGGTGACGATGTCGGCCGACGATCGCATCACGGGGACGAACAAGACGCGCTACACGTTCCGCACGTCGAACAACTTGGCGATGGAGAACGTCATGGTCGCCGAGCAGGTCAAGGCCTTGGGGCTGAAGAAGGTTTATGGCGTTGCTGCCGACGTCGGCACCACGCGCGAAGGATGGAATGACATTCGGGCGCTGCTCACCAAGGAAGGGGTGCAGATCGCCGGAGAGGATTTCCCCCCACTGGGCAGCAAGGACTACTCGGTAATCATCGACAAGGTACTGAAGTCGGGTGCCGACACGGTCGTGGTCGTCGCCGCAGGAAACGATGCGATCGGCTTCGTCAAGCAGAGTCACGAAGTCGGGCTTGGCAAGAAGGTCAAGATCATGGGGCCGGTGCTTCTCGACGACACGCTTGCTCGAGCCGTGGGCCCTGGCGCCGAGGGTGTCATGTCGGCCCAGCGCTACCACGCAAGTCTGCAGAACCCCTCAAACCAGAAGTTTGTCGAGGCTTACAGGAAGAAGTACGGCGAGCCGCCGGATTGGGTGGCTGGAGAGGCCTACGACGGCCTGTCGTGGTTCCTGAGCGTCGTCGAGCAAACCAGAAGCAATGACCGGGAGAAGTGGGTCGATGCTTTCGCGCAGTCGAGCTGGCCGAGCTCCATTGAAGGCGGTAAGGCCATGCGAGTGTGCGACCACCAAGCGGCGCAGGGCGGTATCTGGGGCGAGGGTACCAAGCCGGGCAGCGATTACCCCGTGCGGGTTGTTCGCCAGGTTCCCAGCAGCACTGTCTTCACCGCATGCAAGTAACGGAAGCCGGCCGGCTTCCGGTCTGACGAGCACCCATGGCTCTTACGCTCATCGGTCTGAGCATTGGACTGCTGCTGTTCCTGGTGGCTGCTGGACTGACACTGATATTCGGTCTGCTCGGGGTCATCAACTTCGCCCACGGTGCTTTCTACATGCTTGGTGCGTACATCGGGTACCAAGCCGTGGCGAGCACCGGCAGCTTCTGGCTGGCGTTGGCTTTGACCCCGCTCATCGTCCTGCCGGCAGGCGCTCTGCTGGAGCGGGTGCTGCTCCGCCCGCTCTATGCCAAGCCGCATGCCCAGCAATTGGTGATGACGTTCGGGCTCATTCTTGTCATGGAAGAGGCCGCGCGCATGGTTTGGGGGCTTGGCTACCTTCGCGTTTCGCCCCCGGCTGCTCTGGCAGGTACGACGGAAATCTTCGGCAGCTACATCGGCGACTACCGGATCTTCGCGTGTGTCGTGGCGGCCGTCGTCGCAGCCGGGCTATTGCTGGGCCTCGAGCGTACGTCGCTGGGCGCGACCATCCGCGCCGCGGCGGCGAACCCGCGCATGCTTTCTTGCCTGGGGGCCGACGTGAACCGTCTCCGCATGTGGACGTTCGGCGGTGGAACCGCTCTGGCGGCGTTCGCCGGCGTACTTGTATCGCCCCTGGTTCCCATTGATTCCGGGATGGCAATTACCGTGATCACGGACTGCTTCGTCGTGATCGTTGTCGGAGGTTTGGGAAATGCGCGGGGAGCTATCGCGGCGTCGCTGCTCGTCGGCTTGCTTCGCGCTTTCGGCCAGCAGTTCGCGGCGGAGTGGGTTGATGTGGCCACCTATGGGCTGCTGATATTCACGCTGCTTATCCGGCCGGCGGGGCTTTTCAACCAAAGGACGCGAACAGCATGAAGCCGGCCAGTCCGTCTGTCGGCAACTGCTCAGCCGAACCTCAAGCCCCGAGTTCTCTCGGGCATTCGTTCGGAAAAAGGGCCACGCTCACCGCGGCCGCTCTCCTCGCGATGGCAGCTCTTTCCGCGGCCATCGCGCCGCCGGCAGTCCACTACTTCCTTACCTCCGCGGCGATCTGGGCGATTTTTGCGCTCGGGTTCGACCTTGCTTTCGGAGTGGCCGGACTGTTGTCCTTCGGGCATTCGGTCTTCTTCGCTGCGGGCGGCTATCTGGCTGCGCTGCTGACGATGCTTGCCGGGATTCCGATGTCGGGGGCCATCCCTTTGGCCGGCCTGTCCGCCGGAATATTGGCTGCGCTTGTCGGCATGCTCGCCCTGCGGATGTCGGGCGTCTATCTGGGCCTGACTACGTTGGCGGTCTCGCAACTTTTCGAGACGCTGGTCGCCGTGCGACTCCGCGCGTACACCGGTGGAATGGAGGGGCTGGTCGGCGTCGCACGGCCGGCGATCTTCGGGCACGTACTCGACGACGACCGGTCCTATTTTCTGTTTGTCTTCGCCATCTTCATGATGGTGCTGGGCGCCAGCGCCTTGCTGCGCCAGTCACACTGGGGGCGCGGGCTGGTCGCGATGCGAATCAACGAAGTTCGAGCGCAGCAACTGGGCTTCAACACCCTGCGATTGAAGATCAGTGCCTTCGCGGCGTCTGGGGCGATCAGTGGCGTAGCCGGCGCGCTGCTGGCGTCACTGATGAGATTCGTCAATCCCGAGATCCTCAGCTGGACGATCTCGGGCGATGTCCTGATCGCCACTCTGATCGGTGGCGCGGGAACGCTCCTTGGCCCCGCCTTGGGAGCCTTGCTGATGTCGTGCTTGCGCGAAGTGCTGGGTGGGATGACAACACACTGGCACGGATTGCTCGGCGTGGTCCTCATCGTCTTTACTTTGTGGGTGCCGAATGGACTCGCGCCTGCGGTCCAGGGTCTGGTGCGCAAGCTGCGTAACGGATGATGAGCGCATCACTCCCCATCCTGAGCGCCAGCCGTCTCCGCGTTGCATTCGGAACTTTCCTTGCGGTGAACGATTTCAGTGCCGACTTTGAACACGGCCGGCGCTACGCCCTCATCGGACCGAACGGGGCCGGGAAGACAACGCTGCTCAACGCGCTCTCGGGACGCCAGCGGGTAACATCAGGCTGCGTGCAGTTGTCCGGCGAGGACATCACGCACTTGCCTGCTCACCGTCGCTTGACCGCTGGAATAGGCCGCAGTTTCCAGATCGTGAACATATTCTTCGGCTTGACGGTATTCGAGAACCTGTGTCTTGCGGTGCAGGGAGCGCGCTATGGTGGGCGGCAACCCTGGACACGTCTCGCAGCGGGCGACCGGGAGGTCCAGCAAGCGGCCCAAGAGCTGGCGGAGCAGGTCGGGCTTCAATCGATGTGCAACGCGCTTGCTTCCACGCTGTCGCACGGCGATCAGCGCGCACTCGAGCTGGCGCTCGCATTGGCTTCCAATCCGCGCGTGCTCCTGCTGGACGAGCCCCTGGCCGGCGTCGGACACGGACGCATCGCGGAGACTCTGCGCCTCATCGAGGGAGCCTCGCACGGGCGCACCGTGTTGATGGTGGAGCACAACATCGAGGCGGTGATGAATTTCGCCGAAGAGATTCTGGTGCTGGAGGCCGGCGCCCTGTTGGCGCGGGGCACCCCGGATCAGATCCGATCCGATTCGAAAGTGCGCCGCGCTTATCTGGGGGACTGATGGACACTGTGCTTGACGTCAGGAACCTGAACGTTTTCTATGGCAAGGCCTGTGCACTCGAGGGAGTTTCGTTGTCGATCCCGCGCGGCGAGATTTGCGGACTTCTCGGACGCAATGGCGCAGGCAAGACAACCTTGTTGAATGCCCTGATGGGTTTGCTTTCCATTTCAGGCGGTGACTACCGGCTGAACGGCCAAACGGCCCGCGGCGTACCCACACATCTACTCGCCCGAAGTGGCCTCGCTCTCGTACCGGCAGATCGGCAAATTTACGGTGAGCTCACCGTACGTGAGAACCTGGCGCTGGCAGCGCACAGCCGCCGGTCCGGACCTTGGACACCGGACCGGATCTTCCGCTTGTTCCCGCGGCTGCTCGAACGCTCTGAAGGGCTGGGCGAAAACCTTTCCGGTGGCGAAAAGCAGATGCTCGCGATCGCGCGTTCACTGCTGATCCAGCCTTCGGTCCTCCTGCTCGACGAGCCCACTGAGGGGCTCGCGCCGATCATTGTGCAGGAGGTCATCGCAGCCGTCGCGGAGGTGCGCCGCGAAGAAGGCGTGTCCGTGCTCATCGTCGAGCAGAACCTGAAGGCGGTCGCTCCGATCCTGCAGACCGCCCACGTGCTTGAAACCGGGCGTGTCGCGTGGAGCGGGCCGGCGGAGACACTGATCGAAGACGAATCACTGTCCCGAAGCCTATTGGGACTGTAGGCGCCAAGCACCGCTGAAGATGATCGGGCGATCGACTTCTTCAGAGTCAATTGACATCTTAGTGAGGGACTGACACATGCAAGCAACTTTCAGCGTGGGACATGTACCGCGCAATCTGGACGGCAAGGTGGCTATCGTCGTCGGCGCCGGATCATCGGGTCCCGGCTGGGGAACGGGCAAGGCAACAGCGGTCCACCTTGCGAGGTTGGGCGCAGGAGTCCTGGGTATCGATGTCAACGCCGACGCGACGGCAGCGACAGGTGACTGGGTGCGCCAAGAGGGCGGCAAGTACGAAGCGTTCGTTGGAGATGCCACCACACCCGAGGGTGCTGCCGCTGCAGTGAACGCCTGCATCGACCGCTTCGGCCGCGTGGATATCCTGGTGAACAACATTGGTGCCGGACCGGTTGAGGGCGTCGTCGAGACCTCCCTCGAGGATTGGGAGCGAGTGTTCCGCTTCAACGTCACTTCCGCGTTCCTGATGGCCAAGCACGCGATCCAGCCGATGATCTCGGTGGGCGGCGGATCCATCGTCAATGTCTCTTCGATCGCCAGCAATCGATGGACCGGGGTGCCTCTGTCGGCCTATTCCGCTTCCAAAGCGGCGATGAACCAATTGACCCAGAACATCGCGATGCAGTACGCCGCCAAGGGAATCCGCTGCAATGCCGTACTCCCTGGACTGCTGATGACACCGATGATGCTCGGGACCCTTTCGCGACACTATGGGAACGACGTCGACGCGCTGATCCGCAAGCGGGACGCCGTTTCACCGACTGGAAAAATGGGAACCGGATGGGACATTGCCTACGCCGTGGGCTTTCTCGCGTCGGACGAAAGCCGCTATATCAACGGCGTCCTCCTGCCGGTGGACGGTGGGTTGAGTTGTCAGGTCATCGGCTCGACTGGGTAGCGCGCCGGAGTCATGGGAGTGGGATGAAGGCGGGAAGCTGTGAACCGCAGCACTAGCCTATCTTGCTGACCAGCGCCCCCAACTTGTCGATCCGCATCTCGACAACGTCCCCAGTCTGGATCTTCAAGTTGGCGTCCAGTCCGCAGCCCCCCGGAAAGGCGCCGCTGGTCACGACATGTCCTGGCATGAGCGTCTGCGCTCGTGAGAGGTAAGACACCAGATCGGCGAAGCTCCATGCCATTTCAGACGTCCGATAGCTGTTCACGGTCTTGCCATTCACGACGAAGGACATCTCGAGATCCTGCGGGTCACCAACCTCGTCGGCCGTCACCAGCCAAGGTCCGAGGACGTTGCTGTGGTCGGCGTCCTTGCCCTTCGTTGGGCCAAGGCCAAACGCCATCTCCTTGCGCTGGATTTCGCGAAAGCTCACGTCGTTGAAGATGGTGTAGCCAACAATCGCGCGCCGTGCGTCGTCGATCGACAGGTCGCGCCCGCCCGTGCCGATGACCGCCGCCATCTCGCACTCCACGTCGGTTTCGCTCGCATAAGCAGGCCTTGGGATCACCGTGCCGGGGCCTTCGACTGCGTCGGGATTGGCCTTGTAGTAGGCCCGCATGTCGCTGTTGCGATCGGGGAAATTGAGCATCGCGAAGCCCTTGTCCCTGCTGTCATCGACGTGAGCGGACCAGGTGATGAAGCAAGCGATGCCGGGGGGACGCGGAATCGGCGATAGCAACCGCACGGCCCCGATCTCGTACGCGACGCGCGCACCTGCCCGCGTGGCTTCACGCCCGGAAGTCACCGCGTAGTCCAGCGCTTCCTCTGCCCACTGCAGTCCGAGAGGCCCGGAACCAATCAGCGCGAGCATGTCGCTCGGCACCTGAGCGTCGCCAACACGCGCGGCAGCAGAAGCGCTCAGATGTTGCTCCAGGTACGCGACTCGCGCCGCAGTCGCATCGATGATCGTTCGATCGCGAACGATACCGACACGGCGGATTTCCCCCAAAGGTCCGGAGACGGCAAAGGTGCAGAGTTTCATAGCTTTGGCTCAGCAGACAGTTGAGGACTCACGATTGCTGAGGCCAACGCTGGTCGGCTTCACATCGTGGAGATGTTCGACGCACCCTGCGGGCGGCACGTTTCAAGGAGCAGAAAACTTCTCGTCGAGAGGGAGCATCGTCTCAAAGCCGGGCTCGATCGGAACGTCCAGCGAATTGACGACGCGGCCGACGCAAGCATAGAAGCCCGCAATCACAACGAGCTCGACAAGCTGCTCATTCGGTAACACGGCCTTGAGGGCATTGATCGTGGCCTCGGTTGCACCGCATTTGATGGCGGTGTCTTCAGCCAGTGCCAGCACAGCGCGCTCGGCTTCGGAGTAGATGTCGCTGGTCTGCCAATGCTCCAGAGCATGCAACTTTTGTTCTGGAACGCCTTCATCGAGCGCGGCCACCCAGTGATGCTTCCACTCGTATTCGGCCTGCTGCAGCTGTCCGGAGCGAACGATCATCAGTTCCCGCAGCGCCGCTGGCGAGCTGGTCTTGAACCGCAAAGCATGCCCGAACTCCATCCAAGCCGGCAGCAGGCCGGGCGCCCATCCGAGCAGCCGATAAAGGTGCAACACCGGTGCACCCTGCCAACGTTTTCGCAACCGCTGGAACACATCGGCGACTTGCGGGTCCTCCGGCTGCTCGGGGACGAAGGGGAGGCGGCTCATACGGACTCGGTCGGGTCATCCAGCTCGGTGAGTCGCCGCACCCATTCACGACGCTCGGGACCCAGCATGGCCGTCACCACCTTGAAATAACTTTCCACATCCGCCTCGCTCACGCTGTCGTAACCGCGCTGGATACGCTCGCGCTGGCCCGCCGAGACGAACTCCAGGAGCTTGTCCCCCTTGCGGGAGCAATACAGCTGCTTGACTCGTCCGTCCTGCTCGGACGCCCGGCTCAGGATGAACCCGTCCGCGATCAGTTGCCGCAGTGGTGCTTGGATGTTTTGGTGTTTCACACCGAGCACGGCGAGCAGTTCGCTGACGGTGATGCCGGGGGTAAAGTGCGCGAAGTAGAGGATGCGGTGATGGACGCGCCCGAGCGTCTTCGTGAGCAACCTTGCATCGGCATCATCGCCGAGGCTCAGCTGCAGCATGAAATGCAGCACGAGCCCCTTGTGGACGAGCCGCTTGAGTTCGGATGCGGACAGCCGCGCGGCGTGCGGCTTCGCGGCGGACGTTGAAGCACTTGGCATGCCTTGAGTCTAAGGCGTGCTCACTCCAGTGAGAGCCCGAGCGATTTCGCGATCGGACCCCATGCGGCACGGTCGCGCGCCACCCGCTCGGAAAACGCCTTGGGCGTCTCGTTCAATGGCGCGAACCCGGCAGCGCTCATCGTCTTCAGGACCGCGGGGTCGGCCGCCGCGGTCGTCAGCAACTGGCCCATGCGGCTGACTATGGCCGGCGGCGTGCCGGCGGGCGCATACACGCCGTAGTAGACGGTGGGCGTGAAGTTGAAGCCAGCTTCACTTACGGTGGGGACGTTGGGCAGGGCGGGATACCGCTCGCCTGCCAGCACTGCGAGCGGGCGCATCTTGCCTTCGTTGATGAACTGCGCGATGGGACCATAGAACAGCAGCGTCGCCGAGGCATCGCCGCCGAGCGTTGCCTGCAGCATCTGTGGCACGCCGGGGTAGGGGACATTCGTGAAGCTGCCGCCCATCGACTTGTTGAACTGCGCCATCATCAGGTGGGCCGCACTGCCGACACCCCACGTGGCGAAGTTCGCCTTCTGCTTATTCGCCTGTGACCAGGCGGCGAGTTCCTTCAGGTCCTTGGCAGGAACGCTGCTGTTGGCGACGATCGCGAGCACGACCGTCGCGATCGGGGCGACGACGGTGAAGTCGTGTTCGACGTCATAGGGCACCTTCTTGTAAATGTGCGTGTTGATGGCCATGACGTCGGACACGGGCAGGCAGTACGTGTACCCGTCGGCGGCGGCGCCCTTGCACGCCGCGGCGCCGATCATGCCGTTCGCGCCCGCGCGGTTGTCGATGACCATCGGCTGGCCCGTCTGCTTCTGGAAGACGTCCGCGATGGCGCGCGCCAGGATATCCCCTCCGCCGCCGGCCGGATAGGGAACGATCATCTTCACGGGGCGGGAAGGGAAGGCGTCCTGTGCCGTCGCGATGGAGCCGAAGGCAAGGCACGTGATCGCGATCAGGGCGGGAAGCAATTTCTTCATTGCAGGTCTCCTGGGGTGGGCAAAAGGTCTGGAGGGTGCGCGGCAATGACCGTGCCGCGCGAGGACGGCGCCAGCCGGAACTTCGGTGGCACGTAGTGATGGGCTGCGTCGTGAGGAAAGTGGACGACGGCCAGCTCGCCGCCGGGGCCGGCAGCAAGGAAAGATGGATCCTCATCGCCTGCAGTGTTGGACATGCCGAGTTGCGTCTACTGCTTCTGGGAGTGAGCGGCACCGGTCGATTCGACGAGGCGCTTCCACTTCGGCACTTCTGCTTCGATCTGCTTGGCGAAAGCGCCCGTGCCCAGCGGGTCGGGCTCGATGCCGGCCGCAACCAGCTTGGCCTGAAACTCCGACCGCTGAGCTACCTTCAGGAACGCCGCATTCAGTTTCTCGATGAGGGCGTCGGGCACGTTGTTGCGTGCCAGCGCGCCGCCCCAGGACGTGAGCTCGAAGCCCGGCAACGCGGCCTCCGAAATCGTCGGGACTTCCGGCATGGCGCTGGACCGCTTGAGGCCGCTCACGCCGAGCAGCTTCAAGTTGCCTGCCTTCGCTTGAGGCAGTGCAGTCGCGATGGCGGTGAAGGTGATGTCCAGGTGGCCGGCGATAACGTCGGTGAGCGCCTGGCTGCCGCTGGTGTAGGGGACGTGTTCGATCGTCGTTCCTGCCATCTGGTTGAACAGGGAGAAGGCGAGGTGAATCGTCCCGCCCAGCCCGCTGGACGAGTACCTCAGCTTGCCCGGGTTTGCCTTCGCGAACTCGATGACCTGCTTCGCGGTGGTGAACGGCGAGGACTTTCCGGCCACCATGACGAGCTGCGCATTGCTAACCTTGGTGACGGGACGGAAATCCTTCACCGCATCGAATGGCAGCGAAGCGAAAACGAATTGGTTGATGTAGTGTGCCGGCGCCGTGAAGAGCAGTGTGTAGCCGTCGGGCGCGGCCTTCGCCACCACTTCGGTGCCGATGACGCCCGACGCTCCAAGCTTGTTGTCGACGACGATCGGCACCTTGAGCTCTTCCGAAGCCCCGGCCGCGGCCAGCCGACCCACGATATCGAGCGCCGTGCCGGGCGCGAACGGGACGATGAGCTTGATGGGTTTGTCGGGGTAAGCGCCTTCCGCCAGTGCCAACATCGGGATGCCGGTGGCCAGCAGGGGCAGCGCGAGTATGCTGCGTCGCTTCATCGTGAGAGCTCCTTGCGGAATTCGAGCACATATAACAAGCCGCTTGTGCGAGTATTAAGGAAGGTCTGCACAACGCAATGCGAAGCGCACTTTTAGGTGAGTTGATGCAGCGCAGCCGTCGGCCAGCCTATCAAGCGTGTGTTGGACGCTGCCTCTGGGCCCTTGCGTGGCGTTCTGCGCGTCCGGCGCAGCCCCTGCGGCCGCTTCGGACGCACTCATCCCGCCGCTCCCATCAAGCGCCGCGCCATCCACAGGTTGCCCAGCGCGAACAGCGTGACGATCTGCGCGGTGTTCTTCTTCAGCCCGCGGTAGCGCACCTTGGTGTAGCCGAACTGCCGCTTGAGCACGCGGAACGGATGCTCCACCTTGGCCCTCACGCTGGCCTTGGCGCGCTCGATCTGCTCGGCGATGAACTCCGGCTCGATGAACGGGTTGAGCTTGCGCCGCTGGCCCGGGCGCATGGCGACGTGCCAGGCCGGGCCCGCGGCTTCGGGCCGCTTGTGCACGCCCTGATAGCCCGCGTCGCCGAAGGCGGCTTCCTCTTCACCGTGCAGCAGCGCACCGGCCTGCGTCACGTCGTTGACGCTGGCCGCCGTGCCCACCACGCTGTGCACCAGCCCGGAGTGCGCATCCACGCCGATGTGGGCCTTCATGCCGAAGTACCACTGGTTGCCCTTCTTGGCCTGCTTCATATCCGGGTCACGCTCGCCTTCGGCGTTCTTCGTCGAGCTGGGTGCGGCGATCAGCGTGGCGTCCACAACCGTGCCCTTCTTCATCATCAGGCCCTTGGCCTGCAGGATGTCGTTGACCACCCGCAGCATGTCGGTGGCCAGGTCGTGCTTCTCCAGAAGGTGGCGGAAGCGCAGGATGGTGGTCTCGTCGGGCAGCCGGGTCACGCCGTCGCCAAGCTGGGCGAACTCGCGGAACACCGGCATGTCGTGCAACGCCTCTTCCATCGCCGGGTCCGACAGCGCGAACCACTGCTGCAGGTAGTGGATCCGCAGCATCGTCTCGATGCCGAACGGCGGGCGGCCGGTCTTGGCCTTCGGGTAGTACGGCTCGACAACCTGCACCAGCGCCGTCCACGGCACGACACGCTCCATCTCATCGAGGAACTCGCGCTTGCGCGTCCTCTTGGTCGACAGGTTCAAGCCAAGTCCAAGCTGCTTCATGGCCACGATCGTCGCTGGCGCGGGCCGGTCAGGCTATGCGGATCGGCACGGGGTTTTGCAGACTTTCCTTAACCCGTAGTCGGATCGGACCTCCGGGCCGATAAACTACAACCTACCTGTAACATCTCGCGGGAACCCTCATGAGGCTGATCGACTATTTCAGGCGCGGCATGCTGAGCGCTCCGGAGCGCACGGCGTTTGTTGACGCCGATGGCCAAGGCGCGTACACGTACGCGCAGGTGAACGAGCTTGCCGAGCGCGTAGCGGCTGGATTGCACGCTGCCGGGAACGCGGCCGCAAACGTCGCCGTGTACAGCCCCAACGATCCGAAGGCGTTCTGCGCCATGATCGGCATCTTCCGCGCTGGAGGCCGGTGGGTGCCGATCAACATGCGCAACCCCGTGCACGTCAATGCGGCCTTCCTGCGTACGACGAAGTGCTCGGTGCTGTTCTTCCACCCGTCGCTCAATGAGCAGGTGAAGGAATTGCGCGAGACCGTTCCGTCGCTGCGGCACTTCGTCTGTATCGAGGAGCCTGCCGAGGACGGCGTCGGGGTCAGCCTGTCCGCGTTCATGGGCGAGGCGAGCGCGCCCGCGCCAGAGCCAATCGACGACGCGACGCGCGTCGAAACCGTTTTCCCCACCGGGGGGACCACGGGCCTTTCCAAGGCCGCCAAGTGGACGCAGCGCACCTGGGGTTCTGCAATCAAGGCATTCTGGACATGCCTGCCGACCGACAGGCCGGCCGTGCACCTCGTGGCCGCACCGATGACTCATGGCGCCGGCGTGGTGGGGCTGATGATGATGGCCGAAGGTGCCACCAACGTCGTGCTGCCTTCGGCCAATGCTCTGGGCATCCTAGAGGCGATCCAGCGTCACAAGGTGACGCACTTCTATATTCCGCCCACGGTGCTCTACAGCATGCTCGCGCATCCGCGTGTGCGCGAGTTCGACTACTCCTCATTGCGGGCCATCGTTCTGGCGGCAGCACCCGTCGCCCCCGCAAAGTTCCGCGAGGCGATGGAGGTGTTCGGTCCGGTCATGTGCCAGTCTTTCGGCCAGGCCGAGGCGCCGATGTTCCTCACCTTCCTTTCGACGCGCGACCTCCTGAACGCGCCGCCGGATAGTGATCGCTATTCGAGCTGTGGCCGCGCAACCCTGGGCCAGCGCGTGGAGATCATGTCTGAGGACGGGACACTTCTGCCGCCGGGCGAGCGCGGCGAGATCGTCGCGCGCGGCGACCTCGTGTTTGGCGGCTACTACGAGAACGAAGCGGCGACCGAAGAGGCGTCGAAGTTCGGATGGCACCACACCGGCGACGTCGGCTACAAGGACGCGCAGGGCTTCTTCTACATCGTCGACCGCAAGAAGGACATGATCGTGACCGGCGGCTTCAACGTGTTCAGTGCGGAAGTCGAGCACGTGATCGCGAGCCACCCGGCCGTCGAAGACTGTGCCGTCGTCGGCGTGCCCGACGAAAAGTGGGGCGAGGCCGTCAAGGCGGTGATCCAGTTGAAGCCGGAAACCACCGTGACGGACGAAGAGATCATCAAGCTGGTGAAGTCCAAGCTGGGCTCGGTGCATGCGCCCAAGACCGTTGACTTCGTGGCCAGCCTTCCTCGCAGCCCCAACGGCAAGGTGCTCAAGCGCGAGATCCGCGACAAGTTCTGGGAAGGCGCACAGCGCCGCGTGGGGTGATGGCGATGGGCAAGCGACTCGAAGGCAAGGTGGCCATCGTCACGGGCGCGGGCACGCGCGGCGACGGCATCGGCAACGGCAAGGCCTGCGCCATCCTGTATGCGCGTGAGGGCGCGAAGGTGATCGCGGCCGACCTCGACCCCGCACTGGCGGAGGCGACCGCGGCGATGATTCGTGAAGAGGGCGGCGAATGCATTCCCTTCCGCGCGGACGTTTCGCGCGCGGAGGATTGCCGCGCAATGGTGGACGAATGCATCTCGCGGTTCGGACGCATCGACGTGCTGCACAACAACGTCGGCATCACCAATTCCGGCGGCCCCGTGGACTATGCGGAAGAGCAGTGGGACCGCATGATGAACGTGAACGCCAAGAGCATGTTCCTCACGGCGAAGTTCGCTTTGCCGCACATGGAGCGGCAGCGGTCCGGCTCCATCGTGAACATCGGCTCGATCAACGGCGAGCGCGCCATCCCGTTCCCGAAGTTCGCCTATGCGGCGTCGAAGGCCGCGATGATCGCGATGTCCCGCGAGATCGCGATCCAGTACGCGCCCCTTGGGATTCGCAGCAATGTGGTCCTGGTCGGGCTGATCAAGTCGCCGATCGTCGAGCAGAACAACACGAAGCTCTATGGCGGCGACCTCGACGAAATGTGGAAAAAGCGAGACGCGATGTCACCGACGGGGCGACAGGGCGAGGTCTGGGACATAGCGAACGCCAGCCTGTTTTTCGCTTCGGACGAGTCGCGCTATGTGAACGGCACGGTGCTGCCGGTGGATGGCGGATTGATCAACATGGTGAAGTTGTAGGGCAGTATTGCGGGCTCGATGCGACGGCAGCGGCGGCGCCCAGGCTGTATGCGGTCGAAGGCGGAGGTTGCCCTATGAGGCGCTGGGGGAGTTCGTGTCGACTTCGCCTTCACGGAGGTCGAGCCACAGCCACGAGTTACGGCGTGACTAGCGGCGGGCGACTCGTTTCGATAACTCGCGATATCGAAGCGCCAGGGAAGTTGCGAGACCTCGCGCTGTTCAATCTCGCTCTGGACATCAAACTTCGCAGTTGTGACTTGATCGCTCTTCGGGTTCGCGACGTCTACCAAGGGCCGACGATCGCCCCGAGGGCGATAGTGATGCAGCGCAAGACACAGCGGCCAGTGCAGTTCGAGATCACCGAGACAACGCGTGACTCGGTCGCGGCCTGGGTGGCGAATGCCCAGCTCCGTTCAACGAGTTACCTGTTTCCCGGCCGCGCACGCGAAACCCACCTGTCCTCGCGTCAGCATGCCAGGATCGTGAAGGGATGGGTTCGGTCAGTCGGGCTGGATCCAGCCCGATACGGTACGCACTCGCTTCGACGGACCAAGGCAACCTTGATCTACAAGCGCACGAAGAACATTCGCGCGATTCAGCTTCTCCTCGGGCACTCCAAGATTGAGAGCACCGTGCGCTATCTCGGCATCGAGCTCGACGACGCGCTGGAGGATTTCCGAGCAGACCGAGATTTGACGCAACTGGGTGACGCGGCGAATGCGACTGATGCGATAAGTATTCTTATCGCATTAGCGATGTCGTAACGCTAAACTGGCAGCGATGAAAAGTCGCCAGACCGCACAGGCGGTCCAAGACGGGTTTCCCGACGCCTCGGCGCTGGCGGCACTGCGCGCCTGGCACGAGGGCCTGTCCGCCCGCGAGGCCGTCACCCGCTACCTCGGCGACAAGAAGGCCGATGGCCAGTCGTCGCGGGCGGTCCTCGGACGCACGCGCCGTGCATTGGTCCGGTTCGCGCGAGAGCGCCATCGCGAGGACTTGGCCATCGAGCTTGAGCGTTCAGGCGATCGGGGTGTGTTCAGCGCGCGCGATCTGCAGCGCGCGATCGAGCAACTGCGCGCCTTGCCCCAGCCGATGCCGCTGATCGGTGACGACGTCGGCCGCTGGCTGCCGGCACGTGTCGCAAGCGCCCTGAAGGCGCACGGCATCAAGACGCTGGCAGAGCTGACCGTGCGCATCCCGAGGCGCCGGCGCTGGTGGGCGGCGATTCCGGGCCTGGGCCAGGCGGGCGCCCGCTCGGTCGAGGCGTTCTTCGCCCGCAATCCCGAACTGACCGAGCGCGCCCGGGCGCTGGTGGCTCCGGAGGCCCCTCAGGATGTCGTTCCCTGGGAACGCCTGCAAGTGCCTGAGGAGTTCGACGGCTCCCGCGGTGCGTTCCGCGCACCGCGCGCGAGCTGCATCCTCTCCGCCGACAACGACTACCACGCGGTACAGGCCTGGCTGTCGCTGCACGAGTCCGACGCCACGCAGCGCGCATATCGCAAGGAAGCCGAGCGTCTGATCCTGTGGGCGATCGTCGAGCGGGGCAAGCCGCTGTCCTCGCTCACGACCGAGGATGCGATCGCCTACCGCGCATTCCTGCGCCAGCCTATGCCGCGGACTCGCTGGGTGGGCCCGTCGCGGCCGCGCGGCTCACCCGAATGGCGGCCCTTTGCCGGGGCGCTGTCCTCACGCTCACTGGCCCACGCGCTGTCGGTGCTCGGCGCGCTGTTTCGCTGGCTTATCGAGCAGCGCTACGTGCTAGCCAACCCGTTTGCCGGCATCAAGGTGCGCGGCGGCGCGCGCACTGCGGCTCTGGATGCCTCGCGAGCCTTCAGCGACGGTGAGTGGACATGGATCCGCACGGTCGCCGACGGCCTCGAGTGGTCGCATGGATGGACCGTGCCCGCCGCGCAGCGGCTGCGGTTCCTGCTGGACTTCGGCTACGCCTGCGGCCTGCGCGGCGGCGAGTTGGTGGGCCAGTCGCTCGGTCAGATCCAGGTCGACGGCCGAGGCGATCACTGGCTCGAGCTGGTGGGCAAGGGTGGCAAGCGCGGCAAGGTGGCGCTTCCGTCGCTGGCGCGCGAGGCCCTGGACTCCTACCTGGCGCAGCGCGGGCTCCCGACAACGCGTTCGCGCTGGGATCCGGCCACGCCGCTGCTGGCCAGCCTGGCAGAAGACGGCGTGGCCATCACGCCCGCGCGCCTGCGGGCGGTGCTGCGCCGGTTCTTCGAGGCGGCCGCCAAGGCGGTGGAGACCGAGGCGCCGGCCACTGCGCAGAAGCTGCGCCGTGCCACGCCGCACTGGCTGCGGCACACGCACGCCTCACACGCGCTGGAGGGCGGCGCCGAACTCACGACCGTGCGCGACAACCTGCGCCACGCCTCCGTGTCCACGACGTCGACCTACCTACACGGCGATGAGGTCAAGCGCGCGCGGCAGTTAGAGGGGGTGTTTGCAGCACGCAGGCGCTGAGCCCGCAGCGATTCTCGTGATCGGCCAATATTCGCCGAATGGGCAATATTCGGCGTGCGCCGAATATGAAATTACTCGCGGCCAGAACCGCTACAAATTGCACGAGAAACAACGCTGCCCAAGAAATGGGCAATTCGTAAGGCATTGATTCTTAAGGAGTTGCGGCACGCAAACCGCTACAAACGGCACGGAAAACAACGCTGCCTAATTTTTGAGCACAGATCAATTCGTGGCCGAGCGGCGGATTCCGGCCGGCTTCTGCAGCAGCGCATCCGAGTAGCGTTCGACCCCAAACGCGATGAGTCCTCGGAAGTTCACGTTGCCGAAGTGCACCGGCCCCATGCGGCGGATCCAGGCATCTTCGATGGGGTGCCTCTCGTTGCGCCAGCGGTCGACGACGGCCTGCATCTTCATGGTGTTCCAGGCGATGACGACGTTCGTCAGAAGAGCATGGGAGCCTGAGATTGGGGTAGTCGTACTTTTCGTGCAGATTGGTGCGCTTTGCTCTGAAAACCCGTTGCACGACAAGCACTTACGTTTCCAGCACTTTCGGACGCTCCATATTTTTCGTGCAGATTGGTGCGCTTCGTGGCTGGCAGCCCCATGCGGCCCGCGCCCTGCGGTTCCTCCCGATCTGCCGGGTCAGACCTCTTCGCTCCGGTCGCGAAACTCCAGCTTGAACTGCCAGCCCTCGAAAGCCGCCACCATGCGGCCGAGTTCGTCCCAGGAGATCTCTCGACCATCGATGACGACCATCGGTACACGATGGTCGTCGTCGGGGTCGCTGTCGACAGTGCCACGCAAGATCAGGCGATCGTTCACCTGCAGGCCGTGGTCGGTGTCCTCGATGTGGGTGAGAGCCAGGGCCCGGCGCATCTTGCCAATGAGCTTGCCTAGCAACTCCAGAGGGTCGTCATCTGGCTTCCCGATCACCTGAAACTCATACCCGGCCGGGCTGCCGTCGCGCAGCTCGAACGCGTCAATCGCCATGCCGGGCCCGAACAGCCTGGTGCGAAACCGGAACTCGTGCTCGGCGCCGCGCCCGTCGACCATGCGCACGGGTTCGAAGACCACGTGCTCGAACCCCTGCAGACCGACGCGGCTGGCGGCCGCCTCGTTGAAGCATCGGCCGCAGAGCTGCCGGTAGCCGCCCTCCATCGACCCGTAGTTCACGACATCGTGGGCGGGCGTGGGCTGACGGCAGGCGTCGCAGGTGATTGGCTGCATGGGTAGTGCGGTGTGCGTGTGGGCGAGACGACTGTAGGCTATGAACGCGGGGCAGCGAACCGATCGGCCACCTGCTTGGCCCGTCGGGCATCGTCGGTGTGCAGGTACATCGAGGTCGTGGCGAGCGAGGCGTGCCGCAGGTTGTCGCGCACCGTGGTCAGTTCGGCGCCGCCTTCGAGGAGGTGCGTGGCATGCGTGTGTCTCGTCCAGTGCGGCGTGGCCCGCCGCAACTTCTCGGCGAGGGCCGGGGAGCCTTCCTCCACGACTTCAGCCGCCGTGCCGAAGAACCGCTTCATCACTCGCCACAGCCGCCACGAGGAGATCCCACTTCCATCCTCGCCAAGACTGCCAATCAGCAAAGTGGACGGGCGCCACTTCGAAGGCGTCACGGGCAGCCCCCGTTGAACAAGGTAGCGATCGAGGGCGGCACGGGCCAGCGGCGGCAACACGACCTTGCCGGCCTTGTGGCCCTTGCCGACGACCCGGATCCACGTGTCGCCGTGCGCGTCCGAGTCGATCGCGCCCAGTCGCGCGCCCACGAGCTCGCTGATTCGCAGGCCCGTGGCGTAGGCAAAGTCCATCAGGAAGCGCAGCCGCTGCGCTGCCGGCTTGCTCCAGCCGTAGGACCACTCCAGGCCTTCGGCGACGACCCGGACGAGCTTCCACTCGTGCTCGGTGAAGGCGTGAGACGTGTCGAGTTGCGCCGGCCGCCCGCCTCGCACCTTGACGCCGGCGAACGGGTTGGCCAGCACGTAGCGCTGCTCGATGAGCCAACGGTACAGGGCGTTGAGTACAGACAGCGCATAGGCTGCCGAGCGCGCCGACAGGTCGCCAGCGAAGGGGCGCCACGCAGGCGACGACCGCGGCTGCGGTGGGCCGACCCAGCGTGCGCGAGGGCTCGGATGACGCAGGAAGGCGCGGTAGGCAATGGCTTCCTCGGTGGTCAGCGACGACAAAGCACGCCCGCGCTCGACGATCGCCCACAGGATCAGCCGCTCGGCCTCCTTGCGGTAGGCCCGCTGGGTCGCCGCCGACTCGTGCAGCGACAGCCAGGCGTTCACGGCCTGGCTGTCGTTGCAGGCGTCGAGCGCACAGCTGGCCCGCGGCGCTCGGAAGGTACCCCGGGAGCCATCGACGTCTACGGGGATGACCAGTCGCTCCCAGGGGACCAGTTCCTGCGCCTGGTTCACTGTGATCAGCGCGCGAGCGCGTTCGGTCAGCGCAGGATGTTGGGCAAAGAACGCCTCGATGTGACGGGCACCTGCCGGACCGAGCCCCGCGATGCCTGCCCACCACCGCTGGCGCCTGGGCACGCGCAGGGACAGGTCGGCCAGCGTGCGGATGCCCGCCGCGTGCAACACGCCAACGAGCCGCAGAGGTAGCCAGCGCTCGACGGCGTCGCCAAGGAGAGGCTGCGGAGTGGGCATCCCGCGCAACGTCTCGATGGCGGCAGCGCCGGCCTTGACGAGTTTCCGGTCGAGTGGACTGGCCGCCGACAAAGTGGCGGCCAGGTCTGCACGCGCGCGGCTCGTCGCGAAGGCCATCAGCTGGCGCTTCACCCTCCCGATCACCGAGCGCGCCGATGCGCCGGCAGCCCGGCGATCGACCAGATAGCGATCCACGGCGGCGCGGCTGGGCACACCTTGAAGCCAGGCGCGGAAGGCGGCCAGCGAAGCCTCGTCCGGCCACGATGGTTCTGTGGGCGAGCCCGACGTCGCTGACAGCGCGATTTCCATGCATACCAGTTTAGACCTTCGGCATGTCTACCAAGTTAATGTTGTTTATCTTGGCAGCGTTGCGAAACTTCGAGTTTTCCGATGGGTTGGCCTCTCAACACTGTTGAGAGTCTTGGCAGTTTCAGCGTCGGGCGCTATGGCGCGCCACTGTGGTTGGAAGGCCGCCTGCGCTTGACCGCCGGCCAGTCAGGTGAAGCCCCGGATGAGGTACCAGGAAGCTGCCGCTCGCTGGGACCAGCTATCGGCCAGTTCCTGCCGCTGGCCACCGGCGGCTCTTTGGCACCTCACCTGATCATGCTCGTACCATCGGCCGCCCGCAGTTGCCGACACTTCGGAGCAGTGGTGCGCAGCCCTTCGGCGGCCCGGCGCCCTTGGCGAGCTACTCCCAGGCGGCCTGCGCCGGGCTGACGCGTAAGCCCGGGGTGCTCTGGAGCATTTGACGGCGTACGGCCCCTACCAGGTAAAGCGAGCCTGTCACCAGCACCCAGGAGCCCGCCGGCACCAACTCAAGGCATCTTGCCAATCCGCGCGCTGGATCGTCGATCACTTCGCTGCGCAGCCCGTGTTGGGCGCACAGTCTGGCGAGTTCAGTCGGATCCCACGCTGGTCGATCCCCCTGGAGGCGTGTACAGACGACATTCGCGGCTGTGGATTCGAGCCGGCCGACGATGTCTGCGGCATTCTTGTCCGTGGCCAAGGCCAGCAGGACCACCGGGTCCACCGCGTGGGCTGGGTCGCGTCGCAGCGTGTCGATGGCAGCCGTGATGGCAAAGCCCACATGCGCGCCATCAAGCACTACCCTTGTCGAGCGCCCGCGCCGGTCGGCCCGCGCGAGGTCGATCTGCTCCACGTCGAATGCCTCGAGCCGACCGGGCAGGCACGCGCCACGCGCGACCTGCTGCGACAGATCCATGTCGCCGAGCGGCATTGCGCGCACCGGGCTATGTACGCCCATCTGACCGAGGCGCACGAGCGCAGCGCGTGCGAGGGCGAGGTTGCCGGCCCGCAGGCCCGCCTTTCCGGCCGCTTCGACCCACTGCAGGTCGGCCCCGAGCGCCTCGGCGCTCGCCGCCAGCACGCGCCCGGCCGGCGTCGACGTGGCCACCTGCGTCAGCACCGGCCGGCCTTGCTTGATGATGCCTGCCTTCTGGACCGCGATGGCCTCAAGCGTCGTCCCCAGCACCTCGGTGTGTTCCAGGTCGACGTTGGTCACGATCGCGAGCTCGGGGAACACGACGTTGGTGGAATCGAGCAGCCCGCCCATGCCGACCTCGATCACGGCCCACTCCAGACCGCCTTCGGCAAACGACCAGAATGCCGCTGCGGTAATGACGTCGAACCAGCTGGCGCCCGCAGCCGGCGTGCCTTCCCGGCAAGCGGCGTCGCATGCATCGAGCGCACGCGTCAAGGCGGCGGCGAACAGGTCTTCGGCGATCGGTTGGCCGAGCAGGCTGACGCGCTCGGTCACGTGCTCGATGTGCGGCGAACCGTAGCGCCCAGTGCGCCAACCCGCGTGCAGCAACGCGGCCTCGATCAGCGCACACACCGAGCCCTTGCCTTTCGTGCCGGTCACGTGCACCGAACGGAACTGCCGATGCGGCTGACCGAGGCGCGCCATCAGGTCGATCTCGGGCGCGAGGTCGACGCGCATGCGCGCGCGGTCGGCGCGCTCCCAGTCGACCAGCGCCTGCAAGCGGTACCACGCGCCGCTCAGCGACCCGGTTCGTCCGGCTGCGGCCAATTCGGTCTGGCGCAGGCCCGCGTCACGGCCAAGGTGGCTACGGATCGTCACCGCAGCACCACCGTACGAAGTCCATTGATGAAGACGCGGTGCTCCAGCACATAGCGCAAGGCCCGGCCGAGCACCAGACACTCGACATGCCGCCCGGTACTGAGCAGTTGCTCGGGGCTGAACGCATGATCCACGCGCTCCAGGGCTTGCTCGATGATGGGCCCTTCGTCCAGGTCGGTAGTCGCGAAGTGGGCGGTTGCGCCGATCAGTTTGACGCCGCGAGCATGCGCTTGTGCATACGGCTTGGCTCCTTTGAAGCCAGGCAGGAACGAATGATGAATGTTGATCACTCGCCCTGCGAGTTGGCCGCATAGCTCTTCCGAAAGCACCTGCATGTAGCGCGCCAAGACCACCAGTTCAGCGCCATGCTCTTCGATGCATCGCAGCAGCGCTGCTTCCTGCTGCGGCTTGGTGTCGGCGCTGACCGGCAGGTGATGGAAGGGCAGACCCTCGGCCGCAACCAGCGGTTCGAGGTCGGCGTGGTTGGACACCACCGCGACGATGTCCATCGCCAGGTCGTGGTGCCGCCACTGCGAGAGCAGATCGCGCAGGCAATGGTCGGCCTTGGACACCATGAGCAGGACGCGGGTCGGGCGCCGCAGGTCGTAGACGGCGCCCTGTGCGTCCCCGAACCCGGCCACGACGTCTGCGTACTGGCGGCGCAGGGTCTCCAGTGTGGAAGCGTCGTCGGCCCCGAGACGGAACACGGTGCGAACGTAGAAGCGGCTGCTCTGCACGTCGTCGAAAACCGCGAACTCCTCGATGTAAGCGCCGTGGCCTTCCAGCAGCGCCGTGACAGCGGCAACCTGGCCGCGCGCGCTGGCCGCCGCGAGGGTCAAGACGTAGTGGCCCGGCTTACGTTCCTCAGCATGAGTTGCTTGCATACGATGCCCTTTGATGTTCGGCCGCTTCGGGTGCCGGAGTGTGGGAACCGATGGCATCGCCGCGTCGCTGCGCTTCGAATTCGCGCCGCGTTGCCTGGCGCTCGATCCCGACACCGACAGCACCGCGGCTCATGCGTTGCTTGTACAGGCCGACCCACACCGACTGCACCCGCGCATCCAGGCCGAACACGAATGCGAGCAACTGGTTGATGCGGGTTTCGAGTAAGGGTGTGTGCGGCGTGCGTGGCCACTCGAGCGACAGCCAGTGGCACAGCGGCTCATAGTCGAAGCACTGGTCGAGCGAGGCTGGCGATGCCGGCGCCATGCCGGTTGCGGCGAGGCTGACCCACACCGGCTGCGGCTCGAACTCGTCGGCATGGATCCCCACCGGCAGTTGGATTTCCATCCGCTCGACTTTGACAGTCCAGGAGGTGTTCACACAAAGCGGCGCGTGACCAAGCCGCACTCTTGCGTGCTGCGCTCCAGCAGCAGCCAGAAGTAGCCGACGAAGCTCCGGCGCACCAGGACCTCGTAGGTCGGCGCCTCGTCGGTCTGCCACAGCCACATCGACGCCCTGAAGAAGTGCGAGCCCGCACTCGCACCCGGCTTGAAGACGCGAGGGTGCAGGTCGAGCGGGCAGCCTTGCGCGAGCACCTCGCGCACCGGAGCACCGCTCAGGTGCAGCACGGTGTAGCCGCTGCTCACGTCGGTGACCGCATGGTGCGTGCCGGCGAGCGCTGCGCGCAGCAGCGACGCTATTGTCTCGGCCTGGCCCTTGGGTCCGATCACGAACCAGTCGTCGGGGCCGGCCCAGACCACCCGATTGACGGCATTGGCCGCGCTCGTACACGGTTGCACCGGCAACTCCAGGCCGAGAGCGCGCGACGCCGCCGTGCGGAACGCGGCGTCCTCGGCGTTGCCGCGCAGATTGATGACGGCCAGCCCGTCGCGCCAACCCGCGATCAAGGCCCGATCGGGGGCAAACGTGGACCCCGATGGAAGTCTGGCACCCGTCGATGCCGTGCGCTGAAGGGCTTCAAGCATTTTGACGCTCCGCTTTGGGGTCGAAGAAGACCGGGTTGGCGAGGGTGGCGGTGACGGTGCGACCGTCGCGCATCGCGACATGCACGCGTTCACCCATTCGCGTGGCGCCGCCCTTGACGAGCGCGAATGCAATCGAACGGCCGAGCGTCGGGCTCAGGTAGCTCGAGGTCACGTGGCCCGCCATCGGCGCAGGTGTGCTCTTCAATTCGCCGACGAGGATGTGCGCCCCTTCAGGCAGCACGAACTGCGGATCGTCGGCCAGCAGCCCGACGAACTGCTTGCGATCGGTCCGGGCGGTGTCGCTGCGCGCGAGCGAACGCTTGCCCAGGCAGTCCTTGGTCTTGGTCACCATCGCGCCCATGCCGAGGTCGACCGGTGTCACCGAGCCATCGGTGTCCTGGCCGACGATGATGTAGCCCTTTTCGGCGCGCAGCACGTGCATCGTTTCGGTCCCGTAGGGCGTGATGCCGAACTCGGCGCCGGCGGCGTGAATCGCCTCCCACACTTTCAGCCCATCGGCCGCCGGAACGTTGACTTCGTAGCTGCGCTCCCCCGAAAAACTGATGCGCATGATGCGGGCCCTGACGCCGGCGACCGTGCCTTCGCGGTACGACATGAACGGGAACGCGGCGTCGTCGAAATCGACGTCACTGCACAGCTTCTTCAGCAGCGTACGGCTCTTCGGGCCGACCACCGCAGTAGTGGCCCAGTGGTCGGTCACGGTCGTCAGGTAGACCTTCAGGTGCGGCCACTCGGTCTGCAGCCACCGTTCCATCCACGCCAGCACGCGCGCCGCGCCGCCGGTGGTGGTGTGCATCAGGTAGTGGTTCTCGCCCAGGCGCACGGTGACGCCGTCGTCGAACACCATGCCGTTCTCGTCCAGCATCAGTCCGTAGCGGCACTTGCCCACTTCGAGCTTCGACCACGCATTGCTGTAAACCCAGTTCAGCAAGGTCGACGCATCCGGCCCCTGGATGTCGATCTTGCCTAGCGTCGATGCGTCGAGTGTGCCGACGCCATTGCGCGCCGACAGCACCTCGCGCCTGACCGCGACGTGAATGTCTTCGCCGTTCTTCGGGTAGTACCACGGGCGCTTCCACTGTCCCACGTCCTCGAACAGCGCGCCTTGCTGCACATGCCAGGGGTGGATCGCGGTGGTGCGGATCGGGTCGAACGCGTCACCCAGTTCGAGCCCGGCCACCGCACCGAAAGTCACAGGCGTGTAGTTGGGTCGGAAGGTGGTGGTGCCGACCTGCGGGATCGTCTTGCCCAGCGTCTGCGCGGCGATGCCCATGCCGTTGATGTTGCCGGTCTTGCCCTGGTCGGTACCGAAGCCCATCGCGGTATAGCGTTTCACGTGCTCGATAGATTCGAAACCTTCCCGGATCGCGAGTTGTATATCGGACGCGGCGACATCGTTCTGCAGGTCGACGAACTGCTTGGGCGCACGGCTCACGCTGCGTGCATGCGGCACCAGCCACAACGCGCGAACGTCGCCGGGATCGGTGGCGGCCACGGTCGGCGCCGCGACGCCGGCAGCTTCGAAGCCAGCCGACTGTGCGGCACCGGCGCCTGCGGCCCAGCCGTCCTGCGCGCACTCGTGCAGGGTCTGCAGACCGCGGCACGAACCGGCCGATCGCTCGGACTGTCCCGGCTTGCCGGGCAGGAAAGCCGCTCGCGCTTCGTCCCACACTGCCTTGCTGCCGGCCTGGCAGTGCAGGTGAATGACGGGGCTGAAGCCGCCTGACAAGGCCACCAGATCGCAGGCCAGCGTGCGCGGCGCACCGGTCAGCCTAGCCTGCGCATCGATGCCTTGCACGACCACGCCGCTGACCCGCTTGCCGCCACGCGCTTCGGTGACGACGTGGCCGGCCAAGATGCCGATGCCTGCGCTCTTGGCTTTTTGGCTCAGCGAGCCGCGGGGCGCGGCGCGCGCGTCGATGACCTGAACTGCGGCGCCCGCGCCCTTGAGTGCCAGCGCGGCGTCGTAGCCGCTGTCGTTGTTGGTGAAGACCACCGCGTTTCGACCCGGCAGCACCGCGTAGCGGCGCACATAGCTGGAAACCGCGTTGGCCAGCATCGTGCCGGGCAGATCGTTGTTGCCGTAGACCAGTGGCCGCTCATGCGCGCCGGTGGCGAGCACCACCTGCTTGGCGCGCAGCTTCCAGAGTCGTTCGCGGAACACCGGGGCCTTGTCGGCGGCAAGGTGATCACCCCGTCGCTCGACGAGCGTCACGAGATCGTGATCCTGGTAGCCGAATGCGGTGGTGCGGGGCAACACCGTCACCTCGGGCATGGCGACCAATGCGGCGAGCGAGCGCACCACCCACAACGCGGCCGGCATGCCATCGATAGTTTCGTCACTGGACAGCAACCAGCCACCGGGTTCGGATTGCTCGTCGCACAGCACGACCCGCGCCCCGGTTTTGGCGGCGGCGAGCGCCGCGGTCAGGCCGGCCATGCCTGCGCCCACAACCAGCACGTCGCAATGCGCGAAGCGCTTGTCGTAGCGGTCGGTGTCGGCTTCGGCGGGCGACGCCCCCAGGCCACTCGAGGCCCGGATGTGTTTTTCGAAAAAGTGCCAGGCCGCTTGCGAGGCCATGAAAGTCTTGTAGTAGAAGCCGGCCGGGATCAGGCGCGAGAACCAGCCGTTGACGGCTTTCACATCGAACTCGACGCTCGGGCTGGCATGGATCGAGCGTGCGCTCAGGCCCTCGACCAGGCTGACTTCGGTCATGCGCGCATTCGGCACCGTGCGTGCCCCGTCGAACAGCTGCACCAGGGCGTTGGGCTCCTCGACACCGGCAGAGAGAATGCCGCGCGGTCGGTGGTACTTCCAGCTTCTCGCCACCAGCGATACGCCGTTGGCCAGCAGCGCCGAGGCCAGCGTATCGCCCTCCAGGCCCTGGTAGGCGCGTCCGTTGAACCTGAAGTTCACAACGCGCTGGCGGTCGACACGGCCGCCCGACGACAGACGGGCGTTCATGCTGCCGCTCCGCTGCGAAGATGCCTGGCCGCGGCGGCGGGCGGTTCCTCGCCGATCTTCCAGACCGCGTCGAAGCGATAGCTCACCGTGTCGCGCAGCGCATTAAACCAGCGACCGCAGCCACTCGAATGGCGCCACTGCTCGTGGTGCACGCCCTTCGGGTTCTTGCGCATGAAGACGTAGTCGCCCCACTGCGTGTCGGTCATCGTCTCGCTGGCGGCGGGCCGGACGATGCCGCCCTCGCCACCGCAGGTGAATTCGGTCTCGGCGCGCGTGCCGCACCAGGGGCAGTTGATCTGCAACATGGTTGAAAGTCTCCGGTTCTGGGCCAGTCAGTGGGCGACGCCGGCCGCGCCGTGCTCGTCGATCAGGTGGCCGGTGTAGAAGCGATCCAGCGAAAGGGCTTCGTTGAGCGCATGCGGCCGATCCTGCGCCACCGTGTGCGCCATGACCCAGCCCGAACCCGGCGTGGCCTTGAAACCACCGGTGCCCCAGCCGCAATTGATGTACAGGCCCTTGACGGGGGTCAGACCGATGATCGGGCAGGCATCGGGAGAGATGTCGACGATGCCGCCCCATTGCCGGTTCATGCGCACCCGCGAGAACAGCGGGAACATTTCGACGATGGCCTGGAGTGTGTGCTCGATCGTGTGGTAACTGCCACGCTGGCCGTAGCCCGCGTACTGGTCGACGCCGGCACCGATCACCAGGTCGCCCTTGTCCGACTGGCTGATGTAGGCATGGATCGCATTGCTCATCACCACGTTCGGGAAGATCGGCTTGAGCGGTTCGGACACCAGTGCCTGCAGCGGCCGGCATTCGATCGGCAGCCGGATGCCGGCCATGTCGGCGACCACGCTGGAGTGGCCCGCGGCCACGATCGCCACCTTCTTCGCCTTGATGAAGCCCTTGGCGGTCTCGACACCGACGACCGTGCCGCCATCGCGGCGGATTCCCGTGACTTCGCAGTTCTGAATGATGTCCACGCCTTGGGCGTCGGCAGCGCGGGCG
>JAJVIL010000011.1 GCA_022072045.1 Burkholderiaceae bacterium | reverse complement strand
CCTGCACAACAGCAGCCAGTGCTGGTACGTGCTGCGCGAGGGCATCGGCGAGCCCGACGAGATTCCCGCCGAGTACGGTGTGATGGTGGCGCGCGAAGCGGCGCTCGAGGTGCTGCGACCGGCGCCGAAGCGGCCACTGAAGCTGCCGTTCGGCGTCTGGATGGCGCTGGCGCGCGCGACGGCCGAACCGCTCGACGACGAGTCGCAAGCCTGGCTCGGCGCGCCGCCCGGGGCCGACTGAACCGTCGGCTCAGCGCGGCACGCCGCCGTCCTGCTCCGGCTGCGCGGCGTATGCGGCGTGCAGATGCGCGGGCCGCGCGGCGCGCCGGCGCATGCGGATGTTGAGCAGCTCGACGCACACCGAGAACGCCATCGCGAAGTAGACGTAGCCCTTGGGCACGTGGTGGCCGAAGCCTTCGGCGATCAGCACCACGCCGATCACCACCAGGAACGACAACGCCAGCATCTTGATCGTCGGATGGTTCGACACGAAGCGGCCGATCGGGCCGGCGAACCACATCATCAGCACCACGCTCGCCACCACCGCGGCCACCATCACCTCGACGCGGCTGACCATGCCCACCGCGGTGATGATCGAGTCGAGCGAGAACACGATGTCGATCAGCATGATTTGCACGATCACCGCCGCGAAGGTGGCCTTGACGATGCTCGAGGCGTGGCCCTCCTCGCCTTCGAGTGATTGATGGATCTCGCTCGTGCTCTTCCAGATCAGGAACAGCCCGCCGACGATCAGGATCAGGTCGCGCCCCGAGACTTCCTGCCCGAACAGCGTGAACAGCGGCGCCACCAGGCCGACGATCCACGCCAGCACCAGCAGCAGGCCGATGCGCATGAACATCGCCATCGCCAGGCCGATGCGCCGCGCCGACTCGCGCTGCGCCGGCGGCAGCTTGTCGACCAGGATCGAGATGAAGATGACGTTGTCGATGCCCAGCACCAGCTCCAGCGCGGTCAGCGTCGCCAGCGCGATCCAGGTCTGTGGGTCGATCAGCAGTTCGGCCATGAGTGTCCTCGGGCCCGGCGGGGCCGGCGGCGATTCTGCCGTCGGACAGCCGGCAGGCGTGCCGCTATCGCGAACTGCGATGCCCGCCGCCGGGCGACGAATCGTTGGCAGCGGGCGTGCGCATTTCGCGCGCCCCGCGCACAATGCCGCCATGCCCACACAGGTCGCCGCGATCGCCGACCGCGCGCTCGCCGCGGCGCATCGCGTCGCACTTGCGGCCTGCGTCGCCCTGAGTCTGGCCGGCGCGGCGCGTGCCGCGGTCGACGGCGTGGCGTGGCAGCCCGCGGCGAACAACGCCGACATCGAGCGCGCGTTCGTCCAGGCACGCGCCAGCGACAAGCCGGTGCTGCTGTATTGGGGTGCCAAGTGGTGCCCGCCGTGCAACCAGCTCAAGGCCACGCTGTTCAACCGCCACGACTTCATCGAACGCAGCCGGTCGCTGGTCGCTGTGGAAATCGATGGCGACCTGCCCGGCGCGCAGAAGCTCGGCTCGCGCTTCAAGGTCAGCGGCTATCCGACGATGGTGCTGCTGCGCAGCGACGGCACCGAAATCGTGCGGCTGCCTGGCGAGGCCGACCCGCCGCAGGTGCTGCGCCTGCTGGAGTTCGGCCTGGCCGGCGGCCGCGCCGCCAAGGACGTCCTGGCCGACGCCCGCGCCGGCAAGCCGCTGCCCGGCGCCGAGTGGCGCATGCTGGCGTTCTACTCGTGGATCAGCGACGAGTCGCAGTTGCTGCCTGCCGCAGAGCGGCCGGGCGTGTTGGCCGGCCTGTCGGCCGCCTGCCCGAGCGGCGAGGCCGCCAGCGCCACCCGCCTGATGTTGAAGGCGCTCGCCGACAGCGATGACGGCAAGGGCGTGAAGCCCGACGCCGCGCTGCGGCAGCGCGTGCGCAGTTGGCTGGCCGACCCGTCGATCGCGCGCGCGCAGATGGACGTGCTGACCAACTTCGCCGTCGAAATCACGAAAGCGCTGTCGACCCCAGGCACCGCCGATCGCAGGGCCATCGTCGGTGCGTTCGATGTGGCGCTGCAGCGCTTGCAGGTCGACGCCACACTGTCGCGTGCCGACCGCCTGACCGCGCTGGGAGCGCGCGTCGACCTCGCGCGCATCGACCAGCCGAAGGCCGAGCGTCACCCGCGCATGCCGGCGTTGCTGCGCAAGCAGGTGCGCGACGCCAGCGCGGCGGCCGACCGCGAGGTCACCGACGGCTACGAGCGCCAGGCCGTGATCACGGCGGCCGCGTACATCCTCGGCCAGGCGGGGTTGTGGCCGGACTCCGATGCGTTGCTGAAAGCGAATCTGGCCAAGAGCCACTCGCCCTTCTACTTGATGAGCCAGCTCGCCGGCAATGCGCGCAAGCTCGGCCGCAACGACGAGGCGCTGCGCTGGTACGAGCAGGCTTTCGTCCGCAGCGAAGGGCCGGCCACGCGCCTGCAGTGGGGCGCGCAGTACGTGAGCGCGCTGGTCGAGCTGGCTCCGAGCGACGAGTCGCGGCTGGAGCACGCGGTCAGCGGCATGATCGACCAGGCGGCGCTCGACCCCGGTGCGTTCGACGGCCGCAGCGCCCGCTCGTTGGCGAGGGTGGATCAGCAGCTCGCGAAGTGGAACCGCGACGGCCGGCACGACGCGGCGATCGCCCGCCTGCGCGTCCGGCTCGAGCCGGTGTGCGTCAAGCTCGATGGTGCAGCCGAACGTGCGGCCTGCGGCCGCACGTTTCAGCCGCCAGGCAAGTCGAGCACCTGAGCCGGCGCCGCGCGCTACTTGAGCAGGCCCTCGGCCTTCATCGCCTCCTGCACCGCCGGGCGCGCTGCGATGCGCTTCTGGTATGCCTGCACGTGGGCGAGGTCGGCGATGTCGACGAAGACGTGCGGCGCCCAGTTGGTCACTGTGAAGAGATAGGCGTCGGCCACCGAGAAGGCGTCGCCCATCAGGTACGACTTGCCTTCGAGCTGCTGGTTGAGGTATTCGTAGCGACCGCGCAGGCGCTTGCGGTACACGACTTTGCCTTCCTCGGGCATCGCCGGGTTGAACAGCGGCGAGTACGACTTGTGGATCTCGCTGGTGATGAAGTTCAGCCACTCCATCTGCCGATAGCGCGCCATCGTGCCGGCCGGCGCGACGAGGCCCTTGGCGGGTGCCAAGTCGGCCAGGTACTGCACGATCGCCGGCCCCTCGGTCAGGCGCTGGCCGTCGTCGAGTTCGAGCAGTGGTACGTAGCCCTT
Source organism: Burkholderiaceae bacterium (assembly GCA_022072045.1). Lineage (GTDB taxonomy): Bacteria > Pseudomonadota > Gammaproteobacteria > Burkholderiales > Burkholderiaceae_C > JAEUPI01. The sequence continues at coordinate 46,673 of JAJVIL010000011.1, read as the reverse complement.
GGGGTTGACGGTGTAATAGTCGGTGCCGTCGGTCAGCTTGTGGGTCTTCGTGCTGGCCAGCACGGGCTCGAACGGCAGCCCCAGTTCGCGCAGCACGATGTGCGGGCTCAGCGAACACGCGCCGGGGCTGTAGTAAAGCTTCATGATTCGAATCTCCTGGAGGGTGAGAAGGCTCGGCAGAGCATAGCGTGGATCAAATTCACGGCGCGCCGCCGGGACATGCTCGCGCGCAGCCGCGCCGGCCGTGGACAATGCGCGCCGATGACGACGCGCCGGAATCTGCGCTGGACCGCAGGTGTGATCGGCCTGGTGCTCGCGACGGCCGCGCAGGCAGCGCCGCTGACGCCATGCCGTCTCGAGGGTGTCGAGCACGGCGCGCTGTGCGGCAGCGTGCGGCGCCCGCTCGACCCGGCGCAGCCCGACGGCCCGACGATCGACGTGCACTTCGCGCTGCTGCCGGCGCTGGCGCAGCACAAGCTGCCCGACGCGGTGTTCTTCTTTGCCGGCGGCCCGGGCCAGAGCGCGATCGACCTCGCCGGGCCGGTGGCAGGGCAACTCGGTCGGCTGAACAACCGGCGCGACCTGGTGTTCGTCGATCAGCGAGGCACCGGCCGCAGCGCGCCGCTGCGCTGCGAGAGCGATCGGCAGGCGCTGCGCCCGCTGGTCGAGCAGCTCGACCCGCAGCGGCAACTGGCGCAGCTCGCGGCGTGCCGCGAGCAGTTGACGAAGCTGCCGTACGGCGACCTGCGCCGCTACACCACGTCGATCGCGATGACCGATGTCGAGGCGGTGCGTGCTGCGCTCGGCGCGCCGACCATCAACCTCGTGGGGGCGTCGTACGGCACCCGCGCGGCGCTGGAGTACATGCGGCAGTTCCCGCGAGCGGTGCGGCGCGCCGTGCTGGATGGCGTGGCGCCGGCCGACATGGTGTTGCCGGCGTCGTTCTCGACCGACAACCAGGCCGCGTTCGACGCGCTCTTCGAGTGGTGCGCCGCCGATGCCGGGTGTCGCTCGCGTCATCCGCGCCTGCGCGCGCAGTGGCAAGGCGTGCTCGATGCGCTGCCGCGCCAGGTGCTGCTGACCGATCCGCTGACCGGCCGCATAGAGTCGGTGCGGCTCGCGCGCGACGAGGTGCTGGGCATGGTGCGCTCGGCGCTGTACGTGCCGGCGTTGGCGGCGGTGCTGCCGGCCGCGATCGGCGAGGCGGCGGCGGGTCGATTCGACGCGTTGGCCGGGTTGGCCTCGGCACCGGCGGCGGGCGCGACGTTGTATTCCGGGATGCATTTCTCGGTGGTGTGTGCCGAGGATGTGCCGCGGCTCGCCCAGGCGACCGACCCCGCGGGCGCGCAATTCGGGAACGCGTTTGCGCGCCTGTACGAACAAGTCTGCACGGCGTGGCCGCGCGGCACCGTCGACCCCGCGTTCTACACGATCGCGCCGGCGCCCGCGGCAACCTGGGTGTTGTCGGGAGCAGCCGATCCGGCGACGCCGCCGCGGCACGGTGAGCGCGTGGTGCGCGCGCTGGGTTCGAAGGCGCGGCACATCGTGGTGCCCAACGCGGGCCACGGCGTGATGACCCTGCCATGCCTGCGCGATGCGGTGGTGCGCTTCGTCGAGGCGAGCAGCGACGACGCGGCCCTGAGAGTCGACGGGCGGTGCGCGCAGGCGCTGCCGAGGCCGCGGCTGTTCGTGCCGCTTGGCCAGGCCGCCGAGGCGGCACGATGATCCGCATCGAGGGTCTGCACAAGCGCTTCGTGCAAGGGCGCGGCCGCCGCGCCCGGGTGGTGGATGCGGTGCGCGGCGTGACGCTCGAGGCGATCGACGGCCGCATCACCGCGTTGTTGGGCCCCAACGGCGCGGGCAAGACCACCGTCTTGCGCATGGTGGCGGCACTGCTGTCGCCCGACCAAGGGCGCATCGAGGTCGACGGCGTCGACGTGGCGACGCGGCCGCGCGACGCGTTGGCGCGGTTGGGCGTGCTGTCCGACGCGCGCGGCCTGTACCCCCGGCTGACGGCGCGCGAGAACATCGTCTATCACGCGCGCCTGCACGGCATGGCGCGCGCCGCCGCCGACGCGCGCGCACAGGCGTTGGCGCGCACGCTCGATTTCGAGCCGCTGCTCGATCGCCGCACCGAGGGCTTCAGCCAGGGCGAGCGCATGAAGACCGCGCTCGCGCGCGCGCTGGTGCACGACCCGCCGAACCTCGTGCTCGACGAGCCGACCAACGGGCTCGATGTCCAGTCGATCCGTGGTCTGCGCCAGGCGCTGCGCCGGCTGCGCGACGAGCACGGCAAGTGCATCGTTTTCTGCACACACATCATGCAGGAAGTGCAGCGGCTGTGCGACCACGTGGTGGTGATGGCGCGCGGGCGTGCGGTGGCCGAAGGCAGCGTCGACGAGCTGTGCCGGGCGAGCGGGCAAGACGATTTCGAGCAGGCGTTCGTCGACCTTGCCTTTGGCGGCGATCGGGGGCACGGCGCGTGAGCGACGCCTGGACGGTGTTCGCCAAGGAGGTCCGCGACGCGCTGCGCGACCGTCGCACGCTGCTGGCGGCGGTGCTGTCGTCGGTGCTGATGGGACCACTGCTGTTGTTCGGGCTGTCGGTGCTGGTCGCCGGCAGCGAGGAGCGTGCCGAGGCACTCGACATCATGGTGGCCGGCATCGAGCATGCGCCCAGCCTGCGCAACTTCCTCGAGCGACAGACCCTGCAGATCACGACGGCGCCGGCCGACTACGAACGCGAGCTGGTGCAGCGGCGGCTCGCCGGCCCGGTGGTGGTGGTGAAGCCCGATTTCGAGGCTGCGCTGACTCGCGGGGAGCGCCCTCTGCTGGAGGTGGTGACGTCGAGCGCCAACCCGCGTGCGGCCGCCGCGGTGCGGCGGGTGCAGCGCGTGTTGCAGGGATTCAACCAGGAGCTGGCGCTGCAGCGGCTGACCTACCGCGGTGTCGCGCCAGCGCTGCTGCAGCCGACGCGGATCGAGGAGCGCGATCTCGCAGATCCGCGCGCCCGTGCGGCGCAACTGACAGGCATCTTGCCGTTCTTCGTGCTGATGGCCGTGCTGTACGGCGCGCTCAACGCAGCGCTCGACACCACCGCCGGCGAGCGCGAGCGCGGTTCGCTCGAGCCGCTGTTGACGACCCCGGCCTCTCCGATCGCTCTGGTGATCGGCAAGTGGGCCGCAGTGGCCAGCGTCGGCATGCTGATCGCGGTGCTGAGCTGCCTGAGCTTCATGCCGGCGCAGAGCCTGATGCGCAGCGAGACGCTGGCGGCGCTGTTTCGCTTCGGCCCGCGCGAGGCGGGCCTGTTCCTGGCGCTGCTGCTGCCGCTGGCGGCGATGCTGTCGGCGCTGATGATGACCATCGCCATCCGCTGCAAGACGTTCAAGGAAGCGCAGGCGAGCAACACCGTGGTGATGCTGCTGGTGACGCTGCTGCCGCTGGTATCGCTGTTCGACGACGGCGGCGAGCGCCCGTGGCACCTCTGGCTGCCGGCGCTGGCGCAGGTGACGCTGATGGGGCGCGTATTGCGCGGCGATGCCTTCGGGGCGGCCGATCTTCTGGTGCCGCTGGCGGTGGCCGCCGTGGCGACCGCGTTCTGCCTGGTCGCGATCGCGCGGCGCCTGCGCGCGGCGGCGACGCGCTGAGGTGGCGGCCCCTATGCCGCCTGCGCGACCGCCAGCACGTGCTCGACCTCGCTTTGCCATGGCAGCGCGTGCACGACCTCGTTGAGGTGGCGCAGCGATTCCAGCGGCGTCAGTGCGTCGCCGTCGGCTCCGACCAGGTGCAGATTGGTGACCACCGACAGCGGGTCGGCCATCGCCACCACGCCGGCGGACAACTGGATCCAGTCCCAGGCCATGCCGGCCTGGCCGGCGGCGGCCGCCGCGGCCCAGATGGTTTGCCCCGCGGTGCGCGAAACCTGGTCGCCCGGGTTGGTGACGCGCGTGCCCAAATGACGCAGCACAAGTGGCTGCAGCTTGTCAACCTGCCACAATAGCGGCGGCCAAGCGCGGACCGTCCAAGGGGGGCAGGCGTGGGTCTTGGTTTGCATGATTCAACTCGTCGTTTGCTGTGTCGACTAGTGTTCGGCAACCGGCAATCGTTTGAAATCTGTAAGACCTTCCAGGTCGACGAGCGCCGGGCGCTCTAGTGCGCACTCGATCACATGCTGCAAGGCGGATATTCATCGGTGCTGCAGGCGAGGAACCGTGAAGAGTTCCGCGACGAAGTTGTGCGCTTCGGTCGGGCACTGGGCTTCGACATGGTGTCGGCGGTGGCGGTCATCGACCACGGCATCGGTCGCAGCGAGTTCGTGGTGGTCGACAACACGCCGCGGGAGTTCCTCGGCGTGTTCAACGATCCCAGGGCCATGCAGCGCGATCCGGTGATGCAGCATTGCAAGCGGCAGAGCCTGCCGATCATCTGGGACCAGGGCACCTACACCTCGCAGGGGCAGGGCGAGCTGTGGGAGGAGCAGGCGCGTTTCGGCTATCAGACCGGCATCGCGATGGCGCTGCATTTGCCTGAAGGCAAGCACTTCATGCTCGGCGTCGACCGCGATCGCGCGTTGCCCGGAGACCGCCACGAACTGACGCGGGTGGTGGCCGACCTGCAGCTGTTCGCGGTGCACGCGCTCGACGCGGCGCTGCGGGTGCTGCTGCCCGATGCGTCGGGCCAGGATTCGCCGCCGCTGACGCCGCGCGAACTCGAGGCGCTGCGCTGGACGATGGAGGGCAAGACGGCCTGGGAGGTCGGCTCGATCCTCGGCATCACCGAGCGAACGGCCGTGCTGCATCTGAACAACGCCATGCGCAAGCTCGGCAGCGTCAACAAGCACCAGGCGGTGCTCAAGGCCCTGCGGCTGGGCCTGATTCGCTGACGCATACACATACGATTTGGCCCGCAATCGCCGCCTCTGTCACCCTGTAAGAGTTGACAGTTTCATGGTCGAGCATCCGCTGCTGCAATCTCCGTCATGCGCCATGGGCCAGGCGCCACACCCCGAACGGAGACCACCATGCAGCCAACCCGCAAGACCTCGTTGCTCAAGACCCTGTTTGCCGGCAAGCGCGCCGCCACGGCCGAGCCGAAGAAGACCCTGCAGCCGCTCGAGCCGCACCAACTGGCGCAAGTGGCCGGTGGTCAGGGCCTGCCCAAAGGCGGCTGGTAGCAACCCCAGTTCTCTCGACGCGCCGGCGCTTCCCCCCTCCGGCCGGCTAGTCGGCGGCCCGGTACAACCGGGCCGTTCTGCGTTTGGGCGGCCACGTTCGTCATGAAGCCGTTATTCCGGCACGAGGCCCTCAAGGCGAACCGCCAGCAATGGCTGGGCGAGGTGCGTCTGGTGCGCCCCGTGTCCTTGTCGGTGCTGGTGATCGTGCTGATCGCCATCGCAGCGGCGGTCGGCGCCTGGTTGATGCTGGGTGAGTACACCCGCAAGGCGCACGTGCACGGCGTCCTGGTGCCCGACCGCGGCTGGATCCGGTTGGTGGCGCCGCAATTGGCCACTGTCGCCGAACGGAGGGTGAATCAGGGCCAGGACGTTCATGCGGGCGACGTGTTGTTCGTGCTGACGCTCGACCAGCACCTGGGCGACGGCACCGCGCAGCAGCGTGTGCAACGCAGCCTGCGCGCTCGCCAGGAGAGCCTGAGCGAAACGCTGCAGACGCGGCAGCGGCTGGGTCGCGAGCAAGAGGCGGCGCTGGCGCAGCGTCTGGTGGGTTTGCGCCGCGAAGTGGCGCAAATCGACACCGAAGCCGAGCTGCAGCGTCAGCGCTTGGCGTTGGCGCAGCAGACGCTGACCCGGCTGGAGTCGCTGCGCGACGAGCGCTTCGTATCGGGCGCCCAAGTCAACACGAAGGGCGAGGAGGTGCTGGCGCTGCGCGCGCAGCTCGTGGCGCTGGAGCGCCAGCGCAGCGCGCTGCAGCGCGAGATCGCCGAGCTGGAAGGCCAGCGCCGCGAGCTGCCGCTGCAGGAGCAGGCGCGCGCCGGCGCGCTGCAGCGCGCGGCGCAGGCGCTGGCCCAGGAATCTGCCGAGAATGAAGCCAGGCACGAGTTGCTGATCCGCGCGCCGCAAGACGGCACCATGGCCGCGGTGCTGGCTGAGCCCGGACAAACCGTCTCGCCCGACGTGGCGCTGGCCAGCCTGGTGCCCGCCGACACCCGACTCCAGGCGCAACTGTATGCACCATCGAGCGCGCTTGGCTTCATCCGCGCGCGGCAGGCGGTGCGGATGCGAGTGGCGGCGTTCCCCTACCAGAAGTTCGGTCACCAGGACGGCTCGGTGATTCAGGTGTCGAGCACCCCTCTGCAGGCGGGCGAGCTCGCCGCGTTGCCGCTGGCCATCAAGCCCGACGAGCCGATGTATCGCGTGACGGTGAGCCTGGCGCGGCAATCGGTGGTGGCATACGGCCGCGAGCAGCCGCTGGCTGCGGGCATGCAGCTCGACGCCGACGTGATGCTCGAGAAGCGCCGCCTCATCGAGTGGCTGTTTGCGCCGGTGCTCGGCGTCGCCGGTCGACTCTGAGGTCTCGGCGATGACGGTCGCCCGATCGCTGCGCATCGGTTTCGGCGCGCCCGGAACGCCGGTGATCCTGCAGAACGAGGCGGCCGAATGCGGACTCGCTTGCCTGGCGATGGTCGCGGCGTCGCACGGCCTGCACATCGATCTGCCCGCATTGCGCCAGCGCTTCAATCTGTCGCTCAAGGGCGCGACGATGGCCGACCTCGCGACCATGGCGCGCGCATTGAAGCTGCAGACGCGAGCGGTGCGCGCCGAGCCCGAGCAGCTGGAGCAGCTTCCGCTGCCCGCGATCCTGCACTGGGACTTCAATCACTTCGTCGTGCTGGTCAAGGTCAGACGCGATGGCGTGCTGATCCATGATCCCGCACGCGGCGCGCACTGGGTGAAGTGGGCTGGGTTGTCGAGGCACTTCACCGGCGCGGCGATGGAACTCGTTCCCGACTCGGGTTTCGAGCGCCACGACGAGCAGCGGCGCATCACGATGCGCCAGTTGCTGGGCCGAGTGGTCGGGCTCAAACGCTCGCTGGCGCAGATCGTCGCGTTGGCGCTGGTGCTCGAGTTCTTCGTGCTGCTGACGCCGTTCTACCTGCAGTGGGTGATCGACGACGTGTTGGTCACCGCCGATCGCGACCTGCTGGTGACGTTGGGCATCGGCTTCGCGCTTCTGGTGACGATCCAGGTAGCCGCCGCGGCGATCCGCTCGTGGGCGGTGCTGCACCTGTCGGCGACGCTCAACCTGCAATGGTTGGGCAACGTGTTCGCCCACCTGCTGCGCTTGCCGCTGGTCTGGTTCGAGCGCCGTCACATGGGCGACATCTGGTCGCGCTTCTTCGCGGTGCAGCAGATCCAGAAGACGCTGACGACCAGCTTCCTCGAAGTTCTGCTCGATGGCGCACTGGTGGTGACGACGCTGGTGATGATGGCGCTGTACAGCCCGCTGTTGAGCGCGGTGGTGGGCGCGTTCGTCGTCGCCTACGCGGTGCTGCGCTGGGCGCTGTTCGCGCCAATGCGCCGCGCGACGGAGGAGGCGCTGGTGCACGACGCCAAGAAGACCAGCCATTTCCTCGAATCGTTGCGCGGCGTGATGGCGATCAAGCTGTTCGCGGCCGAGGCCGACCGCCGTTCGCGCTTCATGAACCTGGTGGTCGACGCGATGAATGCCGACATCGTCGTGCGCCGCCTCGAGGTGACGCTCGCGGTGGCCCACCGGGGCCTGTTCGGCCTGGAGCGGGTGATCGTGATCTGGATCGGCGCGCTGCTCGTGCTGGACCAGACGCTGACAGTGGGCATGCTGCTCGCTTTCATCGCGTACAAGGAGCAGTTCTCCCAGCGCGTCGGCGCACTGATCGACAAATGGGCCGAGTTGGGCATGCTCAAGGTCCAGGGCGAGCGCCTGGCCGATATCGTGCTTGCCGAGCCTGAGCGGGTGCAGGCCGACGCTGGCCAGGCGCAGCCGGACAGCGATACGGCGGCGCCGCCGCGCATCGAGTTGCGCGACGTGGGCTTTCGCTATTCCGATACCGAGGGCGACGTGCTGCGCAGCGTGAGCCTGACCATCGAGCCGGGCGAGTCGATCGCGATCGTCGGGCCCTCGGGTTGCGGCAAGACCACGGTGATCAAGCTGATGCTTGGCATCCTGGTGCCGTCGCAGGGCGAAGTGCTGATCGCCGGGCGTCCGCTCGAAACCATGGGCGCTGCGGCCTGGCGTGCGATGGTCGGCACGGTGATGCAGGACGAGCCGCTGTTTGCTGGCGCGGTCGCCGACAACATCAGCTTCTTCGATCCCCGACCCGACATGCAGCGCGTGGTCGAGTGCGCGCGATTGGCGGCGGTGCACGACGAAATCGCCGCGCTGCCGATGGGCTACCACACCCTGATCGGCGAAATGGGTTCGACGCTCTCGGGCGGCCAGAAGCAGCGCGTGCTGCTGGCGCGGGCGCTCTACAAGCGGCCACGCGTGTTGTTTCTCGATGAGGCCACCAGCGCCCTCGATGTCGAGCGCGAGCGCCTCGTGAACCAAGCGGTGCGCCAGTTGAAGCTGACGCGCGTGGTCGTTGCGCACCGTCCCGAGACGATCGCCAGCGCCGATCGGGTGGTGGTGCTCGCCGAGGGCGGGGTCTCGCACGACCTGCGCGCGGTCGGTGGTGCCGGGGCGTCGCAGAGGGCGCACTGACTCGCGTTCGGGAGACTCGCCGGCGGCTTCCTACAATGCGGGGCCTTGCCAGGATGGGCGGCGATGCAGTTTCCCAGACGATTTGACGTGATCGTGGTCGGTGGCGGCCATGCCGGCACCGAGGCCGCGTTGGCCGCCGCGCGCATGGGATGCACCACACTCTTGCTGACCCACAGCATCGAGACGTTGGGACAGATGAGCTGCAATCCGTCGATCGGCGGCATCGGCAAGGGTCATCTGGTCAAGGAAATCGATGTACTCGGTGGCGCGATGGCGGCTGCTACCGATGAGGCCGGGATCCACTTCCGCATGCTCAATGGTTCGAAGGGGCCGGCGGTTCGGGCCACGCGCGCCCAGGCCGACCGCGTCCTCTATCGCGCGGCGATCCGTCGTCGCCTCGAAGGCCAACCCAATTTGTGGCTGTTCCAGCAGGCCGTCGATGACCTGTGCGTCGACCCGCATGGTGAGATCAGCGGTGTTTCGACGCAAGTGGGCATTCGCTTTGATGCTCAAAAGGTGGTGCTGACCGCCGGCACTTTCCTGGACGGGAGGATTCACGTCGGGCTGCGCAACCACGCCGGGGGCCGCGCGGGCGACGGTCCGGCCGTGGTGTTGGCGCATAGGCTGCGCGAACTGGGGCTGCCGCGCGGCCGACTGAAGACGGGTACTCCGCCTCGCATCGATGGTCGATCGATCGACTATGGCAGGCTGGTCGAGCAACCGGGCGATCGCGACCCCGTTCCGGTGTTCAGCTTCATGGGGCGAGCCGATCAGCACCCGAGGCAGATCTGCTGCTGGATCACCCACACCAACGAGCGCACGCACGAGATCATCCGCAGCGGCTTCGACCGCAGCCCGATGTTCACAGGGGCGATCGAAGGGGTCGGGCCGCGCTACTGCCCCAGCATCGAAGACAAGGTCAATCGGTTCACCGACAAGTCGGAGCACCAGATCTTCCTGGAGCCCGAAGGGCTCGCGACCCATGAGGTCTATCCGAACGGGTTCTCGACGTCGTTGCCGTTCGACGTGCAGTGGAACGCGTTGCGCACGATTCCCGGGCTCGAGGAGGCGCACATCCTGCGCCCGGGTTACGCCATCGAGTACGACTATTTCGACCCCAGAGGCTTGAAAGCGACTTTCGAAACCCAGGCCATTGGCGGCCTGTACTTCGCCGGCCAGATCAATGGCACCACAGGCTACGAGGAGGCAGCGGCACAAGGCCTGCATGCCGGCACCAATGCGGCATTGGCGGCGCGCGGCCGCGAGCCATGGATACCCGGTCGCCGCATGGCGTACTTAGGGGTGCTGATCGATGACCTGGTCACGAAGGGGGTCTCGGAGCCGTACCGCATGTTCACCAGTCGAGCCGAGTACCGACTGCACCTGCGCGAAGACAACGCCGATCTGCGTTTGACCGACGAGGGGCGGCGGTTGGGGCTGGTCGACGATCTCCGCTGGGATGCATTCAATCGCAAGCGTGACGCGATCGCGCGCGAGGCCGAGCGCCTGAAGACAACCTGGGTGCAGCCGTCGGTCGTTCCGTCAGAGTTGGCTGAACGGACTCTCGGCGCGGCGCTCGAGCGCGAGTACAGCCTTGCCGAGCTGCTCAAGCGTCCGGGAGTGGGCTTCGACGACGTGGTTGCCCTCGCCCATAGAGCCTCGCCGGGGCTTGGGGTGGTTTCACGTGAAACACTTCACGGGGAATTGGGCCCGGAGCTGGCCGATGCCGTGGTCGATCAATTGGAGATCTCGGCCAAGTACGCAGGCTACATCGAGCGACAGGAGGACGCCGTCAAACGCGCGGCTGCCCACGAAGGCCTGCCGCTGCCTCCTGATTTCGACTATTCGAAGGTCACTGCCTTGAGCTTCGAGGTGCGACAAAAGCTGAGCCAACAGCGACCGTCGACGCTCGGCCAGGCTTCGCGCATTTCCGGGGTGACGCCAGCGGCCATCTCGTTGCTGCTCATTCACTTGAGAAGGGGTCGGACGCGCGCGCTGGGCGAGGGCAACGACGAGGTGTCTTCCGCCGCGTGAAGAAGAATCTGCCCGCCGGACTCGAGTCAGCGCCCGATCTCTCCCAGCCGCTGGCCGACGCTGCGCAGCAATTGGATCTCTCGATCGAAAGCGCCCAGGCCAGTCAGTTGATCACGTACCTGAGATGCCTGGAGCGCTGGAACCGCGTGCATAACCTCAGCGCTCGGGGTTCGCTCGTCGATTTCATGGTTCAGCATGTTTTCGACAGCATGACGCTGGTCGGCCCGCTGACCCGGCTTGCGAAAGGCAGATCCTTGCGTGTGCTGGACGCCGGTACGGGGGCTGGTTTTCCGGCTGTGGTTCTGGCTGTTCTGCGACCCGACTGGACGATCGTGGCCGTCGACGCCGTGGCCAAGAAAGTGGCATTCGTTCGCCAGGCCGCCATGGAGTCAGGCATCGCCAACTTGGTGGCATGGCACTCCCGGCTCGAGAGCCTGCACCCGGACGCACTGTTCGATGTCGTGGTGTCGCGTGCGTTCTCATCGCTTGACGGACTCATCGCTTCGACCAGCCACCTGTTGTCACCGAGTGGCGTCTGGGTCGCCATGAAGGGGAGAATGCCGACGGCCGAGATGAGCGGATTGAACAGGACCGTGGGGGCGTTTCACGTGGAACGTGTCACAGTGCCCGGCGCGCGCGTCGAGCGAAACTTGATCTGGATGCGCCGGATCTCGACATGACCGCAGGCCTTTCGGATCAGCCTGCGGGGCAGCGAGCCAGAATCTTCTGCATCGCGAACCAGAAGGGCGGGGTTGGCAAGACCACCACGACCGTGAACCTGGCTGCCGGCTTGGCGAAGGTCGGACAACGCGTGCTGCTGGTCGATCTGGATCCCCAGGGCAACGCAACGATGGGCTCGGGGGTCGACAAACGCTCGCTGAGTCTGTCGGTCTACGATGTGCTGCTCGAGACGGCGACTGTTGGCGAGGCGCGGCGGCGCTCGGAAGTGGGCGGTTACGACGTTCTTGGCGCCAACCGCGAGCTGACCGGCGCCGAAGTCGAACTGGTCGCGCTGGAAAGGCGCGATCAGCGCTTGCGAAGGGCGCTCGAAGCCGTGGCCGGCGAGTACGACTTCGTCGTCATCGACTGCCCGCCCAGCCTCAGCTTGCTCACCCTGAACGGCCTTTGCTGCGCGCACGGCGTGATCGTTCCCATGCAGTGCGAGTACTTCGCCCTCGAGGGGCTGACCGACCTGGTGAACACTATCCGCCAGGTGCACGCCAACCTCAACCCGGACCTCGAAATCATCGGCCTGCTGCGGGTCATGTTCGATCCGCGCATCACGCTGCAGCAGCAGGTGAGCGAGCAATTGAAGGCTCACTTCGGCGACAAGGTTTTCGACGCCGTGATTCCACGCAACGTCCGCCTGGCAGAGGCGCCGAGCTATGGTCAGCCGGGGGTGGTGTTCGATCCGGCGGCCAAGGGCGCGCAGGCTTATCTCGAGTTCGCGCGCGAGATGGTCGGGCGCGTCAGTCAGCTCGCCTGATGCGGCCTTGCTCCTCTGAGGAAATCCTGTCTCGCGTGGAGGACGCGGGTCTGAATGCCAGCGCGCCGCCGCAGCAACGCTGGATCGATGGCTGGTTGGTGCGCTTTTCGCCCGGCAAGGCCAAGCGGGCGCGTTGCGTGAATGCGGTCTCGGGGGGCCGTCTGTCGTTGCAGGAGAAACTGGCCTTGTGCCAACAGGTTTTCGATCAGGCGAAGTTGCCCCTGATCGTGCGCCTGACGCCTCTGTCGCAGCCGCTGGGGCTCGATGCGTGGCTGGAGGCGCAGGGGTTGCGGGCATTCGACGATACCCGCGTGATGGTCCACAACGACCTGGGACTCCTCGCGGCCGAGCCGCTGCCGGTGGGGGTGAGTTTGCAGCGCCTCGGGCATGCGGCTTTCGCGCAGGCGATCGGCCAGTTGCGCGGTTCGCCGCTGTCCCAGCAGCAGGCGCACGCCCAGCGGCTCGAGTTGTCGCCGGTGCCGTTCGAAGGCTGGGTGCTGCGCCGAGACGGTCAGAGCCTGCCCTTGGCGTGCGGGCAGACTGCGATCGAGGCCGACATGGTGGGCCTCTACGACGTGTTCACGCCCACCGAATCGCGCAATCAGGGTTGGGCGCGAAAGCTCTGCGCAATGCTGCTCGAACGCGCCCGGCATCGTGGCGCGCGCCTCGGATACTTGCAGGTCGACGCGTCGAACCGCGCGGCCCGGGCCCTGTATGGCAGGCTAGGTTTCAGCGAAGGCTACTCTTACCACTACCGGACCATGGCCGAGCAGGTCGACTGACGGCTCAAGCCACGAGCCCGAGCCCCTCGTCGAGCCCCAGATGCAGATTCATCGACTGCACCGCAGCGCCGCTCGCACCTTTGCCCAGGTTGTCCAACCGCGCCACGAGAATGGCCTGCTCCGCGCTACCGAAAACGAAGATCTCGCATCGGTTCGTGTCATTGCAGGCCTGAACATCGAAGTAGCCACCGTCCAACGAGGCGGCGTCCGATAGCGGCATGGTCTTGACGAACCGCTCGCCGCCATAGCGTGTGCGGAGGGTTTCGTGCAGCCGCCGCGCATCGGCACCCTGACTCAACATCGTCAAATGCAAGGGCACACTTACTGCAAGACCCTTATAGAAGTTGGCGACGATGGGCATGAACACAGGACGAGTCTGCAACCCGGCCCAGTGCGTCATCTCTGGCACGTGTTTGTGTTCGAGTGCCAGCCCGTACGGCCGCGGTGACCGCAGGCGCTGCGGTGGCGGATCGACCTGGTACTGCTCTATGAGCTTGCGGCCTCCGCCGGAGTAGCCGGTGATCGAGGTGGCAGTCAATCCGACGCGCGGGTCGATCAGCCCGGCGTCGATCAGCGGACGGATCAGCAAGATGAAGGCCGTGGCATGGCAGCCCGGATTGCTGATTCGCTTGTGCCGGCGCAACCGGTCGCGCTGCTCGCCCGCCAGTTCGGGCAGGCCGAACACCCAAGCGGGGTCGACGCGATGCGCCGTGCTGGCATCGATGACGCAGGTGCGCGGGTTGGTGACCCAACTCGCCGCTTCGCGCGCGGCCTGATCCGGCAGGCAGAGAAACACCACGTCGGCCGCGTTCAGCAGCCGCGCGCGTTCGCGCTCGTCCTTGCGCACGTCGCCGGCGATGCGCAATACCTCGATGTCGCGGCGCTGCGCCAGCAGCTCGTGGATCTGAAGGCCCGTCGTGCCCTCTTGGCCATCGACATAAACCGTGTAGCTCATCGTGCAATGCGCCGGCCGCTGGGGTGCAACAAGGATATCGTCAATCGACTCGGGCCGCGCGATGGTCGCCGGCCGATGGCCCACAATGATTGCATGGTGACCAAGAGACCGAAGGGGCTGGGGATGGGGCTCGAGGCATTGCTCGGCCCGAAGGTGGCCGATGCGCCGCCCAAGGCCTCGCAGCAACCGAGTAGCCTGAGGCTCAGCCAGCTCAAACCGGGCCGCTATCAACCGCGCACGCGCATGGACGAGGGCTCGCTGATGCAGCTCGCGCAGAGCATCAAGAGCCAGGGCTTGATGCAACCGGTGCTGGTGCGCCCGCTCGACGCAGGCAGCTACGAGATCATCGCCGGGGAACGTCGTGTGCGCGCTGCGGGGCTGGCCGGCTTGGACGACGTGCCGGTGCTGGTGCGCGATGTGCCTGACGAAACCGCTGCCGTGATGTCGCTGGTGGAGAACATCCAGCGCGAGGATCTCAACCCGCTCGAGGAGGCCCAGGGCTTGCAGCGCCTGATCGATGAGTTCCGGCTCACCCATGACCAGGCCGCGCAGGCGGTAGGACGCTCGCGCAGCGCGGCCAGCAATCTGATGCGCCTGCTCAACCTGGCCGAGCCGGTGCAAAAGCTGCTGATGGCCGGCGACCTCGAAATGGGTCACGCGCGCGCACTGCTGGCCGTGTCGGCGGCAGAGCAGATCGTGTGCGCCAACGAAATCGTCGCCAAACGCCTGTCGGTGCGCGAGACCGAGCGTCTGGTGGCTGGCCGGTCCGGTCGCCGAGGCGCGGCCAGCGGACGTGCGACGCAAGCGGCCGAGAAGTCGCGCGACATCGTGCGCATCGAAGAACAGCTCGCCGATCGCCTGACCGCAGCAGTGCAGATTCGCCTCAAGCGCCGCGGCGCGGGCCACAGCGGCGAAATCGCCATCGCCTTCGGGTCGTTGGAAGAACTCGAAGGCTTGCTCGACAAGCTTGGCGCGACTCCCGACTGAACGAGTCCTTCCGCGGCTGCGAATCGAGCGCTCGCAGGCTCGTCGCCTGCGCTGGGCCATTGGTCGCGGTGTGTGGATCCGCCAGCAACACCGCGCGTGCGCTACATCACGGCACCCGCCAGCACAAGTGGACGAACCC
Organism: Burkholderiaceae bacterium; assembly: GCA_022072045.1. Taxonomy (GTDB): domain Bacteria; phylum Pseudomonadota; class Gammaproteobacteria; order Burkholderiales; family Burkholderiaceae_C; genus JAEUPI01. The sequence continues at coordinate 31,595 of JAJVIL010000011.1, read as the reverse complement.
AATACTCACGCCGGGAGCGCCGTGGTCGCGGCGCATAGTGAGCCTGCGGGGAGGGAGGTCGGGTCAGCCGGAGGTCGCGTACTTGCGTTGTTGGCACTACGATGTGAGCGAAGTCGTGCGGGTGGGGTCGATGGCGCACGAGGCGAACAAGGCGCGAATGCGGGCTTTACTCGACAGACCAGACCAAGCAGGTTCGCTATGCTGAGTCGCGCGAGGAGCTGACGCCTCCAGCGATGCAGACCGGAAAGCTCTGATGGAGCCCGGGCCCGTACAGCCGGGACTTCATCAGAACTTCCCAGATGTCGGCGGCACCAAGCTTGTGCCGAGGCATCGGTCCGATGAAGGAGGTCCGCATGGACGTGATCAGCAACTTTGCAGCCCGCTTCGAGCGCACGCGAGAAGAGGAACTCTCGCTCGAAGAGTACTTGGCCGAGTGCAAGCGCAACCCGCTGGCCTACGCCACTGCGGCCGAACGCATGCTCAAGGCGATCGGCGAGCCGCAAATGGTCGATACGCGCAACGACCCGCGTCTGTCGCGCATCTTCGCCAACAAGGTCATCAAGATCTACCCGGCGTTCGCCGAGTTCTACGGCATGGAGGACTCGATCGAGCAGGTGGTGTCGTACTTCCGGCACGCCGCGCAGGGCCTGGAGGAGAAGAAGCAGGTGCTGTACCTGCTGGGCCCCGTGGGCGGCGGCAAGAGCTCGATCGCCGAGCGCCTGAAACAGCTCATGGAGCACGTGCCGTTCTACGCGCTCAAGGGCTCCCCGGTGAACGAGTCACCGCTCGGGCTGTTCAACTTCACCGAGGACGGCCCGATCCTCGAAAAGGAATACGGCATCCCAAGCCGCTATCTCAATCGCGTGATGTCGCCGTGGGCGGTCAAGCGGCTCGAAGAGTACGGTGGCGACATTCGCCGTTTCCGAGTGGTCAAGCGCTACCCGTCGGTGCTCAAGCAGATCGCCGTCTGCAAGACCGAGCCAGGCGACGAGAACAACCAGGACATTTCCTCGCTGGTCGGCAAGGTCGACATCCGCAAGCTCGAGACCTACGCGCAGGACGATCCCGACGCCTACAGCTATGCCGGAGGCCTCTGCCTGGCCAACCAGGGGCTGCTCGAGTTCGTCGAGATGTTCAAGGCGCCGATCAAGGTGCTGCACCCGCTGCTGACCGCCACGCAGGAGGGCAACTTCAAGGGTACCGAAGGTTTCGGCGCCATTCCCTTCGACGGCATCATCCTCGCCCACAGCAACGAGAGCGAGTGGAAGAGCTTCCGCAACAACAAGAACAACGAGGCCTTCCTCGATCGCGTCTACATCGTCAAGGTGCCGTACTGCCTGCGCGTTTCCGAAGAGACCAAGATCTACGAGAAGCTGATCCGCAATTCGTCGCTGGCCGAGGCCAAGTGCGCCCCGGGCACGCTGAAGATGATGAGCCAGTTCGCGATCTTGACCCGCCTGAAGGAGCCCGAGAACTCGTCGCTGTTCTCCAAGATGCAGGTCTACGACGGCGAGAACCTGAAGGACACCGACCCGCGTGCCAAGAGCTACCAGGAGTACCGCGACTACGCCGGAGTCGACGAAGGCATGAGCGGCATCTCGACGCGCTTTGCCTACAAGATCATCTCCAAGGTGTTCAACTTCGACAGCCAGGAGGTGGCGGCCAATCCGGTGCACCTGATGTACGTGCTCGAGCAGCAGATCGAGCGCGAGCAGTTCCCGCAGGAGATGGAGCAGAAGTACGTCGGCTTCATCAAGGAGCAGCTCGCGCCGCGTTATGCCGAGTTCATCGGCAAGGAGATCCAGACCGCCTATCTGGAGAGCTACAGCGAGTACGGCCAGAACATCTTCGACCGCTACGTCACCTACGCCGACTACTGGATCCAGGACCAGGAGTTCCGCGACACCGACACCGGCGAGGTGTTCGATCGCGCCGCGTTGAACGCCGAGCTGGAGAAGATCGAGAAGCCCGCGGGCATCGCCAACCCGAAGGACTTCCGCAACGAGATCGTCAACTTCGTGCTGCGCGCGCGCGCCAACAACCAGGGCAAGAACCCGGTGTGGACGAGCTACGAGAAGCTGCGCTCGGTGATCGAGAAGAAGATGTTCTCCAACACCGAGGAACTGCTGCCGGTGATCAGCTTCAACGCCAAGGCCAGCGCCGACGAGGCCAAGAAGCACGAGGACTTCGTCAATCGCATGATCGACAAGGGCTACACCGGCAAGCAGGTGCGCCTGCTGTGCGAGTGGTATCTGCGCGTGCGCAAGAGCAGTTGACCGCGCGCTGACGAGGGTCGCCGAATGCTCCAGATCATCGACCGCAGGCTGGCCGGCAAGAACAAGTCGATCGGCAATCGCGAGCGGTTCCTGCGTCGCTACAAAGACCAGATCCGCGAGGCGGTCAAGCGCGCGGTCGATGGGCGCGGCATCCGCGATATCGAGCGCGGCGAAGAGGTGCGGATTCCGAAGAAGGACGTCTCCGAGCCGGTGTTCCACCACGGCCAGGGCGGCGTGCGCGAAGTCGTGCACCCGGGCAACAAGGACTACGTTCGCGGCGACCGCATCGAACGGCCCAAGGGCGGCTCCGGCGGCGGCTCGGGCAAAGGGCAGGCGAGCGACTCCGGCGAGGGCGAAGACGACTTCACCTTCGCGCTCAGCAAGGAGGAGTTCATGCAGGTCTTCTTCGAAGACCTGGCGCTGCCGCACCTGATCCGCATGCAGCTTGCCGATACGCCAGAGTGGAAGAGCCAGCGCGCGGGCTTCACCGCCGAAGGCACGCCCAACAACCTGCACGTGGTGCGTTCGATGCGCGGCGCGATCGGCCGGCGCATCGCGATCGGCTCGACTTGGCGCCAGGAATTGCGCGAACTCGAGGAGCAGTTGGCGCTGCTCAAGCGCCACCGCGACCGCGACGACGCGGTCAAGGAGCGCGAAATCCACGAGATCGAGGAGCAGATCGAGCTGCTGCGAGCGCGGCTCGAGCGGATCCCGTACCTCGATCCGATCGATCTGCGGTTCCGCAATCGCATCAAGGTGCCGGTACCCACCACGAAGGCGGTGATGTTCTGCCTGATGGACGTGTCGGGCTCGATGGACGAGGCCCGGAAGGATCTGGCCAAGCGTTTCTTCATTCTGCTGTACCTGTTCCTGACGCGGCACTACGACAAGATCGAGCTGGTCTTCATCCGGCACCACACGCAGGCACAGGAGGTCGACGAGGAGAACTTCTTCCACGCCCGCGAGACCGGCGGCACCGTGGTCTCCAGTGCGCTGGTGCTGATGGAGGAGATCATCCGCGCGCGCTATTCGCCCAGCGAATGGAACATCTACGGCGCGCAGGCGAGCGACGGCGACAACTGGCACCACGACTCCGGCCGCTGCCGCGAACTGCTGGCCGACAAGCTGTTGCCGCTGGTGCGCTACTTCGCCTATGTCCAGGTAGCCGAAGAGGAGCAGAACCTGTGGGAGGAGTACTCCCAACTGGTTGAGGGCCATCCCCACTTCGCGATGCGCAAGGCCACCGAGGCGTCGCAGATCTATCCGGTGTTCCGCGACCTCTTCAAGAAAGAGGGCGCGGCGGCGGCCGCATGAGCCAGGTGACCGCGATGAGCCACGCCAGACCGACGCGCGGTCCGCTGCCGGCCAGCCGGGCGACCGAGCCGCTGCCCGACCCCAGCGATTGGTCGTTCGAGCTGATCGATCAGTACCACGCGGTCATCAGGCGCACCGCGCAGCGCTTCGGGCTCGACACCTACCCGAATCAGCTCGAGGTCATCACCGCCGAGCAGATGATGGACGCCTACGCCAGCGTCGGCATGCCGGTGAACTACCGCCACTGGAGCTACGGCAAGGAGTTCATTGCCACCGAGAAGAACTACCGCCGCGGCCACATGGGCCTGGCCTACGAGATCGTCATCAACTCCAACCCCTGCATCGCCTACCTGATGGAGGAGAACACGATGGCCATGCAGGCGCTGGTCATCGCGCATGCGGCGTACGGCCACAACAGCTTCTTCAAGGGCAACTACCTGTTCCGCATGTGGACCGACGCGTCGTCGATCATCGACTATCTCGTCTACGCCAAGAACTATGTCGCCGAGTGCGAGGAGCGCCACGGGCTCGACGAGGTCGAGTTGTTCCTCGACTCCTGCCACGCACTGGCCAACCACGGCGTCGACCGCTACCGGCGGCCGAGCCGCAAGTCGCTGGCGCAGGAGCTTCGCGAGCGCAAGGAGCGCGAGGCCTATGCGCAGAGACAGGTCAACGATCTGTGGCGCACGTTGCCCAAGCGCGCGGGCAAGGGCGGCGATGCCGCCGAGAGCCGCCGCTTCCCCGAGGAGCCGCAGGAGAACCTGCTGTACTTCATCGAGAAGAACGCGCCCTTGCTCGAACCCTGGCAGCGCGAGATCGTGCGCATCGTGCGCAAGGTGGCGCAGTACTTCTACCCGCAGCGCCAGAGCCAGTTGATGAACGAAGGCTGGGCCACCTTCTGGCACTACCACATCCTCAATCAGATGTACGACGACGGCTACCTCACCGACGGCGTGATGATGGAGTGGTTGAAGTCGCACACCAACGTGATCTACCAGCCGCCGGTCGGACACCCTGCCTACAGCGGCATCAATCCGTACGCGCTCGGGTTCGCGATGTACAACGATCTCAAGCGCATCTGCCAGACGCCCACCGACGAAGACCGGCAGTGGTTTCCCGAAATCGCCGGCGCCGACTGGGTGCCGACGCTCGACCACGCGATGCGCAACTACAAGGACGAGAGCTTCATCGGCCAGTACTTGAGCCCGAAGATGATGCGCGAGTTCCGCCTGTTCACGATCGTCGACGACGAGAAGGAAAGCGAGCTCGAAGTCGCCGCGATCCACGACCCCACGGGTTACCGGCGCGTGCGCGAGGCACTGTCGCGCCAGTACGACCTCGGATCGCGCGAACCCAACATCCAGGTGTGGAACGTCAACTTGCGAGGCGATCGCTCGCTGACCCTGCGCCATTACCAGCACAACGACCGGCCGCTGGCCGACAGTGCGCAGGAGGTGCTCAAGCACGTCGCACGGCTGTGGGGGTTCGGCGTGCAGCTCGAGAGCGTCAATGCCGCCAGCGAGGTGACCGGCACCTGGTCGGTGGCCGCGCCCGAGCAGCCCGACTGAGCCGGCCGCGCCGCGGGCCGCCGGCGCCTCAGAGAGCGAAGATCTTGCCCGGGTTCAGGATGTTCTTCGGGTCGAGTGCGCGCTTGACCGTGCGCATCATCTCGACGCCGCCCTCGCCGGTCTCGTCGACCAGGAAGCCCTGCTTGTGCAGCCCCACGCCGTGCTCGCCGGTGCAGGTGCCTTCCAGCCGCAGCGCGCGCTGCACCAGGCGCAGGTTGAGCCTCTCGGCGGTGTCGAACTGGGCGCCGTTCTTTGGGTCGATCAAATAGGCGACGTGGTAGTTGCCGTCGCCGACATGGCCGACGATGTAGTACGGCAGGCCCGACGCCTCGGCCTCGCGCACCGACTCGCCGATCGCCTCGGCCAGCCGCGAGATCGGCACGCAGGCGTCGGTGGTGACCGTGCGGCAGCCGGGGTTGGCCGCCATGCCCGCGAAGTAGGCGCGGTGGCGCGCCGTCCACAGCCGCGTGCGCTCCTCGGGCGTGCTCGCCCACTGAAACGCCTCGCCGCCGTGCTCGCTCGCGATGCCCTGCACCGTGGTGGCCTGCTCGGCGACGCCGGCGTCGCTACCGTGGAACTCCATCAACAGCATCGGCGTTTCGCGCAGCGCGAGCTTGTCGTGCTTGTTGACCGCGCGCACCGCGTTGGCGTCGAGCAGCTCGACGCGGGCGATCGGCACGCCCATCTGGATCACCGCGATCGTCGTGTCGACCGCCGCGGCCACGCTCGGGAAGTGGCAGATCGCCGCCGAGATCGCCTCTGGCAGCGGGTAGAGCTTCAGCGAAACCTCGGTGATCACGCCGAGCGTGCCCTCGCTGCCGACGAACAGCCGCGTCAGGTCGTAGCCGGCGCTCGACTTCTTGGCGCGGGTGCCGGTTCGGATCACCTCGCCGGCCGCGGTGACCACCTCGAGCGCGAGCACGTTCTCGCGCATCGTGCCGTAGCGCACGGCGTTCGTGCCCGAGGCGCGGGTGGCGGCCATGCCGCCGAGCGACGCGTCGGCACCGGGGTCGATGGGGAAGAACAGCCCCAGATGCTTGACCGCCTCGTTGAGCTGCTTGCGCGTGACGCCGGGCTGTACGGTGACCGTCAGATCCTCGGCATTGATGCGCAGCACCTGATTCATGCGCTGCAGATCGAGCGTGATGCCGCCTTGCACCGCGAGCAGATGGCCTTCGAGCGACGAGCCGACGCCGAACGGGATGATCGGCACTGCATGCTGCGCGGCCAGCTTCACCGCGTCGGCGACGTCGCGCGTGCTCTCGCAGAACACCACGGCGTCGGGCGGCGGAACGTCGAACGGCGATTCGTCGCGGCCGTGCTGCTCGCGCACCGCGCGGGCGCGGCTGCAGCGATCGCCGAAGCGCTGGGCCAGGGCGTCGAGGAAGGCCGGCGGCACCGGGCGGCGCTGCACCTTCACCATCACGTCGACATCGGGCGCGTTCATGGCATGCCTTTCGAGAATCCCGGGCCGGGAAGCTGGCGCATTGTAGGAAGACGCGACGGGTCGTGCCCCGGCGGTTACGATGCCGAGATGGGCAAGCGCCTCACCCGGATTGCGACCCGCACCGGTGACGACGGCACCACCGGCCTGACCGGCGGTGCGCGCGTCGCCAAGAGCCATCGCCGCGTCGCCGCGATGGGTGATGTCGACGAACTGAACTCGCAGCTCGGCGTACTGCTGAGCGAGCCGCTGCCCGACGACGTGCGCACCCTGCTGCAGCAGGTACAGCAGCAGCTCTTCAACCTCGGCGGCGAACTGTCGTGGCCCGGCCAGGCGCTGCTGACCGATGATGCGGTGAGCGAACTCGATCGGGCGCTCGAGCACTACAACGCGGCGTTGCCGCCGCTGGCCGAGTTCATCTTGCCGGGAGGCACGCGCAGCGCGGCGATCGCGCATGTCGCGCGCACCGTGGCGCGGCGCGCCGAGCGCAGCCTGGTCGCGCTCAGCGAGACCGACCCGGTCAACGCTGCTCCGCGCCAGTACCTCAACCGGCTGAGCGATCTGCTGTTCGTGCTCGCCCGCACGCTCAATCGCGCCAACCTCGATGGCCTCGGCGGCGGCGACGTCTATTGGCGCAGTCGCAAGCTCGAACGCGACGGGCCCTGAAGCCCCGGATCGGCGCCATCAGCGCCGCCGCTGGCGCACTGCGTCGTCGAGCAGCCGCAGCACGGTCAGCGAATCGTCCCAGCCGAGACAGGCGTCGGTGATGCTCTTGCCGTACTCGAGGGACGCAGGATCGTCCTTGCCGGGGCTGAACTTCTGCGCGCCGCCGGCGAGATGGCTCTCGACCATCACGCCGAAGATGCAGCGCGTGCCGCCGGCGACCTGCGCCGCCACGTTGCGCGTCACCTCGATCTGGCGTTGGTGTTGCTTGCTCGAGTTTGCGTGGCTGCAGTCGACCATCAGGCGGCACGGCAGCTTGGCCGCCTCGATCTCCTTGCAGGCCACGCCGATGCTGGCGGCGTCGTAGTTCGGCGTCTTGCCGCCGCGCAGGATCACGTGGCAATCGGCATTGCCCTTGGTCTGAACGATCGCGACCTGGCCGTTCTTGTGCACCGAAAGAAAATGATGCGGCCGCGCCGCCGCCTGGATAGCATCGACGGCGATCTTCAGGTTGCCGTCGGTGCCGTTCTTGAAGCCGATCGGCGCCGACAGCCCCGAGGCCAGTTCGCGGTGCACCTGGCTCTCGGTGGTGCGCGCGCCGATCGCGCCCCAGGCGATGAGGTCGCCGATGTACTGCGGGCTGATCACGTCGAGGAACTCGCTGCCGGCCGGCACGCCCAGGCGATTGATGTCCACCAGCAACTGGCGAGCGATGCGCAGGCCCTCGTGGATGCGGTAGCTTTCGTCGAGGTAGGGGTCGTTGATCAGGCCCTTCCAGCCCACCGTGGTGCGCGGCTTCTCGAAGTACACCCGCATCACGATCTCGAGCGTGTCGGCGTACCGCCTGCGTTCGACAGCGAGCTGGCGCGCATAGTCGAGCGCGGCGGCCGGGTCGTGGATCGAGCACGGTCCGATCACGACCAGCAGGCGGTCGTCGTCGCCCTGCATGATCTTGCGTACCGTCGTGCGCGTGCGGCCGATCAGTTTCTCCACCGGCGTGCCGGCGATCGGGAAGAAGCGGATCAGATGCTCGGGCGGTGGCAGTGGAATGACGTCGCGGATGCGCTGGTCGTCGGTCTGACTGGTGCGCTCGCTGAGCGCGAAGCCTTGGGCGCTCTGAAGCGGGTCGGCGGAGGTCGGTCGCGGGGACATGGAAGTCGTTCCTGGCTGGCGAGGCGTGGGGGGCTGGGTGGGCAACAAAAAACCGCCGGGGCTGCCGGCGGTTTGGTCTGGTTCGCGTCGTTCTCAGGTGCGCACGTTCATCCAGCCGCCGGGTCGGGGCAAGAACCAAAAGTACGCAAAGGAGAACGGCGCGCTACTCATTGGCTCGCACTCTAGCACGTTCGGCAGCGTGCGCTCGCAGGCTGGTCGAGCCGGCGGACCGGCGCGATCTTCCGCAAGGAGCACCGGCTTCAGCCGGTGCCCCCGACCGTGAGACGGTCGATGCGCAGCGTCGGCTGTCCCACACCCACTGGCACGCTTTGGCCGTCCTTGCCGCAGACGCCGACGCCTGTATCGAGCGACAGGTCGTTGCCGATCATGCTGACCCTTGTCAGCGCGTCGGGGCCGTTGCCGATCAGCGTCGCGCCCTTGACTGGGTACTGGATGCGGCCCTTCTCGACCCAGAACGCCTCGCTCGCCGAGAACACGAACTTGCCACTGGTGATGTCGACCTGGCCGCCGCCGAAATTGGTGGCGTACAGCCCGCGTTCGAGACTGGCGACGATCTCTTCCTTCGACCTGTCGCCGCCGAGCATGTAGGTGTTGGTCATGCGCGGCATCGGCACGTGCGCGTAGCTTTCGCGACGGCCGTTGCCGGTGGGCTTGACCTTCATCAGGCGCGCATTGAGCGCGTCCTGCAGATAGCCGCGCAAGATGCCGTCTTCGATCAGCACGTTGCGCTGCGACGCGTGGCCTTCGTCGTCGACGTTGAGCGAGCCGCGACGGTCGGGCAGCGTGCCGTCGTCGAGCACCGTCACGCCCTTGGCCCCCACACGCTGCCCGACACGGCCCGAGAATGCAGACGACCCTTTGCGGTTGAAATCACCCTCCAGGCCGTGACCCACGGCCTCGTGCAGCAGCACACCCGGCCATCCCGGCCCGAGGACGACGCTCATCTCGCCTGCCGGCGCGGGCCGCGACTCGAGGTTGGTCAGCGCGGCATTGACGGCCTGGTCGGCATAGCGAGCCAGCACGTCGTCCTGGAAGTAGCCGAGCCCGAAGCGGCCGCCACCGCCGCCGCTGCCGATCTCGCGCCGGCCGTTGGATTCGGCGATCACGGTGATCGACACGCGGACCAGTGGCCGCACGTCGGCGGCGCGCGTGCCATCGGCGCGGGCGACGAATATCACGTCGTACTCGGCTGCCAGGCTGGCCATCACCTGCACGATGCGCGGGTCGCGCGCGCGCGCCAGGCGCTCCACGCGCTCGAGCAGCGCGACCTTCTGCGTGCTGTCGAGGGTGGCGATGGGGTCGATTGCCGAATACAGCGCATGGCTGGCCGCCACCTGGGACGTCGCGGCGCCGACCCGGACCTGCTTGCTCTGCCCGGCTGCCGCGATGCTGCGCACGGTGCGCGCCGCGTCGAGCAGCGCCGCGCGAGAGATGTCGTCAGAGTACGCGAACGCCGTCTTCTCGCCGGCCACCGCGCGCACGCCGACACCCTGGTCGATGCCGAAGCTGCCGCTCTTGACGATGCCCTCTTCCAGGCTCCAGCCCTCGTGCCGGGTGATCTGGAAATACAGATCGCAATCGTCGACCCGGTGGCCGCCGATGCACGACAGCGCCTCCTGCAGCGCGGCCTCGTCGAGGCAAGCGGGTTCGAGCAGCAGGCGGCGAGCCGTCGCCAGGCGCTCGATGGTGGGTTCGCGCGAGATCATCGTGGCATTGTAGGGAGCACGACGCATACGCGCACGGTTTGCAAAGCTTTACCGCCGCCTCGTGCACGGCGTCGTTTTCTCCGGCGTTGTGCCGGGGCGGTCCGCCCGATCGCGTACTCAACACGAACTTCGAGGAACCCCATGCACACTCCCCTCAAGCCCATTCTGGCTGCGCTGTCCCTGACTGTCGCATCGGCTGTCGCGTATGCGCAGTCCGGCGCGGCGGCGACCCCCGGCATCGACCAGCGTCAGGCCAACCAGGAGAAGCGAATCGACCAAGGCGTCGCGTCGGGCCAGCTCACCAAGCGCGAAACGCGCCGCCTCGAGCGCGAGCAGAACGCGATCAACCGCGCCGAAGACAAGGCCAAGGCCGATGGCGTGGTGACCGCCAAGGAGCGCCGGCGCGTGCACCACGCGCAGAACCGCGCCAGCCGCGACATCAAGCGCCAGAAGCACGACGCGCAAAGTCGCGGCGCGAGCGTGCCGGCGTCATGATCCGCAGCCTCGCGCCGCGCGTCAGCGCGCGCTGTCCTCGCGGCGCTGCAGCGCGCTCTCGTACAGCGCGTTGCGCGAGGCGCCGCTGATGCGAGCCGCCAGCGACACGGCCTGTTTCAACGGCAGTTCGGTCAGCAGCAGGTCGAGCACGCGTTGACCCGTTGCGTCCGTGTCGGCGGCTGCGGCGTCGGCAGTGGCATGCAGCACGAGCACGAACTCGCCGCGCGTGCGCTTCGGATCGACAGCCAGCCACGCGCTCAGTTCGCTGGCCGGCAGCGTTGCCACGGACTCGAACTGCTTGGTCAGCTCGCGGCACACGGTCACGCGCCGGGCTCCGGCGTGCGCCGTCCAGATCGCGGCCAGCGAGGCGATGCGATGCGGCGCCTCGAGCCACACCTGCGCACAGGCGTCCGCGCACGCGTCGCGCAGCATTCGCTGCCGCTCCTGCCCGCTGTGCGGCGCGAACCCGCAGAACCGGAAGCGCGGGCTGCCCGTATCGCCTGCGACGCTGAGCGCGGTCACCACGCTGCTCGGGCCGGGGATCGGCACGACACGAAAGCCCTGCGACACCGCAGCGTCAACCAAGGCCGCGCCCGGGTCCGACACACCGGGTGTTCCGGCGTCGCTCGCGTACGCCACCCGGGCCCCGTCGGCCAGGCGTTGCAGCACGGCGGCAGCGGCCTCGCGCTCGTTGTGCCGATGCAGCGCAAGCAAGGGCTTGTCGAGCCCGAAGTGGCGCAGCAAGCGCTGCGTGACGCGGCTATCCTCGCAGGCCACCAGGTCGGCGAGCGCCAGCACGTGCAGCGCGCGCAGGCCGAGGTCGGCCAGGTTGCCGATCGGCGTGGCCACGATGTACAGCGCCGGCGCAGGGTAGTGCTGGCCACCGGCTGCAGCCGCCGCGGCTTGTCGGCATAGTGATGTGTCGAGGTTCAAGGAGGGCGGTTGACAGCAACAACGCCGAAGGCGAAGGGCGACCGTGCCGAGGCGCTGGCATTGCAGCATCTGCAGCGCCAAGGCCTGGCCTTGGTGTGTCGCAATTATCGGGTGGCCCGCGGGCCACGCGCGCGCGGCGGCGAGATCGACCTCATCGTGCGCGAGCGCGATGGCACCGTCGTGTTCGTCGAGGTGCGCTCGCGTGCGACGACCGTCTTCGGCGGTGCGCTGGCGAGCATCAGCGCGCACAAACGGCAGCGCATCGTGCTGGCGGCACGCCACTACCTCGCGGGCCTGGCGTTCACACCGCCCTGCCGCTTCGACGTCGTCGCCATAGAAGGCACGCACGTGCAATGGGTGCGTGCGGCGTTCGACGCCTGACCCCGACCCGCCGCGACCCCGATTCGGCGGATCGCGACGAGGCTCTCGGTGTCGCGGCAAGTGGCTGACATATGATCGGCGCCCATGCTCGAGCAGCGCATCCAGCAGCAGTTCTTCGATGCGGCGGACCTGAAGTACCGATCGGCAGAGTCGTTGTCACGCCCGATCGCCGAGGCCTCGCAGGCCATCGTGAGCGTGCTCACCGCAGGCGGCAAGCTGCTGGTGTGCGGGGTCGGAGCCGCCGCCGCGCTGGCGTCGCTGGGCGCGGCGCTGTTGATGGGGCGCTTCGAGCGCGAACGGCCGGGCCTGGCGGTGATGGTGCTGGGCGGCGACACGGTGGTGTCGAGCCATCTGTCGAGCGCCGGCGGTGCGGCGGCGATGCTGGCCCGGCAGGTGACGACGCTCGGCTCGCCCGGTGATCTGCTGCTCCTGCTCGATGCCGATGGCGATCACGAGGCGGCGCTCGCTGCCCTGCAGGCTGCGCACGCCAGCGACATGGCCGTGATCGCGCTGCTGGGAGCCGGTAGCGCCACGCTGCGCGACGCGCTCGGCGAGACCGACGCAGCGATCAGCGTTGCGCATGAGCGTGGCGCGCGCGTGATGGAGATGCAGATGCTGATCCTGCATTGCCTATGCGACGCCATCGATCTTCAATTGCTGGGAGAACAGGACCCCACATGACGCAAAGACCTTCCTCATCGATTCGACGCCCCCGCCGGGTGCATCTCCTGCTCGCCGGCGTGGTGGCGCTGCTGCAGCTCGCCGCGTGCGCACCGCTGGTGGTCGGCGGCGCGATGGTCGGCGGCACGATGATGTACGTCGATCGGCGCACCACCGGCGCCCAGGTCGAGGACCAGGTCATCGAAGTGAAGGCCACCCGGCGCGTGGGCGAGCTGCTCGGCGACCGCGCGCACGTCAATGTCACCAGCTACAACCGCACGGTGCTGCTGACCGGCGAGGTGCCCACCGAGGCCGACCGCGCGGCAGTCGAGCAAGCGGTGCAAGGGATCGAGAACGTGCGCTCGACCGTCAATGAGCTGGTGGTGGGACTGCCCAGCTCGATCTCGTCGCGCTCGAACGACTCGTTTCTGACGACCAAGGTCAAGGCCACCTTCGTCGACGCCAAGGACTTGCAGGCCAACGCCATCAAGGTCGTCACCGAACGCGGTACCGTTTACCTGATGGGCCGTGTCACCGAGCGCGAGGCCAATCGAGCGGCCGATCTAGCGCGCACGGTCAGCGGCGTGCGCAAGGTGGTGCGCGTGTTCGAAATCATCAGCGAGGCCGAACTGGCCGACCTGACGACCCGGCCGGATCCCGCCGCGAAGAGCGAGTCGCAGAAGAAGTGATACCAGCGGCGCGCCGACGCGATCAGCGCAGCCGCTTGATCAGGCTCGAGGTGTCCCAGCGGCGGCCGCCCATCGCCTGCACGTCGCCGTAGAACTGGTCGACCAGCGCGGTCACCGGCAGTTGGGCGCCGTTGCGCCGCGCCTCGTCGAGCACGAGGCCGAGATCCTTGCGCATCCAGTCGACCGCGAAGCCGAAGTCGAACTTGTCGTCGATCATCGTCGTGCCGCGGTTGTCCATCTGCCAGCTCTGCGCGGCGCCTTTGCCGATCACCTCGAGCACGAGTTTCATGTCCAGGCCGGCACGCTGACCGAACGCGATGCCTTCGGACAGGCCCTGCACGAGGCCGGCGATGCAGACCTGGTTGACCATCTTCGCCAGTTGGCCAGCACCGCTGGCACCGACCCGCGTCACCGCGCGCGCGAACGCCATCGCCAACGGCTTCATCGCGTCGAACGCGGCTTGGTCGCCGCCGCACATCACGGTGAGCATGCCGTTGACAGCGCCGGCCTGGCCGCCCGAAACCGGGGCATCGACGAACGACAGCCCTGAGGCCTCGGCCGCCTGGCTCAACTCGCGCGCCACCGTCGCCGACGCGGTGGTGTGATCGATGAAGATCGCGCCCTTCTTCATGCCGGCCAGCGCGCCGCGTTCGCCGAGTACCACCGAGCGCAGGTCGTCGTCGTTGCCGACGCAGCAGAACACGAAATCGGCGCCGGCGGCGGCCTCGCGCGGCGTGGGTGCCGAGCGGCCGCCGTACTCGCGGGCCCACGCTTGCGCCTTGGCCGCGGTGCGGTTGTAGACACACACCTCATGGCCGGCGCGCGCCAGGTGCCCCGCCATCGGATGCCCCATCACGCCCAGGCCCAGGAACGCGGTCTTGCGCGAAGGGGTCGGTTCGTAGGTTTTCATCGCAGCCCTCGAAGGAAGCAGCCGCAGTTTATGCCGTGATCCGCCGCCGCCATGCCCTTCGGGGCGGGTCGCCGGGAGCCGACCGGGGCGACGGGGCCGCCGATCCAGCGCGGCCTGCGAGGCCAGCCGTCCGACGGCCGGCTCAGACGATCGTGAGGTGCTCGGTGCCGGCGGCCAGATCCTGGTTGCGCGCGCGCTGGCTGTTGAGCTTGATCTGCAGCCGCAGGTCGTTCACCGAGTCGGCGTTGCGCAGCGCGTCTTCGTACGACACGTGCCGCTGCTCGTAGAGATCGAACAGCGACTGGTCGAAGGTCTGCATGCCGAGTTCGCGCGAGCGCTTCATCAGCTCCTTCAGCTCGCCGACCTCGCCCTTGAAGATCATGTCCGACACCAGCGGCGTGTTGAGCATGATCTCCACCGCCGCGATGCGGCCCTTGCCCTCCTCGCGCGGCAGCAGCCGCTGCGAGATGATGCCCTTGAGGTTGAGCGAGAGGTCCATCAGCAACTGCGCACGCCGCTCCTCGGGGAAGAAGTTGATGATGCGGTCGAGCGCCTGGTTGGAGCTGTTGGCGTGCAACGTGGCCATGCACAGGTGACCGGTCTCGGCGAACGCCACCGCGTGCTCCATCGTCTCGCGGTCGCGGATCTCGCCCATCAGGATGACGTCGGGTGCCTGCCGCAGCGTGTTCTTCAGTGCGTGCTCCCAGCCGTCGGTGTCGATGCCGACCTCGCGCTGCGTGATGATGCAGTTCTTGTGCGGGTGCACGAACTCCACCGGGTCCTCGATCGTGATGATGTGGCCGTGCGAGTGCTCGTTGCGCCAGTCGACCATCGCCGCCAGCGACGTGCTCTTGCCCGAGCCGGTGGCGCCCACCATGATGACCAGCCCGCGCTTGGTCATCGCGACGTCCTTCAGGATCTTGGGCAGGCCGAGCTGGTCGACCGTCGGCAACGCCTGTGGAATGACGCGGAACACCAGCCCGATGTAGCCCATCTGCACGAAGGCATTGCAGCGGAAGCGCCCGATGCCCTGCGGCGAGATCGCGAAATTGCACTCCTTCGTCTTCTCGAACTCGGCGGCCTGCTTGTCGTTCATCACCGCGCGCGCCAGCGCCATCGTGTGCTGGCCGGTCAGCGGCTGCGGGCTCACCTTGGTGACGCGGCCGTCGACCTTGATTGCCGGCGGGAAGTCGGCGGTGAGGAAGAGGTCGGAGCCGTTGCGCGAGATCATCAGGCGCAGCAGGTCGTTGACGAACTTCGATGCCTGGTCGCGTTCCATGAGTCGGTTCTCCCGGCAGGCGGTCAGGTGGAGCTGGTCAGCAGCGCGCTCAGTCGCGCACTGGCCTGCCGCAGGCGCAGCGACAGACGGCGTGCCAGCGCGGCCAGCAGCACCGCGGCCAGGCGCGGATCGTCGGTCATCATGCGGTCGAGCGCGTGCGCTTGCAGCACCGCCACCACGCACGGCGTGAGCGTGCGGCACGACGAGAAGCGCGTACCGGCATCGAGTAGCGACATCTCGCCCAGCAGATCGCCGACCCGCGCCTCGCCGAGGCGCGCGCGGCCGCCCCACGGCTGGAGGCGGTCGACGGCGATCGTGCCTTCGAGCACGATCAGCAGATAGGCGCCCTGCTCGTCCTGCGCGATCACTTCGCGGTCGGGCGCCAGGCCAACGAACGACAGGTACTCCATCAGCCGCTTCTGTTCGCTGTCGGCCAGCGCGACCGCGTGGCGGTCGTTGCTCCACGCACGCGCGAACTTCTGCGCGCCCTCGGCCGGATCGAGCGGCTGCGCCTGCAACTGGGTGGCGCGCACGTCCCACGGCACCAGCGGCGGCGCCTCCCCGTCGCGCTCGAGGAACATGGTGGAAAAGTAGCCGGAGTCGGGCGTCTCCGGGTTGTCGCGGTGATTGCCCGCGATGCGGTCGAGCAGTTTTTTCACGGCGTGGCGGCGGTCAGCCGGGGAAGTTTTCCGGGAACTTGGCCTTCGCGCGCGCTTCCGCGGGCGACACCACATTGCGGCGCACGAGGTCGGTGAGGTTCTGGTCGAGCGTCTGCATGCCGGCGCTCTGGCCGGTCTGGATCGACGAGTACATCTGCGCGATCTTGTTCTCGCGGATCAGGTTCTTGATCGCCGACGTGGCGATCATGATCTCGTGCGCGGCCACGCGGCCCGAGCCGTCCTTGAGCTTGCACAGCGTCTGCGAGATCACCGCGACCAGCGACTCCGACAGCATCGCGCGCACCATTTCCTTCTCGGCCGCCGGGAACACGTCGACCACGCGGTCGATCGTCTTGGCCGCCGAACTGGTGTGCAGCGTGCCGAACACCAGGTGGCCGGTTTCGGCCGCGGTCAACGCGAGGCGGATCGTCTCCAGATCGCGCATTTCGCCCACCAGGATCGCGTCGGGGTCCTCGCGCAGCGCCGAGCGCAGCGCATTGGCGAAGCTCAGCGTGTGCGGACCGACCTCGCGCTGGTTGATCAGGCACTTCTTGCTCTCGTGGACGAACTCGATCGGGTCCTCCACCGTCAGCACGTGGGCGTACTCGCTCTCGTTGAGGTGGTTGATCATCGCCGCGAGCGTCGTGCTCTTGCCCGAGCCGGTGGGGCCCGTCACCAGCACCAGCCCGCGCGGCTTGAGCGACAGCTCGGCGAAGACCTTGGGCGTGTTGAGCTGCTCGAGCGTCAGGATCTTGCTCGGGATCGTGCGGAACACCGCGCCGGCGCCGCGGTTCTGGTTGAACGCGTTGACGCGAAAGCGCGCCAGCCCCTGGATCTCGAAGCTGAAGTCGCACTCGAGCGTGTCCTCGAAGTGCTTGCGCTGTGCATCGTTCATGATGTCGTACACCATGTCGTGCACCTGCTTGTGCTCGAGCGGGTCGACGTTGATGCGGCGCACGTCGCCGTGCACGCGGATCATCGGCGGCAGGCCCGACGACAGGTGCAGGTCGGAGGCCTTGTTCTTCACCGAGAAGGCGAGCAGTTGCGTGATGTCCATGGAGCGCCGATTGGGGTGTAGGCTGCGCGGGATTATGGGCAGCGTCGCAGCGAAGTTACAACAAGTGCGCACGCGTATCGCGACTGCGTGCGAGACCTCGCAACGTCCCGTGCAAAGCGTCACGTTGCTGGCGGTGACAAAGACTTTCGACGCGCAAGCGGTGCGCGACGCGCACGCCGCCGGCCAGCGCGCGTTCGGCGAGAACTACGTGCAGGAAGCCCTCGAGAAGATGCAGTCGCTGGCCGACCTGCGCGGCTCGATCGAATGGCATCTGATCGGGCCCTTGCAGAGCAACAAGACGCGGGTGGTCGCCGCGTCGTTCGACTGGGTGCACACGATCGACCGTCTGAAGATCGCCGAGCGGCTGTCGGCGCAGCGCGATGCCGGGCTGCCGCCGCTGCAGGTGTGCCTGCAGGTCAACATCAGCGGCGAGGCGAGCAAGAGCGGGGTCGCGCCGGCCGACGTGCCGGCGCTGGCGCGCTCGGTGGCGGCGCTGCCGGGGCTGCACCTGCGCGGCCTGATGGCGGTGCCCGAGCCGCAGGGCGACTTTGCCGCACAACGCAGGCCGCATCGCGCGTTGGCGCGCCTGCTGTTCGACCTCAACGCTTCCGGGCTCGCGCTCGACACGCTGTCGATGGGCATGAGCGCCGACCTCGAGGCGGCCATTGCCGAAGGCGCCACCCTCGTGCGCGTGGGCAGCGCGATCTTCGGCAGCCGCGCGCGGCAGCAGGGCTGAGGCTCAGGGGTAGAGCCCGCGCTCCACCCGGGCCATCAGGATGCGCTCGCAAGCCACCGCGAAGGTGGCGGTGCGCAGCGTGATCTT
Organism: Burkholderiaceae bacterium; assembly: GCA_022072045.1. Classification (GTDB taxonomy): domain Bacteria; phylum Pseudomonadota; class Gammaproteobacteria; order Burkholderiales; family Burkholderiaceae_C; genus JAEUPI01. The sequence continues at coordinate 13,565 of JAJVIL010000011.1, read as the reverse complement.
GTGCTGGTCGGCGGTGTCCCAGATGCGCTTGAGCGCACCCACGAGGATCTTGTCGAGCCGCAGGTTGATCTCGTCCTCGGTCCAGAAGAACGAGCTGAAGTCCTGCACCCACTCGAAGTAGCTGACGGTTACGCCGCCGGCGTTGCAGATGACGTCGGGCACCACCAGGATGCCGCGTTCGGCCAACACGTCGTCGGCCGCCGGCAGCGTCGGGCCGTTGGCGCCCTCGAGCACCAGCTTCGCCTTGGTGCGGCGCGCTCGCGCCGGCGTGAGCTGGCCCTCGAGCGCGGCCGGGATCAGGATGTCGCAGTCGACGCCCCAGAACGACTCGTCGTCGGCGCGGTCGGCGCCCGGGAAACCGGCGACGCCGCCGGCTTCGCGCACGTGCGGCATCAGCGTGGCCAGATCGAGCCCGCGCGTGTTGACGACGGTGCCGGTGTGGTCCTGCACCGCGACGATCTTGGCGCCGGCGCCCACGAACAGCTCGGCGGCCGCCGAGCCGACGTTGCCGAAGCCCTGCACCGCGACGCGCGCGCCCTGCAGCTCGAGGTTGAGCCGGCGCGCCGCCTCGCGCCCGGTGACGAACACGCCGCGCCCGGTGGCCTTGACGCGGCCGAGCGAGCCGCCGAGGTGGATCGGCTTGCCGGTGACCACGCCGGTGGCGGTGGCGCCGACGTTCATCGAGTAGGTGTCCATCATCCACGCCATGATCTGGGCGTTGGTGTTGACGTCGGGCGCCGGAATGTCCTGCTGCGGCCCGATGATGATGCCGATCTCGCTGGTGTAGCGGCGCGTCAGCCGCTCCAGCTCCTTGTGCGACAGCGTCTTCGGGTCGACGCGGATGCCGCCCTTGGCGCCGCCGTACGGCAGATTGACCGCGGCGTTCTTGACCGACATCCACGCCGCCAGCGCCATCACCTCGTCGAGCGTCACCGCGGGGTGGTAGCGCACGCCGCCCTTGCCGGGGCCTCGCGACAGGTTGTGCTGCACGCGAAAGCCCTCGAAATGCGCCACGCTGCCATCGTCCATCTCGATCGGCACGTCGACGATCAGCGCACGCTTGCAGCGCTTGAGCGTCTCGGCCCACCGCGCCAGCGCGCCGAGGTACGGCACCACGCGGTCGACCTGCGCGAGGTAGGTGCTCCACGGGCCATCGGGGGATTCGTCGACATAGGACAGCTTGCTCATCGGGCACCTCGCAACGCCAACGCGGCACTGTAGGCGCGTGCGGCGTCATTGCGCAATCGGGTCGATACGGCTTCACCTGCGCGCAAACACCGCCCTTCATTCGCGTGCCCTGCGGCGCTGGCGCGACGCCTCTGCGGCGCGGAACGTCGATGATCGGAAGCCGCCCGCCTACACTGAAGCCGATGAACCACTTCATCCGTCCCGAGATCGCCTTCGTCGGCGGCGGCAACATGGCCGGCGCGCTGGTCGGCGGCCTGCTTAAGGGCGGCCGCATTCCGGCCACCGTGCTGATGATCGAGCCCGACGATCGCCAGCGGGCGCGGCTGGCGTTGCAGTTCGGCGTGCTGGCGCTGCCGGCGGCCGACGACCACCTCGCCGGCGTGCCGCTGGTCGTGTGGGCAGTCAAGCCGCAGTCGTTCGCTGCCGCCGCGCGCCCGTGCGCGCCGTTCGTCGCCGATGCACTGCAGCTCAGCGTGATGGCCGGCATCCGTACCGACGCGCTGGTCGCCGCCACCGGCAGCGCACGCGTCGTGCGTGCAATGCCCAACACGCCAGCGCTGGTCGGTCTGGGCATCACCGGCCTGTTCGCGACGCCCGGGGCGACTGCCGCCGACCGCGCCGCCGCCGAGAGCGTGCTCGGCGCCAGCGGCGAGCTGATGTGGCTCGCGCGCGAGAGCGACCTCGACGCGGTGACCGCGCTGTCGGGCTCGGGGCCGGCGTACGTCTACTACTTCATCGAGGCGATGATCCAGGCCGCCGGCGAGATGGGGCTCACCGTCGAACAGGGGCGTCGCCTCGCGCTGGCCACCTTCGCCGGGGCCACCGCGTTGGCGCGGCAGTCGAGCGACTCGCCGGCGGTGCTGCGCGAGCGCGTCACCTCCAAGGGCGGCACCACTTACGCGGCGCTGATGTCGCTCGACAACGACGCGGTCAAGTCGGCGTTCGTGCGCGCGCTGCACGCCGCGCGCGAGCGCGCACGCACGCTCGGCGACGAGTTCGGCGCGGCCGCACCGCAGGGCGCTAGCGCAGCGCCAGATCCAGCGCCACGCCCATGAAGACAGTGGCGCCCAGCCAGTGGTTGACGCGAAATGCCTTGAAGCAGCCCTCGCGCGTGCGCCCGCGGATCAGCGTGTAGTGCCACAGCGCCTGCGCCGCCGCCGCGGCGATGCCGGCCTGAAAGACCAGCCCCAGGCCCAGCGAGCGGCCCAGCCATGACCAGGCGGCCAGGTAGATCGCATAGAACGCCATCACCGCAGCGACGTCGAAGCGGCCGAGCGTGATGGCCGACGTCCTCATGCCGATTCGCTGGTCGTCGTCGCGGTCGACCATCGCGTACTCGGTGTCGTAGGCCAGCACCCAGAAGCCGTTGCCGGCCAGCAGCCACCAGGCGTGCGGCGGCACCGCGTCGGCAACGGCGCGCAGCGCCCAGTCGGGCGCGCCGAGCACGGCGGCAAAAGCCATCGGGATGCCGAAGCTGAACGCCACGCCGAGCACCGCCTGCGGAATGGGCGTCACCCGCTTGGCGAACGGGTACAGCAGCGTCACCGCGAGCCCGGCGACCGACAGCCACACCGTCGGCGGGTTGGTGGTCAGCACCAGCGCGAATGCCGCGAGGCCCAGCACGCCCCCCAGCGCAAGCGCCTCGCGCGTGCTGATCCGGCCGCTGGTGACCGGCCTGCCGGCGGTGCGCTTGACGTGGCGGTCGAAGTCGCTGTCGGCGACGTCGTTCACGCAGCAGCCCGCGCTGCGCATGATGATCGTGCCGGCGACGAAGACGATCAGCAGGTGCCAGCCCGGAAACCCATCGGCGGCGATCCACAGCGCCGACAACGTCGGCCACAGCAGCAGCAGCCAGCCCGCGGGGCGGTCCCAGCGGATCAGATCGAGGTACAACGCCAGCCGCGGCGCGGTGGCTGCGAGGCCGGTCATCGGCGCCTTTCGCAAGTTCAACGAGCTTGCGCTATTCTCGCGCCCCGGATGAACCTGGCCCTCTGGCTGCAGCGCAGCGCACAGCGCGACGGCGAGCGCACCGCGGTCGCCCACGGCCTGCAGCGCTGGTGCAGCTACGCCGAGCTGGCGCAGCGCGCGGCGGCGCTGGCGGCTTGGCTGCACGGCTGCGGCGTCGAGCCCGGCGATCGGGTCGGCCTCTTCCTCGCCAACCGGCCCGAGGTCCTGGTGATGCTGTGGGGCACCTGGTGGGCCGGCGCCGCCGCGGTGCCGATCAACGCCAAACTGCATCCGCGCGAAGCGGCCTGGATCCTCGGCCACAGCGGCGCGCGGCTGGCATTCGTCGACGCGACTCAGCGCGACGAACTGCTCGCCTGCGGCGCCGGCTGCACGCTGCACACCGAGTTGCCGCCGCTGCCTGCGGCCGACACGCTGAGCGAGCCCGTGCCGCGCGCGGACACCGACCCGGCCTGGCTGTTCTACACCAGCGGCACCACCGGCCGGCCCAAGGGGGTGGTGCTGGCGGCGCGCCAGTTGCGGCTGGCCAGCTTCGGCTACCTGAGCGAGGTGCAGGGCGTCGCCGCGGGCGACGCGATGCTGCACCCGGCGCCGCTGTCGCACGGCAGCGGCCTGTACCACCTGCCGTACGTGCTGCACGCCGGCGTTAACGTGGTGCCGGCCTCGGGCGGCTTCGATCCGGCCGAGATCGTCGAGCTGGCTGCGCACTGGCGCAACGCGTCGTTCTTCGCCGCGCCGACGATGGTGCGCCGCCTGGTCGACCATGTGGCGGCGATCGGCCGGCGCCCCGAGGGGCTGGCCACCATCACCTACGGCGGCGGCCCGATGTACCTGGCCGACATCGAGCGCGCGCTGCAGGTGGTCGGCCCGCACTTCGCGCAGATCTACGGCCAGGGCGAGAGCCCGATGACCATCACCGTGCTGCCGCGCGACGTCATCAACGACACCGCACACCCACAGCATCGCGCGCGGCTGGCGTCGGTGGGCCACGCGCAGCCGATGCTCGAGGTGTCGATCCGCGACGAGGCCGGCGCGACGCTGCCGGCCGGCACAACCGGCGAGGTCTGCGTGCGCGGCGACGTCGTGATGCAGGGCTACTGGCAGCAGCCCGAGGCCACCGCCGCGGCGATCCGCGACGGCTGGCTCTACACCGGCGACATCGGGCGGCTCGACGACGCAGGCTTCCTGACGCTGCTCGACCGCAGCAAGGACCTCATCATCTCCGGCGGCAGCAACATCTACCCGCGCGAGGTCGAGGAGGCGCTGCTGCAGCATCCGGCGGTGGCCGAAGCCAGCGTGATCGGCCGCCGCGACGCCGAATGGGGCGAAGTCGTCGTCGCCTACGTGGTTACGCGCACGCCGGCGACGGCGAGCGACCTCGACGCCCACTGCATCGAGCGCATCGCGCGCTTCAAGCGGCCCAAGATCTACCGCTTCGTCGATGCCCTGCCGAAGAACAACTACGGCAAGGTGCCGAAGACCGAATTGCGCGACATCGAGGCACGGCGCAGCGATGCGGGCTGAACCCATCGGCGTCCGTTCAAAGGCCCGCACCGAGCGACTCGGGCGCTGCCGAGGCCGGCACCGATGCCCGCGTCACCTGTACCGACTTCTGCGTGGGATCAATGCGGCGCAAGCCCGACGGGACTAGGGTCGACTGTGTGCCGCCTGTGCGGCATGCAGTCAGGAGACGGCCATGGCTCGCAAGTCCACCGCATCGCCGCTTCGTCGCGGCAAGGTTTCGGCACCACGGCGTGCGACGGCACGCAAGATCACCCCGGATGCCGGCACTGATCAGCCCAACGGCGGCGATCCCGGTGGTATGGCATGGGCGCTGCCCTCGGGCGTGTCGGCCGTCTGGACGCAGTTCGCCCAGCAGATGCAGCAAGCGAGCGAGCAGGCGTGGCAGAACCTGCGGCGAGACCTCGAGGTCGAGGCCGAAGACGTGCGACACGCCGACACACCGCAACAGCTTGCCGGCGCGCCGATCGGCTTCAACGCCGAGCAGGTGACCCGCTGGGCGCAGTTGTCGAACCAACTCGCCGCCAGCCTGCTCGACGTGCAGGCGGCGTGGTTCCGCGAGGTCGAGGCCGCCGTCGCGCAATGGCTGGCGCCGTTCGTCACCCGCGACGGTCGCATCGCGTTCGGGTCGGCGCAGGATCTCGTCGATCCGCCGGATTCCGCCGCGCCGATGCAGGCGCTGTGGTCGGCGCACAAGCTGTGGTCGGAGTCGGCCAAGGTGTGGCTCAACGCGATGTCGCACGACCTGCAAGGCGCGTCGGCGCCGGCGCAGTAGCGCCTCGGAACCCCGAGTCAGCCGTCGAGCTGCCGCTGGAACACCAGTCCTGCGTGCTCGCGCAGCGCGTGGAACTTGATCTTCGGCCAGTTGCCCTCGATCGCGCGCAGCTCCGGCGCGTACTCCACCAGGATCGTCGGTGCACCCACCGCGTCGTAGGCCATGCGGTGCGCATTGCCGTCGATGAAGCGTTGCAGCTCGCGCTCGCTGGCAGCGGCGCCCTCTGCAAGCTCGCAGGTGACCCAGCGCGCGATCGAGTAGCGCGCCGGCGCGATGCGCGCCTTGCAGCCGTACTCGTGCTCGAGCCGGTGCGCCACCACCTCGAACTGCAGCTGGCCCACCGCGCCCAGTAGCAGTACCGTGCCCGCGACCGGGCGGAACACCTGGATCGCGCCCTCTTCGCCGAGCTGCGTCAGGCCGGCCTTCAACTGCTTGGTCTTCAGCGGGTCGGCCACCTCGACGGTGCGGAACATCTCGGGCGCGAAGAACGGCAGCCCGGTGAACTGCAGCGCCTCGCCCTCGGTCAGGGTGTCGCCGAGCTGCAGCACGCCGTGGTTGGGAATGCCGATGATGTCGCCGGCATACGCCTCGTCGAGCAACTCGCGCCGCTGCGACAGGAAGCTCACCACCGTGTTGGGCCTCAGCTCCTTGCCCGAGCGCGTGACCTTGAGCCGCATGCCGCGCTCGAAGTGCCCCGACGCCACGCGCACGAACGCGATGCGGTCGCGGTGCGCCGGGTCCATGTTGGCCTGGATCTTGAACACGACGCCGGCGAACTTCGATTCGTCGGGCTGCACGGTGCGCTGCATCGCCGGCTTGGGGCCCGGCGGCGGCGCCAGGTCGACCAGCGCGTCGAGCACCTCGCGCACGCCGAAATTGTTGATCGCCGAGCCGAAGAACATCGGCGTCTGGTGGCCGGCGAGGAACTGCGCCTCGTCGGACGCCGGCGCGGCCTCGCGCACGAGGTCGATGTCGTGTCGAGCGTGCTCCCACTGCGCGCCAAAGCGCTCGGCATACGCCGGGTTGGCAAGGCCTTGGAGGATCTCGTCGTCGTCGCGGTTGCGATCCTCGCCCGGCACGAAGACGCGCATCTGCTCGCGCTTGAGATCCATCACGCCGTGGAACACCTTGCCCATGCCGACCGGCCAGGTGAACGGCACCACGCTCATGCCGAGCTCGCGCTCGATCTCGTCCATCAGCTCCAGCGGCTCGCGTACCTCGCGGTCCATCTTGTTGACGAAGGTGAGGATCGGCGTGCTGCGCGCGCGGCACACCTGCAGCAGGCGGCGCGTCTGCGGCTCGACGCCGTTGGCGGCGTCGATCACCATCAGCGCGGCGTCGACCGCGGTCAGCACGCGGTAGGTGTCCTCGCTGAAGTCCTGGTGGCCGGGCGTGTCGAGCAGGTTGATCACGCAGCCGCGGTACTCCATCTGCATCACCGAGCTGGCCACCGAGATGCCGCGCTGCTTCTCGATCTCCATCCAGTCGCTGGTGGCGTGGCGGCTCGCCTTGCGCGCCTTCACGCTGCCCGCGATCTGGATCGCGCCGGAGAAGAGCAGCAGCTTCTCCGTCAGCGTGGTCTTGCCCGCGTCGGGGTGCGAGATGATGGCGAAGGTGCGGCGGCGCCGCACCTCGGTGGCGATGTCGGACATGGAGATTCGAGGGCTGCAGGCCCGCGACGGTGGAGCCCGTCGGTGCCGCGAGGGCACCGCGGGCGAAGCGCGATTATCCTTGCGCGGCCCCACCAGCGCAGCGAGCCCGACCATGTACCTGCCGGCCCACTTCGAAGAAGCCCGCCCCGAGGTGCTTCATGCACTGGTGCGCGCGCATCCGCTGGCCACCTGGGTCGTGCAGGCGGGCGGCGGCCTGCTGGTGAACCACATCCCGTTCATGCTCGACGCCGACCGCGGGCCGCACGGCACGCTGGTGGGCCACGTCGCGCGTGCCAACCCCGTGTGGCGCTCGCCGGGGCCGAGCATCGCGGTGTTCCAGGGTCCGCAGGCGTACATCTCGCCGTCGTGGTACCCGAGCAAGCGCGAGCACGGCAAGGTGGTGCCGACCTGGAACTACGCCGTCGTGCATGCGCACGGCACGCCGCGGGCGATCGAGTCGCCCGCCGAGGTGCTGGCGATCGTTACCCGCCTGACGCAGACGCACGAGGCCGGCAGCGCGGTGCCGTGGGCGGTGAGCGATGCGCCGGCCGACTACATCGCGCAGATGCTCAAGGCGATCGTCGGCATCGAGATCCCGCTCGAGCGGCTGGTGGGCAAGTGGAAGGCCAGCCAGAACCGCGGCGTGCCCGATCGCCTCGGCACGGTGGCCGGGCTGCGTCAGCGCGGCGACGCGCAGAGCCTCGCGATGGCGGCGCTGGTGCCCGCCGACGGCGCGGCGACGGCGCGCTGAGGCGCGCGCCGCGCCCGCCGCCGTGCTCCTCAGTCTTCCAGCAGCGACCTCAGCATCCAGGCCGTCTTTTGGCTCCGGCTCCCGTCGCTTCGCGACATGACCCTGCGCCGAAAGACGGCGTGGGCATCAATCCTCCAGTAGCGATCTCAGCATCCACGCCGTCTTTTCATGGATGTCGAGGCGCTGGGTCAGCAGGTCGGCGGTCGGTTGGTCGTTGGCCTGGCTGACCAGCGGGAACAGGTCGCGCGCGGTGCGCGCCACGGCCTCGTGGCCCTTGACGAGGATGCGCACCATGTCCATCGCCTTCGGCGGGTCGGCCGGCGCGTCGGGGACGGTGGCCAGCTTGCCGAACTGGCCGTAGCTGCCCGGCGCCGGATGGCCCAGCGCGCGGATGCGCTCGGCGATCGGATCGACCGCGTTCCATAGTTCGGTGTACTGCGCCATGAACATCGCGTGCAGCGTGTTGAACATCGGGCCGGTGACGTTCCAGTGGAAGTTGTGCGTCGTCAGGTACAGCGTGTAGGTGTCGGCCAGCACGCGGCTGAGACCGCTGGCGATCGCGGCGCGATCCTTGTCGCCGATGCCGATGTGGATGCCGAGGGGTTCTCTGGTGCTCATGGACGGACTCCTTTCAATGCATGCGACACCATAGACACCGCGGCCGCGCCAGTCCAGTTGATCGTGTCAAGGGCGGCGATAGGCTGCCGGCCGGCAGCCGACTCGCCCGCGCAGCCGCGCGTCGTGTGGCCCGCGGCCTCGGGTCGCGGCGTCTCAGGACAGGCGCTGCACGCCCTCGAGCTTGCACGCGTACACCGCGTTGCGCAGCGCGGCGATCGCCTCGTAGCGGGTGAAGGTGCGCCGCCACGCGAGCACCACGCGGCGCGACGGCACCGGCGGCTCGAACGCGATGTAGGTCACATGCTCCTGCGCTTCCTTGGGTACGCTCATCACCGGCACCACGGTGATACCCATGCCGGAGGCCACCATGTGCTTGATGGTCTCGAGCGACGAGCCCTCGAAGCTCTTGCGCATGCCGTCGGCGTCGGCCGAGAAGCGTGCGAACTCGGGGCACACCTCGAGCACCTGGTCGCGGAAGCAGTGCCCGGTGCCCAGCAGCAGCATCGTCTCGCGCTTCAGCTCCTGCGCGCTCACCGCCTGGCGCCGCGCCAGCGGGTGCGAGCTGGGCACCGCCACCACGAACGGCTCGTCGTACAGCGGCGCGATCGCCAGCCCGGTGTCGGGGAATGGCTCGGCCATGATCGCGCACTCGAGTTCGCCGGTGCGCAGCATGTCGAGCAGCTTGATGGTGAAGTTCTCCTGCAGCATCAGCGGCATCTGCGGCGTCAGCCGGATCGCCTCGCGCACCAGCTCGGGCAGCAGGTAGGGCCCGATCGTGTAGATGATCCCGAGCTTCAGCGGGCCGGCCAGCGGGTCCTTGCCGCGGCGCGCGATCTGCTTGATCTCGGCGGCCTCCTCGAGCACCTGCTGCGCCTGCCGCACGATCGCTTCGCCCAGCGGCGTCACGCTCACCTCGCTGGCGCCGCGCTCGAAGATCTTGAGATCCAGCTCCTCCTCGAGCTTCTTGATCGCCACGCTCAGCGTCGGCTGCGACACGAAGCAGGCCTCGGCGGCGCGGCCGAAGTGGCGCTCGCGGGCTACCGCGACGATGTAGCGCAGTTCGGTCAGGGTCATGCGCGCATTGTCGGCCAAGCAGCTGCGAGGCCTCACCGTGGCCACGGCCTTTCGGCATGGCCCGACGTACGCTGCGCGGTATCGCCTCCTGTGGCGGTGGGATCGCACGGGCGCTCAGCGCGCATTGCGGCTCGCGCCTGGCGCTGCATCCCCGGGGCACCCTGGCGCGGTCACGATTCATAGCTCAACAGACCCTAGTCGTCGAGTTGCCGCGCAAGCTCCCGCACGATGTCCAGGTAGGCGGCCGACGCGGGGCTGAATGAGCGGTTGGCCGGCGACATGATCATCGTGGGTGTTTGCCACTGGCCGACCTCCACCGGCAGCACCTTCACCAGCTGGCGCGCACCGCCGAAGCGCAGCAGCGAGCGTGGCATCACGGTGACGTAGCGGCCCGTCACAAGCAGGGTGTAGCGAACGTTCAGCGAACTGCTGAGCATGCACAGACGCGGCATCGGCAGACCGCAGTTGCGGAAGGCCAGCTCCACCGGCGAGCCCACCGCGGTCTCGTTGCGCGAAAGGATCCACGGCTCGCCCGCCAGCTCGGCCAGTGTGAGCTTGCGGCGCCTGGCCCACTGGCTGTGGACACCGCCGACCACCTGCAAGCGCTCGCGGAACAGGGGTTCGGCGCGGACCGCGGGATCGAGGGTGGCCGAGTTCGGGCGCGCGAGCACGAACTCGGCCACCAAACGCTGCAGATAGTGCGAAACGAGCACGTCGGCGTCGCCCGAGTCGATGCTGAACACCACGCGCGGGTACAGACGCGCCATGCGCTCCATCGCCGCCGACGCAATGCCGGCGTTGAGCGTCTCCGAGCAGGCAAGGTGGATCTCGCCGCCCGCCGGGTCGGCCAGGTGCGCCAGTTCGCGAAGACCCTGCTGAAGCTCGTAGAACATCGCCTCGGCGCGGCCGATCAGGCTCGTGCCGGAACGCGTGACCTCGATGCCCCGGCGGCTGCGCTCGAGCAGCTTCACGCCCAGCGCATTCTCGAGCGATGCGATGCTCTTCGACACCGCCGGCTGTGATAGATGCAGCGCCTCTGCGGCCCGGCGCATGCCGCCCGCGCTCGCCACCGTCATGAGTGTTTCCAGGTCGCGCAGCTTGACGCGGCGCTTCAGGCGTTGAACGTCGGTAAACATGCCGGCCCTTCTGGCGATTACTCTTGGTGATCAAACAATCAGAACTTCGAACTATTCAATTATCAGATGCCAGTCTACGCTGTGACCACAGCAGCATGAGATGTGCATGTGCATCGAGCCACGAGGTTCCATTCCCGGTGCGCTGGCTCCCGAGCGCACGCCGGGCCTCATCCTCGGCCCGTTCTATCCGCTGACGCCGGCAATCCGCGGCGCGGAGCTGTACAGCGACAGGGGCGGCGCCATTCCGGCACTGGAGATCGGCGGCCGGGTGGTCGATCGCGCCGGCCGAGCCGTGGCCGCAGCGGTGGTCGAGATCTGGCATGCCGACGAGTTCGGGCGCTACGCGCATCCCAGTGCGCCGCCGCGTCCGGCCGACCGCGGCGAGGCGTTCGTCGGTCATGGCGTGACGCGGACCGACGAACACGGCCGGTACCACTTTCGCACGCGCAAACCCGGCGCCTATCGAGAGCACACGCAACTGCGTGCGCCACACGTCCACTTCCAGGTCACCGGACAGCACGATCGGCTGGTGACGCAGATGTTCTTCGCCGATGACCCGCGCAACGCGCACGACCGCTGGTACCGGGCCGTACGCGACCCGCAGCGTCTGGTGGCACGCACCGCCGCCGTCACTTCGCGCGGCCTGGCCGTGTCCTGGGACATCGTGCTCACCAGCGGCTAGCCAAAGGAAGGAAGCACAGATGAACCCCGACCTGAACTGCGATCGGCGCGGCGCCACGGCCCGCATGCTGTGCGCGCTCGGCGCCTGGCAGTGGTCAGCCCACGCCGTTCATGCCCAAGGCCGCGACACGATGCGCATCGTGATTGGTTTCCCGCCGGGCCCGTTCGATGCGATGTGCCGCAGGCTGGCCGATAGCTTGAAGGCGCTCTCGGGTCGCAACGTGATCGTCGAAAACAAGACCGGCGCGGCCGGCCGATTGGCGGTCGACGCGGTCAAGGCGGCTGCGGCGGATGGCTCCACTCTGTTGGTCACGCCCGCATCGGTGTTGACGATGTACCCGCACGTGTACAAGAACCTGTCGTACGACCCGTTCAAAGACCTTGCGCCGGTGGGCTTGGTGGCGAGGACCGGGTTTGCGCTGGTGTTGGGGCCGATGGTGCCCAAGCCGGTGGACACGCTCGAGGCCTTCGACGCTTGGTGCCGGGACAACCCGGCGCAGGCCCAGTGTGGTAACCCGGGTGCTGGTTCGTTCCCGCATTTCATGGCGGTGCTGCTGGCCCAGGAGCTGAAGTTGCCGCTCGGCCACGTGCCGTTCCGTGGCAGTGCGCTGTCGATGCAGGCGGTGGCAGGTGGCCAGGTGGCCGCAGCCATGGGCACCGAGGCCGCATCGCTGACGCTACAGCAGACCGGACGCGTGCGCGTCGTCGCAGTCACCAACCCAGAGCGGTCGCCGCGCTTGCCGGAGGTGCCGACGTTCCGCGAGCTCGGTCATGAGCGGTTGAGTCAGCGCGAGTGGTTCGGCGCCTTCATGCTCGCCGGGGCGTCGGCGTCGGTGGTGGCGCACGCCAGCGAGCAGCTCGGGGTCGCGTTGCGCGGGGACGAAGTACGCGAGGCAATCACCAGGGCCGGCTTCGCGCCCGAGAGCTCGTCGCCGGCGCAGCTGGGCGAGTTGCTGCGCGGCGAGCACGCCTTCTGGGGGCCGATCATCAAGGCCAGCGGCTTCAAGCCCGAGTCATGACGGCGCTTGGCCACCCAATCTAGGCCTTGAAGAACTCGGCCTTGCCGCCGAGCCAGCGTTCGACGTGGGCGCGCGCCGCATCGGGGTGCCGATCCAACAGCCGCGGTGCCACCGCGCGCGCGTGCTGCAGCAGCGGCGCGTCTTCGGCCAGATCGGCGAAGCGCAGCAGCGCGTCGCCGCTCTGGCGCGCGCCCATGAACTCGCCGGGGCCGCGGATCTCGAGGTCGCGGCGCGCGATCTCGAAGCCGTCGTGGGTCTGCCCGATCGCGCGCAGCCGCTCCTTGGCGGTGGTCGACAGCGCGCCGCTGTACAGCAGCACGCAGACGCTGGCGTCGCTGCCGCGGCCGATGCGGCCGCGCAACTGGTGCAGCTGCGCCAGGCCGAAGCGCTCGGCGTGCTCGATCACCATCAGGCTCGCGTTGGGCACGTCGACGCCGACCTCGATCACGGTGGTCGACACCAGCACCGGCATCTGGCCACCGCTGAACAGGCTCATCACCGCCGCCTTCTCGCGCGCCGGCATCCTGCCGTGCAGCAGCCCGACCATGCGCTCGGGCAACGCCTCGCACAGCTCGCGGTGCGTCTCGGTGGCGTTCTTCAGGTCGAGGCTCTGGCTCTCCTCGATCAACGGGCACACCCAGTACACCTGGCGCCCGCGCGCCACTTCGTCGCGGATGCGCGCGATCACCTCGTCGCGGCGCGTGTCGGCGAACAATCTGGTCGTCACCGGCTGGCGGCCGGGCGGCAGCTCGTCGATCGTGCTGACGTCGAGGTCGGCGAAGTAGCTCATCGCCAGCGTGCGCGGGATCGGTGTCGCGCTCATCATCAGGAAGTGCGGCTCCTGGTTCGCGCCGGCCTGCTGGCCGAGCTTGCGCCGCAGCTCGAGCCGCTGCTCGACGCCGAAGCGGTGCTGCTCGTCGACGATCGCCAGCCCGAGCCGGGCGAAGCGCACGTCGTCCTGGATCACCGCGTGCGTGCCCACCACCAGCGCGGCGTCGCCACTGGCGGCGCGCGCCACCATCTCGTCGCGCGCGCGCCCCTTGCGGCTGCCGGTGAGCCAGGCGACGCCGACGTTGAACGGCGCCAGCCACTGCACCAGCTTGCGAAAGTGCTGCTCGGCCAGGATCTCGGTGGGCGCCATCAGCGCGCACTGCCAGCCGTTGTCGATCGCGGTGGTCGCGGCCA
>JAJVIL010000073.1 GCA_022072045.1 Burkholderiaceae bacterium | reverse complement strand
GGCGGCCGCGCAGCAGGCGCAGAGCGCATCGCAGCGCACGCACGAGGTGCAATGCTGGAGCGAAGCCGCGGCCTGCTTCGATCGCGCCGGTGCGCGCGAGCGCGCGTTTCGCGCGCGCTGCGACAGCGTGCCGGCGCGCATCGTCGTGCAGGGCCTGGCCACTGCGCGAGCGACCGCCGACGCGCTGCTGCAGGAAGCGCAGTCCGACAGCGAGCGCGCATCGGCGCTGATCGCGCAGGCGTTGGCCGCGCTGATGGCCGCCGACCACGACGCCGGCATCGCGGCGGCGCAGCAGGCCGGCGTGCTGGCGCGCCAGCTCGAATCGCCGGCGCTCGAACTCGAGGCCGCCTGTCTGCAGGCCGTGGGCTTGACGCAGGCCGGCCGACCGGCCGAGGCGCTGGCGATCATCGAGCCGCACCGCGCGGGCGTCGAACGCGGGGTCGACGCCAACCTGCGCGGGCGCTTCTGGGCCGACTACGCGTACGTCCTCAACGGCGTGCGCCGCTTGCGCGATACGGCGTTCGCACTGCAACAGGCCATCGACAACGCGCGCGCACTCGGCGACCTGGCCGAGCTGGCAACGCTGACCTCGAACCTGGCCACCGTGAAGGGCAACCTCGGCCGCATCGACGAGGCGCTCGAGCTGGCGCAGCGTGCGCTGGCCCTCCAGACCGAGCTGGGCGCCACCGACGGGCCCGAAGGCGGCGTCGTGCGCGCGTACGTCGGCCTGTACTGCGGGCTGAGCGGCCGCTATCGCGAGGCGCTGGAACACCTCGACGCGGCGCTCGAACGCTTCGTGCGCGACAAGCAGGTGCTGTGGATCGCGCTGGTGTCGAACCACAGGGCGCAGTTCCTGATCGACCTCGGCCAGTTCGCGCGCGCGCACCAGGCGCTGGCCTACGAACGGCCGTCGGTTCGCTCGGTGCAGGCACGCGGTGCCAACGTCGCGGCGCGCATCGACCGTGCGCTCGGGCATCCGGCCGACGAGCAACTGCACAACGCGCTGGCAACGCTGACCAGCGGCGACGACCCGCATGTGCGCATGCAGCTGATGATCGATGCGGCCGAGCATCCGGACCCGCAGACCGCGTTGCAGCGCTGCGACGAGGTGCTGCAGATGGCGCACCAACTCGAATTCGCCGGCGTCGCCATGAAGGCCCGCCTGCGCCGCGCACAGGCGCAGGCGCGTGCCGGGCAGACCCGCGAGGCGGCGCTGGCGATGCGCGAGCTGATCGATCAGCTCGACACGGTGCAGCCGGCCGACATGTACCTCGGCGAAGCCTGGTGGATCGCCGCCCAGGTGTTCGACGCCAACGGCGACGGCGACCACTCGCTGCTCGCGCTGGCGCGCGGCGCGCAGTGGGTGCGCCGCGTCGCCCTGCCCAACGTGCCCGCCGAGTTCCGCGACAGCTTCCTGCAGCGCAACCCGGTGAACCGCGCGCTGCTGGCGGCGGCCGACCGCGGCGCCTCGCGGTAACAGCGCGGTAACGCGCCTGCTTCTACCTTGGCGACCGGCGCCGGGGCCCCCGGCGCCGCGCGAAGGGGAATCGCGAAGACTCTGCCGCCGCGGCGGCATCCCCGAACCGAACCGAGCCATGCTGACTGTCCGCCTCTTGCGTCGAGCCGGTGCCATCGGGATGACGGCGCTGGCGACATTCGCCGCTGCGCAGGGCACCCCGCCGCTGCGCAAGTACGTGGGTTCGCCCGACTACCCGGCCCTGCTCAAGGAGCCCAAGGTCAAGGCCCAGCTGGACGCGCTGGTCGGCAAGGCGCTGCCCAAGCTGATGCGCAACCTCAACGTCACCGGCGAGATGGGCCTGGTCAGCGGCGCGATCCAGATCAGCGGCAACGCACCGCACGGCGGCGGCGAGGAGGAAGGCGTGATCTGCGTCGCCGAGCACGACGGCACGACGCAGGCGGCGATCCTTTCCAAGGGCCGCATCACCGTGTTCGCCAAGGAGAAGAACTACGAGTACCTGATGACCTGCACCAAGGACTGGATCACGCAGGTCAACTCGGGCCACCGCGACCGCTTCAAGCAACCCAGGAACGTGGTGTTCGGCAAGCCAACCTGAGCGTTCTGCGTTCGACCCTTCACCCACCCACCAGGAGCCGGCATGAAATCCCTCTTCTTCTTCGACGCCATGGTGACGCCGCGGATCATCACCTTCATCTACTGGCTGCTGCTGTTCGTGGCCGTCGTCGGCGGCGTCGCCTCGATGTTCACCTTCGGCCGGCTGTCGTTCTCGGGCTTTGCCACCGGGCTGGCGATCATCGCCGGCGGCGCGCTCGGTGCGCGCATCTGGTGCGAACTGCTGATGGTGCTGTTCAAGATCAACGAGCACACGCAGAAGATGGCCGAGCGGCCGTGAAGGAGGTCCGCATGAAGAGGCTGACCACCGCCGTGCAGCCGGTGTGGCTGACCACCGATGCGATGGGCGACTCGCCGTTCACCATCACGCTCGACGGCACGCGGCGGACGCCCGCGCTGACGGTGGACCTCAGCAACGACAAGCCAATGGGAGCGCGCTTCCCGCTCGGAGCGGCCGCGCGGAAGAAGTGCCCGTGACCTGCCGCCCCGGCGGGGACGACGCGCCCACGCCCGCGCCGCGCCCATCAATGCAGCGCCGGCCGGGGCTCGAGAGTCGACCTGTCGCTCAGCAGCTTGCCGACCAGTTGTGCCTGCGAGCGCGCGCTGGTCTTCTGGAACACGATCTTCAGGTACACCCGCGCCGAGCCGTAGGTGATGCCCATCGCCTGCGCGGCGCCGCGCAGGCTCGAGCCTTCGGCCAGGAGCTGCGCCAGGCGCGCCTCGCGCGGTGTGCAGCCGTAGACCCGCTCGATCGCTCCGCACGACACGCCGCGCGCGGCGCCGGGGGCCTCGTCGACCATCACCAGCAGAGTCCGCCTGGTTGGCAGGTGCTGCGTGATGCGGCCGTGCACTGGGATGGCGCGCACGCTCAGGTATCCGCCGGGCGCAGCGATGCACAGCAAGGCGTCGGCGCGGCTGGCGCCGCGTGCGTCATCATGGCCGCGACCGAGCGCGCCAGCCAGGTGCCGCACCAGCCGCGGCTGCGTGGCGGCGTCGGCTGCGACCAGCTCGCCGTGCCGGACGCGCAATCCGCGCTCGCCCCGCAGCAAGGCCTCCATCGACGCGTTGGCATACAGAATGCGCCGCTGCTCGTCGAGCAGCGCCAGGGCCTGCGGCAGCGCGTCGAACAAGGCCGTGCTGGCCGGGCAACGCTCCTTGCGCTCGAGCTGCAGCGACATGCGCAGCGCGCGCGTCATGTGGCTGCTCAGCGATTCGAAGGCGCGTACCTCCTCACTGTCGAACGCCGGCATGTCCGGCGGGCGAAACAGCGTGATGTTGGCGATCAGACCGTCCTCGGCCAGCAGCGTGTTGCCGAGGTTGTGCCTGAAGCGCTGCGGGCGCATCCACTCGTTGTAGTAAGCCGAGCGATAGAGCACGCCCTCGTCGCGCAAATGGGCTTCGAGACGCTCGGTCGTGCGCACGATCCCCGGACGGTGCAGGGCCTGCGAAACGCGCATCCAGGGGTTGTCGGCCGCGAAGTACAGCTTGTCGAAGCAGCCGATCCAGCGCGACTGGACTCCTTCGAGGCACAGCGGTTGCACGCGCCGCGTGGCGCGGTGCAGCAGATAGAAGGTCTGGGCGTTCGACGGGAAGCGCTGTCGCAGCAGCGGCATCACGTCCTGCCAGGCCGACGGGTCCAGCGCCGCGCGGTAGACCGCGTCGATCAGCTCTTCTTTCAGCGTCGCTGTCATCGCACACCGGTCTTCCGTGGGGGCTGGCGGACAGTCTATGTCGATCCCTCCCAAATGGGAGGTGCGGCAACCCCCAGGATCGCTAGCCTGTGCCAGTTGGCGGGCCTACCATCGCGGCTGCGACCGCAGCCGCGAGTCATCGCCGCGTCGCCCGAGTTTCAACGCTTCCAATCAGTCCAACAGAGGAGTCCTCAATGAACCACAGCACGCTCAGTCAGGCCACCGGCCGGCCATTCACACCCTGGCTGCAACTCGCCTGCGCGACGGCAGCGGCCGCGCTGCTCGGTGGCTGTCTGGCCACGACGCCGACCATGGGCGAGAACAAGGGCACTGTCACCGGCGCGGCCGGCGGTGCCCAGGCCGAGAACCAAAACAGCGCGCTCGAGAAATGCAGCGAGTCGCTCGGCACGATGGCGGTGCAGGAGGACACCAGCGCACCGTGGTTCATGCAGTTGCGCGGCTACCAGCTCGGCTCGACGATCCCCGTGCTGCGGCTGATGATCCAGCAGAGCAACTGCTTCGTGATCGTCGAGCGCGGTGGCGCGATGCGCAACATGATGCAGGAGCGCCAGCTCCAGCAGACCGGCGAGATGCGCGCCGGCAGCAACTTCGGCAAGGGCCAGATGGTGTCGGCCGACTACACCATGAGCCCGAGCATCCAGTTCTCGCAGAAGACCGGCGGCGGCATGGCCGGCCTGGCCACGCGCGCGTTCGGCGCCTTCGGCGCGCTCGCGGGCAGCATGAGCCAGAACGAAGCGGCGACGACGTTGCTGCTGATCGACAACCGCTCCGGCGTGCAGATCTCGGCGGCCGAGGGCACGGCCAAGAACATGGACTTCGGCCTCTTCGGCTCGGCCTTCACCGGCGGCCTGGCCGGTGCCGGCGGCGGCTACTCGAGCACGCCGCAGGGCAAGGTGATCGTGACCGCCTTTGCCGACTCGTACAACCAGATGGTCAAGGCGCTGCGCAACTACAAGGCGCAGACGGTCAAGGGCGGGCTGGGCACCGGTGGCCGACTCGGCGTCGATGGCGGCTCGACCCCGGCGTCGCGGGAGCTGAACCAGGGCAAGAAGTGATCGTCGGCGGGTCTTCAGAGGGCATGGCCGGATGGGGCGCTGTCCGGCTTGCCCGAGGACCCGCCACGGCGACATCCACCTCAGCAGTAAGTTGACTCGTGCGCTGCTGGCCGCTGACCGTGCCCCCCGCCATGCGCTGAAACGCGCTGCAGTAACCGCGCAGTAACGCGAGCGCCCCTAACCTCGTCAGCGAGGGGCCGTTGTGGTGCCCAACGGGGGATGGCGATGAACGCATGGACGATGCAGAACGCAGGGCTGCTCCTCGTGGGCGCCTTGGCCACCAGCACCGCATGCGCTGCCGACCATGCGATCGCGCCGCGGCCGGTGGTGTCGATGTCCTGGGGCTACTCGTCGAACCGCGCACCGGCGCCAGCGAGCGAGGGAGACCGGCCGACAATGGCCAGCGCCGCCGGCAGATGGGCATCGTCAACCGCGAGACCTTCTGCCAGTGCACGGCCAAGGAGACGAAGCCTCTGGTGTCGGCCGACGGCTACCAGTGGATGATGCTCGACATGCAGGGCAAGCGGCAGGAGGTCGCGGCGCTGGAAGCCAAGATGAGCGAGGCCGACCGCATGGACATGGCCAAGGCCGCCTTGACCGTGCTCGGCAAGTTCATGGCTGCTGCCCGCTAGCATTCGGCAAGGCGGGCCCCGCTTCCCGGGGGTTCCGAGGGCACCGGGTTCGTGCGCCCGGGAAACGGGGCGCCGTTAAGATTTGCGTCCCTGTTCCGGCGCCCTGCGCGCCGGCGAATCAGCAGTCCACCACGGGGTACGCCATGCCACTCGTCTCGATGCGCCAGCTGCTGGATCATGCCGCCGAAAACGGCTACGGCATTCCAGCCTTCAACGTCAACAACCTGGAGCAGGTGCAGGCGGTGATGACCGCGGCCGCCGAGGTCGGCGCGCCGGTGATCCTGCAAGCCAGCGCCGGCGCACGCAAGTACGCCGGCGAGTCGTTCATCAAGCACCTGATCCTGGCGGCCGTCGAAGCCTATCCGCAGGTGCCGCTGGTGATGCACCAGGACCACGGCCAGAGCCCCGAGGTCTGCAAGGGCGCAATCGACCTCGGCTTCAGCTCGGTGATGATGGACGGCTCGCTGCAGGCCGACGGCAAGAGCATCGCCAGCTACGACTACAACGTCGACGTCACGCAGCAGGTGGTGGCCATGGCGCACGAACTGGGCATCACGGTCGAGGGCGAACTGGGCTGCCTCGGCTCGCTCGAGACCATGAAGGGCGACAAGGAGGACGGCCACGGCGCCGAGGGCACGATGACCCGCGAGCAGTTGCTCACCGACCCCGAGCAGGCAGCCGACTTCGTGCGCAACACCCAGCTCGACGCGCTGGCGATCGCCATCGGCACCAGCCACGGCGCCTACAAGTTCAGCCGCAAGCCCACCGGCGACATCCTGGCGATCGGCCGCGTCAAGGAGATCCACCAGCGCATTCCGAACACGCACCTCGTGATGCACGGCAGCTCGAGCGTGCCGCAGGATCTGCTGGCGCAGATCCGCCAGTACGGCGGCAAGATGAAGGAGACCTACGGCGTGCCGGTCTCCGAGATCCAGGAGGCCATCAAGCATGGCGTGCGCAAGATCAACATCGACACCGACATCCGGCTGGCCATGACCGGCGCGGTGCGCAAGTTCTTGGCCGAGAACCCGGAGAAGTTCGACGCCCGCGAGTGGCTCAAGCCCGCGCGCGAGGCCGCCTACCGCGTCTGCAAGGAACGCTACCTGCAGTTCGGCTGCGAAGGCCGGGCCGGTTCGATCAAGCCGGTGCCGCTGGCGGCGATGGCGCAGCGGTACCGGCGCGGCGAGCTTGCGCAAACCGTGGTGTAGAGCGCGCCGAGCGCCTGACCGACGGCCACGGCAAGGCCATGACGAGCGCGCAATTCGAGTCTCACCTGCACTCGCTGCCGCTGATCGCCCGCGGCAAGGTGCGCGACAACTATGCCGTCGGCAGCGACCGCATCCTGATGGTCGCCAGCGATCGCATCTCGGCGTTCGACGTCGTGATGGGCGAGCCGATCCCGGGCAAGGGCGAGACGCTGACGCGCATGGCGCTGTTCTGGTTCGACAAGCTGAAGCACGTGGTGCCCAACCACCTGACCGGCGTCACACCCGAGAGCGTGGTGGCGCCCGACGAGGTGGAGCAGGTGCGCGGCCGCTCGATGCTCGTGAAGCGGCTCGAGCCACTGCCGATCGAAGCCGTGGTGCGCGGCTATCTCGCCGGCTCCGGCTGGAAGGAGTACCAGCAGAACGGGTCGGTCTGCGGCGTGGCGCTGCCCGCCGGCCTGCGCCAGGCTGCACGGCTGCCCGCGCCGATCTTCACGCCGGCCACCAAGGCGCAGGCCGGCGAGCACGACGAGAACATCTCGTTCGAGCAGACGCAGTCGCTGATCGGGGCGGCACGGGCCGATCAGGTCCGACGCATCGCGATCCGGCTGTACGAGGAGGCCGCCGCCTACGCGCTCGGCCGCGGCATCGTCATCGCCGACACCAAGTTCGAGTTCGGCCTCGACGAGCGCGGCACGCTGACATTGATGGACGAAGTGTTGACGCCCGACTCTTCGCGCTTCTGGCCGGTGGAGTCGTATCGCGAGGGCGAATCGCCGCCGAGCTTCGACAAGCAGTACCTGCGCGATTGGCTGGAGCAGGTGCGAGTAGACGGCCGCCCGTGGAACAAGAAGGCACCGGCGCCGAGGTTGACAGATGAAGTCATCCGACAGACTTCGATGCGGTACCTGATTGCCGCAGAGACACTCTTGAATAGTTAGACGGCGCGCAATGCGGTCGAAGCTGCTTCAAGATTTGGATTTCGCTATAGAGGCGGCCAATGACAAGAATGCGTGGGCACGAGCGACTTGCCGCAAGGCGTCTCTATTTGCGAGGCAAGGCCAGTCGCATGAGGCTGCACGCCTACTGGAAGCGGTTCGTACAGAATTCGCCAATGCGCTCGCACCCGAAGCTGCGGTGTGGGTGATGCTCGCCGAGGGCGTTCTCGCCTTCTACAGCGGCGCGCCAGATCAAGGAATCGGTCGCTTCCAACGCGCGCATGCCCTGGCCGCTGCCATGGAACAACATTCCGCGCAAGCAACATGCGCAGCTTGGCTCTCCGTCTGCCTTCTGAATGCTCGCCGCTTTACGGAAATGAGCTCGAAGGTCAAGGAGTCCTTACTGCTGGCACCTTACGATGACCATCAAGCTCGCGCGAGAGCTTCACTGGTTCTTGCCGATGCATTCCACTTCGGTGGCAGATTCGATCTTGCTCGCCCATGGTACGAAGCGACCCGTCTTCATGCCACGAGCGAGGGCGACGAGTCGATGATCAGTGCTCTCTTGCACAATGTCGCAGCGTTTCGAGTGGGCAATCTTAGACTGGCTGATGTCCTCGGGATTCGACACGCCGAGGAAGCGAGGCGCACCTCCATGGAGGCAACCTCTGCCGCCGCCTATGACCACTCTGTCGGTACGAGCTCGCTCGCACAGTTCATTCCACATGTGACCGCGCAACTCCTTGTCATCGAAAGGCGATATCAAGAGGCGCTCGCTTGTCTCTCCCGTATCGACCTGGGCGGGCTCGGTAGGCGCTCACACGCCGTGCACTACGTTGACGTGGCAACGTGTGCCCTGAATCTTCGAGAAAGCACTTTGCTTGGCGAAGTGCTTCCCAAGGTTGTGAGCGCCCTTGAAGACTCAATGGACAAGGACGACATCGTGTATGTGTCTTGTCGACTGGCGGCAATCTACGAGACTTTGGGACAGAAAGCAGAAGCGCTCGAGGCGAATGCTCGGGCCAAGGCAGAAATCGAAGCGTTCAGAAGAATGCAGTCCGCCTTGGTCGATAGTTTGCTGGAGGTGACAGCTTCCTTACCTCCACAGCGCGAGAATCTGCGGACCTGAGGCAAGAAAAAAGCCCGGCTTCGCCGGGCTTTTGGCTAAGCCAATTTCGACTTACGGCTTGTTCCCGGTTGGGAAAGGCCAAGCCGCAGCGGGGCTTAGTGCTGTCTTTGCTGCCGGTAAGGCAGCAGCCGCAGGCGCAGCCTTCTTCGCTGGCGCCTTCTTCTTAGCCGGCTTCTTCTTGGCAGCCTTCTTCTTGGCGGCCTTCTTCTTCGCAGGGGCCTTCTTCTTCTTGGCGGCCTTCTTCTTCGCAGGGGCCTTCTTCTTGGCAGCCTTCTTCTTGGCGGCCTTCTTCTTGGCAGGCGCCTTGCGCGCAGCAGACTTCTTGGCCGGGGCCTTCTTCTTGGCCGGGGCCTTCCGCTTCGCGGCCTTCTTGGCGGGAGCCTTCTTCTTCGCAGTTGCCATTTCGATCTCCTTGATCAAGTTGACGAAAACACCGCGCTGCCTTCGCAGGTCGGCGATTCACCGTCGAGCGCCGCTACCTGGCTCGTACCCGGTTGCGACCCCCATCGGTGAATGGGGTTGTGGTGACGTTCGCCGCTTCTGTCGTCGACGATTCGCCGCCCACCGATCTTGATCTGTCTATCGACCGGAACGTCACTGCGCTGAAGGCAGTGCGTCAGTCCCAGGTCAGCGCGCCACCGCTTTGATACTCGATGACGCGGGTTTCGAAAAAGTTGCGTTCCTTTTTGAGGTCGATCATCTCGCTCATCCACGGGAACGGGTTCTCCTCGTTCGGGAAGAGCGCATCCAGCCCGATCTGCGTGGCGCGCCGGTTGGCGATGAAGCGCAGGTAGCCCTTGAACATCGACGCGTTGAGGCCGAGCACGCCGCGCGGCATGGTGTCCTCGGCGTAGCGGCATTCGAGCTCCACCGCCGTCACGAACAACGCCTTGATCTCGGCGCGGAACTGGGGCGTCCACAGGTGCGGGTTCTCGAGCTTGATCTGGTTGATCAGATCGATGCCGAAATTGCAGTGCATCGATTCGTCGCGCAGGATGTACTGATACTGCTCGGCAGCGCCGGTCATCTTGTTCTGGCGACCGAGCGCCAGGATTTGCGTGAAGCCGACGTAGAAGAACAGCCCTTCCATCAGGCACGCGAAGACGATGATCGACTTCAGCAGCGTGCGGTCGGCCTCGGGTGTGCCGGTCTTGAAGCTCGGGTCCATGATCGCGTCGATGAACGGGATCAGGAACTCGTCCTTGTCGCGGATCGACGCGATCTCGTGGTAGGCGTTGAAGATCTCGCCTTCGTCGAGGCCCAGCGACTCGACGATGTACTGGTAGGCGTGGGTATGGATCGCCTCCTCGAACGCCTGGCGCAGCAGGAACTGCCGGCACTCGGGCGCCGTGATGTGGCGGTAGGTGCCCAGCGTGATGTTGTTGGCGGCCAGCGAGTCGGCGGTGACAAAGAAGCCGAGGTTGCGCTTGATCAGGCGGCGCTCGTCTTCGCTGAGACCGCTGGGGTCTTTCCATGTCGCGATGTCGCGCGACATGTTGATCTCCTGCGGCATCCAGTGGTTCGAGCACGCAGCGAGGTACTTCTCCCACGCCCACTTGTACTTGAACGGCACCAGTTGATTGACGTCGGTGCGGCCGTTGATGACGCGCTTGTCGGCCGCGTTGACGCGGCGCGACGCTTGCGACCGCGCGCTCGCCGGCGGAGCGGCGGGCTTGAAGGGCAGCGGGGAAACCTGGGGCTCGGCGGCGCGAAAACTCTGCAATTGAGGCTGCAACTGCGGCGATGAGAGGGCCGCTGCCCGCACGACTTCGGGGTGGTGTGCGGGGCTTCTGGGGGCGATGGTCGGTGTGGAGCTGATGTCTTCGTCCCAGACGAGCATGTGAGTGCTTCCTGTGGTTGCGGATTATGGGAGTGTTGTGTCGAAACACCAAGCACTTCTTGACATTTGGGTCGCAGCGTTGTTGCGCACGTGCATCGCCGCGGCACGCGCGATCGCTCCGGTGCGCGCCGTCGCCGCGCGATGCGCACGCTGCGCGACGATCGAACGGCTGCAGTCGCTCATCGGATCGCTTCGACGCGGCACACGACCGCCGCGCCGCGCGGGGGCCAACCTGTGCCGCAGTGCTGCGAGCGTCGCGGTCACTGGCACGCCTCGCAATCGGGAGTGTCGATCGAGCAGAACTTCACGCTGCTTGCCGCGTCGATATCGACGCCTTGCATGCGCTGAGGCGCAGCGTCCGCGGCGAGGCGGCCGTCGTCGCCGGCCATCGCCACGGCGTTGAGTGCACCGCTCTTCACGGTGGCCTTCTCGGCGTGGGTGGCCCCCATCGTGCGCAGGTAGTAGGTGGTCTTCAGCCCGCGCATCCAGGCCAGCTTGTAGACCTCGTCGAGCTTGCGCCCCGACGCCCCGGCCATGTAGATGTTGAGCGACTGCGCCTGGTCGATCCACTTCTGGCGCCGCGCCGCCGCCTCCACCAGCCACTGCGGCTCGATCTCGAACGCGGTGGCGTACAACTGCTTGATCGCGTCGGGCACCCGATCGATGCGGCGCAGCGAACCGTCGAAATGCTTGAGGTCCATCACCATCACGTCGTCCCACAGGCTCAACCGCTTCAGGTCGCGCACCAGGTATTCGTTGACGACGGTGAACTCGCCCGACAGGTTGCTCTTGACCGACAGGTTGCCGAAGCACGGCTCGATCGACGCGTCGACGCCGACGATGTTGCTGATGGTCGCGGTCGGCGCGATCGCCACGCAGTTGGAGTTGCGCATGCCGTGGCTGGCGATGCGCGCGCGCAGCGCGTTCCAGTCCATCGTGGCGCTGCGGTCGACGTCGACGTACGACGGCGCACCTTGCGGACGACCGGCGTTGCGCTGCGTGGCCAGCAGATCGAGCGTGTCCTGCGGCAGGATGCCGCGCTCCCACAGCGAGCCGCGATAGCTCGAATAGCGACCGCGCTCCTCGGCGAGCTCGGTGGACGCCCAGTAGGCGTGGTAGCACAGCGCCTCCGCCGAGCGGTCGGCGAACTCCACCGCCGCCTGCGATGCGTACGGCAGCCGCAGTTGGTACAGCGCATCCTGGAAGCCCATCACGCCCAGCCCGACCGGCCGGTGGCGCAGGTTGGAGTCGCGCGCCTTGTTCACCGCGTAGTAGTTGATGTCGATCACGTTGTCGAGCATGCGCATCGCGGTGGCGACCGTCTTCTTCAGCTTCGCCTGGTCGATCTGCCCGTCCGACAGGTGCTGCGCCAGGTTCACCGAGCCCAGGTTGCACACGGCGATCTCCGACGGACCGGTGTTCAGCGTGATCTCGGTGCACAGGTTCGACGAATGCACCACGCCCGCGTGCTGCTGCGGGCTGCGGGCATTGCAGGCGTCCTTGAAGGTGATCCACGGATGCCCGGTCTCGAACAGCATCGTCAGCATCTTGCGCCACAGGTCGCGCGCCGGCAGCCGCTTGTGCAGCTTCAGCTCGCCGCGCTCGGCCTTGGCCTCGTACGCCGTGTAGGCAGCGTCGAAGTCGGCGCCGAACTTGTCGTGCAGATCGGGGCAACTGCTCGGCGAGAACAGCGTCCAGTCGCCGCCTTCGACCACCCGCTTCATGAACAGGTCGGGGATCCAGTTGGCGGTGTTCATGTCGTGCGTGCGCCGCCGGTCGTCGCCGGTGTTCTTGCGCAACTCGAGAAACTCCTCGATGTCGAGGTGCCAGGTCTCCAGGTAGGCGCACACCGCGCCCTTGCGCTTGCCGCCCTGGTTGACCGCCACCGCTGTGTCGTTGACCACCTTCAGAAACGGCACCACGCCCTGGCTCTTGCCGTTGGTACCCTTGATGTAGCTGCCCAGCGCGCGCACCGGGGTCCAGTCGTTGCCCAGACCGCCGGCGTACTTCGACAGCAGCGCGTTCTCCTTCAGCGCTTCGTAGATGCCGTCGAGGTCGTCGGCCACGGTGGTCAGGTAGCAACTCGACAACTGCGAGCGCAGAGTGCCCGAGTTGAACAGCGTGGGCGTGCTCGACATGAAGGCGAAGCTCGACAGTGCGTCGTAGAACTCGATGGCACGCGCCTCGCGGTCGATCTCGCGCAGCGCCAGCCCCATCGCCACGCGCATGAAGAACGCCTGCGGCAGCTCGATGCGCCGCTCGCTCACATGCAGGAAGTAGCGGTCGTAGAGCGTCTGCAGTCCGAGGTAGTCGAACTGCAGGTCGCGCTCGGGCTTCAGCGCCGCACCGAGCCGCGCCAGATCGAACTGCCCGAGCGCCGGGTCCAGCAGTTCGGCAGCGACGCCGCGCGCGATGAACTCGGGGAAGTACCGCGCATAGCATTGCGCCATCGCGACCTGCGCAGTCTCCTCGCCGAGCACCTCCTTGCGGATGGTGTGCAGCAGCAGCCGCGCCGCCGCACGCGTGTAGGCCGGCTCCTTCTCGATCAGCGTGCGCGCCGCCAGGATGGCGGCCTTGTGCACCTCGTCGATCGGCACGCCGTCGTAGAGATTGCGCCGCGTCTCGGCGAGGATCGGCTCGGCGCGCACGTCGTCGCCCAGGCCGGCGCACGCGGCTTCGACCAGCGCCTGCAGCGCCGCCGAATCGAGCGGGACGCGCCGGCCATCGTCGACCACGTGCAACACGGCCTGCCGCGGCGCGGCCTCGGCGGCCTGCTTGGCGCGCTCCTGTGCACGCCGCTCGCGGTACAGCACATAGGCGCGCGCCACCTCGTGGTGGCCACCGCGCATCAGCGCGAGCTCGACCTGATCCTGCACGTCTTCGATGTGGAAGGTGCCGCCACCCGGACGCGAGCGCAGCAGCGCGCGCACGACGATCTCGGTCAGCGCGTCGACGGTCTCGCGAACGCTCGCCGATGCGGCCCCTTGCGTGCCATGCACCGCCAGGAACGCCTTCATCAGCGCCACCGCGATCTTGTTGGGCTCGAACATCACCACCGCGCCGTTGCGGCGGATGATCTGGAAGCCGGCATAGGCGGACTCGGTGGCGCCCGCCGGCGCCACCTGGCGCACCACTGCGGCCAGCTCGTCAGCCCGGGATGTCACTGCTTGCATGGGTTCCCCTGTCGTGGATTCGTGTCTCTGATGGTCGATCGAGCAACCGGGTCGATGTCGCGTTCACCGGCTCGCCGACCGCCCGCCGATCGCAGGCGCATCGCACAGGCTTGCGCCATCGACCGGGAACGAGCGGCCGACGCCACGCGACGTCGTGAGCGCCGAGTCGCGCCTTCGCCGGCTGAAGGCGTCGATGCGGGCCGCGTCGGGTGTCGAGCTTATCACCGCGAAACACTATATCTGGGGCCTCGACGCGCTTCAACCCACTAGCGGTAGCGTGCTTCTCCCTCTTGACGCGAGCCACGGGCGGCTGCATCGGCCTTTCGCGGCGGCGCGAGCCGCGTCAATCCTGCGTCGCGAACGGCACGCGCGAACGCCTCCAGCGCAGCGCCCGTGCCAGGCGGTTCCAGTCGAAACCCTTTCCCGGGTCGCGCTTTCGCGACGGCGCCACATGCTCGTGGCCGACGACCGCGCCGATCGCGTAGCGGCGCGACAACGCGCGCAACAACGCAGCGAGCTGCGCGTACTGCGAGGCGGTGAAGCGCTCACCTTCGAGGCCCTCGAGCTCGATGCCGATGGAGTAGTCGTTGCAATCGATGCAGCCGCGCCACGACGACGCTCCGGCATGCCACGCGCGGCGATCGCACGAAACGAACTGCAACAACTTGCCCGTCCGTCGGATGAGGAAGTGCGCCGACACCCGCAGGCCGCGAATCGTCTCGAAGTACGGATGCGCGCTCCAGTCGAGGCGGTTGGTGAACAAGCGCTCGATGGCCTCACCGCCGTATTCGCCTGGCGGCAGGCTGATCGAGTGCACGACGACGAGCGAGACCGGTGTGCCCGCTGGCCTCGCGTTGTGATTCGGCGACGGCACGCTCGACGCGCGCCGCCACCAGCCTTCGTGCCACGCCGCTCGGGGCGACGGGTGTCGGCGGCTTCGGTCAGCGTCAGAACGCGCTGTCGCCGCGCTCACCGACATGGTCGGCCACGTTGACGCCGAGCCGCGCCATGCGATAGCGCATCTGGCGCAGCGACAGCCCGAGGCTGGCGCCGGCCGCGGTTCGGTTGAAGCGGTGCTGCTCGAGCGCGCGGATCAGGATGTCGCGCTCGACCTGATCGAGATACGCCACCAGGTCGCTCGGCAACTCGCCCGGTGGCCCCGCGGCGATGACCTTGCGCGCCGCCTCGCTGGCGGCATGCAGCGCATCGAGGTCGACGATGCCGCTGTCGACGAACACATCGTCGGGCAGGCCGAGGTCGGCCCATTCGATCGTCTCGCCCGTCGTCAGCGCGAGCGCACGGTGCAGCAGATTCTCGAGTTCGCGCACGTTGCCCGGGAACGCGTAGTCGGACAGCCGCTCCATCGCCTGCGCCGACACCTTGGGTGGCGGCGAGATGCCGGCTTCGTCGGCGATGCGCGCCAGCACCAGGTCGCAGATCGCAGGCAGGTCGTCGATCCGCTCGCGCAGCGCCGGCACGCGGATCTGGATCACATTGAGGCGGTAGTACAGGTCCTGCCGGAACCGGCCCTCGTGCACTTCGCTGGCCAGATCCTTGTGCGTCGCGCTGACCACGCGCACGTTGATCGGCGTCTCCGTGACCGCGCCGACCGGCCGCACGGTGCGCTCCTGGATCACGCGCAGCAGCTTGCTCTGCATCGCCAGCGGCAGGTCGCCGATCTCGTCGAGGAACAGAGTGCCCCCTTGCGCGGCCTGCACGAACCCTTCGCGGTCCTCGTGCGCTCCCGTGAAGGAGCCCTTGCGGTAGCCGAAGAACTCGGCCTCCAGCAGTTGCTCGGGAATGGCGCCGCAGTTGACGGCGATGAACGGTGCGTCGCTGCGCGCCGAGCAGGCATGGATCGCGCGCGCAACCAGCTCCTTGCCCGTGCCCGACTCGCCTTGCACCAGCACCGGCGCCATGCTGCGCGCGACCCGCTCGACCAGCGAGCGCACCTGGTGCATCGCCTGCGAACGGCCGGCCAGGCGCGCCAGCGCCGGATGCAGCCGCCCGGGGTCGGTGCCGGGTTCATCGGCGCGCGCCGACGCGGCCGCCGAGGGATCGCGGCCCGCGGGCGCGGCAGGCGTGCGGCCAAGCGCCGAGGCGACCACGCTGCGAAACTGGCGCAGGTCGACCGGTTTGGTCAGGTAGTCGAATGCACCCGCCTTCAGTGCCTCGACCGCGCCTTCGGCCGAGCCGTAGGCGGTGATCACGATCGCCTTCTCGCGCCGCTTGGCCTGCTCCAGCCGCCGCAGCAGATCGAGCCCGGAGCCGTCGGGCAGCCGCATGTCGGGGATCACCGCACTGTAGGTGCGGCTGGCCAGGCGCTGCCAGGCATCGTCGACCGACGACGCCGATTCGACGTCGTAGCCTTCGCGCAGCAGAGTCAGCTCGTACAGCGTGCGTAGGTCGGGCTCGTCGTCGACCACCAACAGGCTGTAGTGAGCGGGGCTGTTCATGCTTGGCTCGGTGCTTCCTGTGCCGCCAGCGCGGCGCGTTGCATCGTCACGCGGAACTCGTTGCGGTGCCGCTGCCCACCGTCCAGTGGCTGGAACTCGATGCTGGCGCCGTGGCGCACGCACAGCTCGCGGCAAATGTACAGGCCCAAGCCGGTGCCGCGGCTGCGCGTCGAGAAGAACGGCTCGAACAAGTGCCGCTCGACATCGGCGCCGATCGCCGCACCGTCGCTGGCCACCGCCAGCACCGCAGCGCCCTCGTCGTTCGCGCCGAGCTGCACGCGGATCGCCCCGCGCGCGTCACTGGCGTGGCGGTGCGCGTTGTCGAGCAGATTGATCAGCACCCGCCGCAGGTGATCGGGGTCGAATGCGACGCCGAGCGGGGCGTGCGGCAAGTCGAGCTGCAGGCGGCCGTGCTCGTCGAGCGGCAGCTGCACCGTGCGCGCCCAGTCGGCGCAAACGTTGCGCACGACGGCACTGGCGTCGAGCACGCGATGCTCGCCCACCGCCCCTGGCGCGGCTTCCATCACGTCGTCGACGATGCGCTTGAGCCGGTCGACGTTGTCGGCCACCATGCGCGACAGGTGGAGCTGATCGTTGGACAGCACGTCTTCGAGCAGCAGCGCGTTGGCCTGCGCGATCGCCGCCAGCGGGTTGCGGATCTCGTGCGCGATGCCGGCCGACACGCGGCCCATCGCCGCCAGTTTCTCCTGACGGCTGCGTGCCTGCACGGTGTGCAGGTCTTCCAGGAACACCACGCAGAACTCCTCCGGCGGCGCGCCTTCGCGCTCGAGCGAACGACGGCGCGTGAACCGCGCCCGCACCTGCAGCGTACGCGAGACGCCACCGTCGAACATCAGGCGCAGCTCGCGCGCCGACTCTGGCCAGCTCCCCTGCTCGAACGCCCGTTCGACGGCGGCTTGCAGCGTCGCCCAGGCATCGCGGCTGTGCAGAGGAAAAGGCGCCGCATCGGCCAGCCCCGAAGGCACCAGCAGCGCGCGTGCGGCCGGATTGGCCGCGCGCACGCGCGCTCGCCGGTCGACCACCAGCACGCCTTCGGTCATCTCGTCGATCACCAGACGGTTCAACTGTGCCTGCTGGCGAGCGATCTCGAGGCTGCCGCGGGCGGCCATCTCCTCACGCACCAGACGGCCCGAGAACTCGCTGGCCAGCAGCGCGATCATGAACACGCCGATCCCGGCCAGACCGGCCTGCGTCAACAGCACGCTGCCGTCGGCCAGGTCGGAGGTGGTACGCCAGACACCGCCCAACAGCACCAGCGCCACCACAGCGGCCGTGCCGGCGGCCACCAGGCGCGTCGTCATCACGCCCGACATCAGGACCGGCAGCACCAGCAGCGCACCGAAGTTCAGATTGGCCCCTGGATCGATCAGGTGCAGCGCTGCGAACACCAGCAGATCGACACCGGCGGTGGCCAGCCACTGACGCCGGCCGAGCCGCGTCATCGGCGGCGCGGGTTCGTCTGCGCGCACCTGCGACAGCATCCACAAGCTGATGCTCTGCGCCGCGTACGCCAGGCACAGCAGAATCAGCGGCAGCGGGTTGTGGACGTTGGGCAGCGTCACCACCCACGGCACGAGGGCCAGCAGCAGGCCGAGCACCGCGCGGGCTGTCACATAGGTGCGGAACACGCGGCGCAGCGCGGTGTCGCTCGACGTCGCGACGCGACGTGCTTCGCGCGTTTGCTGGCGCTGGACGTCATGCTGCGGGTCCGGCGCCGCAGGCGCGCGGGTGTCGGGCGCCGCCGGCCGTGGCGCATCGTGGACATCGTCGCTCTGGAATCCGGTGTCGCCGTCGCCAAGCGCGCCGAACCACGACTCATCGACCGCAGGCCTCCCCTGCCGCCGATCGGACTGCCGGCGATCGCCTCCCCGCCGCTCCGGTTGCGCGCTGTCGGTCATGGCCGCCACCGAGCGTTCAGCGCTCGGCCGTCTCCCGCGGACCGGCCAGACGGTGCGTCTCGCTGCAGTAGGCGATGCCGTCGTCGACGATCGCATCGTTGCGTGGCAGGTGCACGCCACAGTGCGCGCAGCGCACGAACGCTTCGGGCTGCCGAACCGAGCGCGGGCGCTTGGCGACCCGCGAACGGGCGCTCAGCAGCCAGATGACGAACACCACCGCCAGCAGGATCAGCACGCCACGCAGCAACACGGTGCGCCCCGCCGATCCGTCAGTAGGTCGTGCGCCCGAGGACCACCTCGAGCACGAAGCGCGAGCCGACATAGGCCAGCAGCAGGAGCACGGCGCCGGCGTACAGCCAGCGCGTCGCCTGGCGCCCTCGCCAGCCGCGCAGCAAACGCCCGGCCAACAGGGCGGCAAACACCGCCCAGCCCAGCAACGAGAACACGGTCTTGTGATCCCAGCGCCAAGGCGCCGCGGTGAACGCGCCGATCAACAACGCCAGGGTCAGCACGACGAAGCCGGCTTCGACGAAGCCGAACGTCAAGCGCTCCAGCCGCAACAGCGGCAGGCCCAGCACCGTGCCTTCGCCGGACGCGCGATTTCGCATTCGGCGCTCGGCCGAGTCGAGCATCCACGCATGCAGCACCGCGACACCGAACAAGCCGTACGACACGACGCCGAGCACCCAATGCACCGGCGACCACGGACTGTGGCTGGCCAGGGGCACCTCGCCCGGGAACACCCAGGCCAGCGCCACCGCGGCGCAACCGGCCAGCGCGAGCACGCGACGCACCGCGGGCAGCGGCAGCATGCGGCTCTCGATCGCGTTCACCAGCAGCACCATCCACACGGTGAACGACAGCATGGGGGCGAATCCGATGCGTGCGCCGTGACCGCCGCCGGCGATGTCGACCGCCAGCGCCGCGCCGTGCGCGACCCAGCCGACGGCCAGCGCGGTGGTGTCGATGCGCGAAGGGCCGCGCCAAGACCAGGCAGCCAACCCGTACGCCACCAACGCCACGATGGCGAGCCAGGTCGCGAGAGGGCCGCTCGATAGAATCATCGTTCCCAAGTGTACTTTCGCGTTCGCTGCGTCCACCGTGATGGATGCAGTGGGCGGGGCCCCGTTCATGGCATCCGCACTCACCGACCGACTGTCGCGACTGGTCAAGTCGCTGCGCGGGCAGGCTCGCATCACCGAGGCCAACGTGCAGGACATGCTGCGCGAGATCCGCATGGCGCTGCTGGAGGCCGACGTCGCGCTGCCGGTCGTGCGTGAGTTCATCGCCCGCGTCAAGGACAAGGCCCTCGGGCAGGAGGTGATCGGCTCGCTCAACCCGGGGCAGGCGCTGGTGGGCATCGTGCACAAGGAGCTTGCCGCCACGATGGGCGCCGCGGGCCCGGATGGCAGCGCGGCGCGGAGCGAACTCGACCTCGCCGTGCAGCCGCCCGCAGTGATCCTGATGGCTGGCCTGCAGGGCGCCGGCAAGACCACCACCACGGCCAAGTTGGCACGCCACCTGATCGAACGACGCAAGAAGAAGGTGCTGACGGTGTCGGCCGACGTCTACCGGCCCGCGGCCATCGAGCAGCTGCGCGTGGTGACTGCGCAGGCCGGTGCGCAATGGTTCGCCTCGGAGAGCGGGCAGTCGCCGGTGGCGATCGCGCGCGCCGCGCTCGACCACGCCAAGCGCCACCACTTCGACGTGCTGCTGGTCGACACCGCCGGCCGCCTGGCGATCGACCAGGCGATGATGGACGAGATCCGCGCCCTGCACGCGGCATTGAATCCGGTGGAGACGCTGTTCATCGTCGACGCGATGCAGGGCCAGGACGCCGTCAACGTCGCCAAGGCGTTCAAGGACGCGCTGCCGCTGACCGGCGTGGTGCTCACCAAGCTCGACGGCGATTCGCGCGGCGGCGCGGCGCTCTCGGTGCGGCAGATCACCGGCGCACCGATCAAGTTCGCCGGCACCTCCGAGAAGATCGACGGCCTGGAGGCGTTCGACGCCGAGCGCCACGCGGGGCGCGTGCTGGGCATGGGCGACATCGTCGCGCTGGTCGAATCGGTGCAGCAGAACGTCGACCTCGAAGCGGCGCAGCAACTGGCGGCCAAGGTCAAATCGGGCGACGGCTTCGACCTCGACGACTTCGCCCAGCAACTCGCCCAGATGCGCAAGATGGGCGGCCTCGGCGGGCTGATCGAAAAGCTGCCGGCGCAGCTCGCGGCGAAGGCCGGCCAGGCCGACCTCGATCGTGCCGAGCGCGACGTGCGCCGCATGACCGGGATCATCCACTCGATGACGCCGCAGGAGCGGCGCAAGCCCGAACTGCTGAAGGCCAGCCGCAAGCGGCGCATCGCCGCCGGCGCGGGCGTACAGGTACAGGAGGTCAACCGCCTGCTCAATCAGTTCGAGCAGATGCGAGCGATGATGAAGAAAATGAAGGGCGGCGGGCTGATGAAGATGATGCGCCGCATGGGTGGGCTCGGCGGCGGCTTCGGCGGCTGATCGGCGACCTGCGCTGCGGGACGCCGCGCTCGCCGGTCACACCGGCGTCGCTGTTACGCGTCGGTATTAGTTGGCATCGCGCGCTGGCGAATACCCGCGTGTGCGTGGCGTCGAAACGAGTCCTTACGCCTTTCGCCGCAGGTCGGTTGACCGCAGTCGGTTGCGGCTCGTAAGTTGCCGTCACAACCCGCTGCGCCCGTCGCGCGCCAACCAAAGATGCCCACCGACTCGCTCTCCGCCTTCGCTCTGGCCGCCGTGCTGGCCCTGCTGATCACCTATTTCCTGATGCGCCGGAAACCGGCCAAGGGCCGCCCGCGCATCACGCGCAACGAGGCGCTCGACACCGTGGCCGATTGGCCGCCCGAGGCGGCACGCGTGATGACGACGCCGGAGCGCAAGGCGTTCGAGATCGTGCGTCGTGCGCTGCCGCAGCAGGTGGTGCTGTCGCAGGTGCCGCTGTCGCGCTTCTTGCGCGTGCCGACGCGTCACTCGTACAGCCAGTGGGTGTCGCGCGTGGGCTGCCTGAACGCCGACCTCGTGGTGTGCGACCAGGGTTCGCGCGTGCTGGCGGTGGTCGACGTGCGCCCGGCGCAGCAAAGCGCGCGGGCGCGGCTGCGTCACGAACGCATGTCGCGCGTGCTGCGCGCCGCTCACATCAACGTGCTCACCTGGTCGGAGCTGTCGCTGCCGACGGTGGCCGAGGTACGTGCCCAGATGGCGCCGATCCTGCGCGACGGCCCGCATGCGATGAACCTGCAGGGCTCGGGCTCACGGCCGATGCCGTTGTTGCCGGTGGCCGAGATGGAGGAGATCCTCGCCCACGGCGACGCACTGGCGAGCGACACCGCGATGGACCCGGTGTCGTCGACGTTGTTCGACGACCTCGACGCGCTGCCCTCCGCAGGCGGCGCGACGCCGCGCTGAGCCGGCCGGCCCTCAGCCGAGCAGCGCCTGCGCGAACTCGCGGGCGCTGAAGGTCTGCAGGTCCTCCAGCGCCTCGCCGACCCCGAGGAAGTACACCGCCAGCGGGCGCCGCGACGGCGAAGCCGCCGCCTGCTCGCGCGACCACAGCGCGATGGCCGCCAGCACACCGCCCTTGGCCGTGCCGTCGAGCTTGGTGACGATGAGCCCGCTGAGTCCGAGCGCCGCATCGAACGCGCGCACCTGAGCCAGCGCGTTCTGGCCGGTGTTGCCGTCGACCACCAGCAGCACCTCGTGCGGCGCCTGCGGGTCGGCCTTGGCGATCACGCGCTTGACCTTCTTCAGTTCCTCCATCAGGTGGAGCTGCGTCGGCAGGCGGCCCGCGGTATCGGCGATCACCACGTCGCAGCCGCGCGCCCGGCCGGCGATCACGGCGTCGTACGTCACCGCGGCCGGATCGCCGCCCTGCTGGCTGACCACCTCGACGGCCCCGCGCGAGCGGCCCACGCGGTCGGCCCACACGGCAAGCTGCTCGCGCGCGGCGGCGCGAAAGGTGTCGGCTGCGGCCAGCAGCACCTTCTGCTGCGCGTCGGCCAGATGGCATGCCAGCTTGCCGATGCTGGTGGTCTTGCCGGCGCCGTTGACTCCGACCACCATCATCACCGTGCAATCGCTGCGCCCGATCTCGAGCGCGCGCTCCAGCGGGGCCAGCAGGTCGGTCAAGGCGTCCTCGAGCAGGGCGCGAACAGCCGCCGGCTCGCGGGCGTTGCGCTCGCGCACGCGGCGCTTCAGGTCGCCGAGCAGGAAGCGAGTCGCTCCGGGGCCGGCGTCGGCCAGCAGCAGCGCGGCCTCGAGCTCGTCGTACAGCGTATCGTCGACGCGCGCGCTGCTGAACACCTGACCGATGCTGCTGCCGGTCTTGCGCAGGCCGCTGCGCAAGCGCTCGACCCAGCCTCGACGGGCCGCTTCTGGCGCCGCGTTGCTTGCGCTGCGTGCGGCGTCGCCATCAGAGGCTGTCGCCGCGTCGGCCAAGCCGGCAGGCGCGCGGGCCGGCAGCGGCGAAGCGACGGTCGGCTTCCTGCGAAAGATGCTGAACATGGGCTGCTGCTGATCGGCGCTTCGGCGCGCCGGCACCTGAGCACCCACCGATATAATCGCCGGCTCGGGCGCTTTAGCTCAGTCGGTTAGAGCGACGGAATCATAATCCGCAGGTCCGGGGTTCGAGTCCCTGAAGCGCCACCATCCTCGAAACGCCGCCCATGCGAAGCTTGCCGGCAAGTTGCGGCGGCTGTCAAAGCCGCTTGACGAAATCCATGACCCGCCGTGCCGTCGCGTTGTCGCTCGCGCTCGCCGTGATCGGCGGCGGCGCCTTCGCGCAAACTGTGCAGCGGCAGTTTCCGGCCACCGCGCTGCGCGGTGAGATCGCGTTCGGGCAACCCCCCGAGGTGCTGTTGAACGCAACGCCGGCGCGGCTGGCGCCGGCGGCGCGCATTCGCGGACTCGACAACCTGATCGTGATGTCGGGCGCGCTGGTCGGGCGCAAGGCCTACGTGAACTATGTGCTCGATTCGTCTGGGCTGGTGAAGGATGTCTGGATCCTCACCGACCGCGAACTCGCCAGGCAGCCCTGGCCGACGACCGTGTCCGAAGCGCGCAGTTGGCGGTTCGATCCGGTGGCGCAGGTGTGGGCCAAGCCGTAGGCCCCGCGCGGCGGCACCCGCAATGACCGTCAAGAAGGTCTTCATCCGCACCTTCGGGTGCCAGATGAACGAGTACGACTCCGACCGGATGGCCGATGTGCTGCGCGCCGACGCAGGTTACGAGGCGGTGTCGGACCCCGAGCAGGCCGACCTGATCCTGTTCAACACCTGTTCGGTTCGCGAGAAGGCGCAAGAGAAAGTGTTCTCCGACCTCGGGCGCGTGAAACACCTCAAGCGGCGGGGAGCGTTGATCGGCGTCGGCGGGTGTGTCGCGAGCCAGGAGGGTTCGGCGATCGTCGAGCGCGCACCGTATGTCGACCTCGTGTTCGGCCCGCAGACGCTGCACCGCCTGCCCCAACTGATCGCGCAACGCCGCGCGCTCGGTCGGCCGCAGGTCGACATCAGCTTTCCCGAGATCGAGAAGTTCGACCACCTACCGCCGGCGCGCGTGGACGGTGCGAGCGCGTTCGTCTCGATCATGGAGGGCTGCTCCAAGTATTGCAGCTACTGCGTCGTGCCCTATACCCGTGGCGAGGAGGTCAGCCGGCCACTCGACGACGTGATGGCGGAAGTAGCGGGGCTGGCCGCACAGGGCGTCAAGGAGATCACGCTGCTGGGCCAGAACGTCAACGCCTACCGCGGCGCGATGGAAGGCGGCGAGTGCGGCGACTTCGCCTTGCTGCTCGAGTGCGTGGCCGAACTGCCGGGCATCGAGCGCATCCGCTTCACGACCAGTCATCCGAAGGAGTTCGGCCAACGCCTGATCGATGTCTACGAACGCGTGCCGAAACTTGTGGGCCATGTACACCTGCCGGTGCAGCACGGCAGCGATCGCATCCTGATGGCGATGAAGCGCGGCTACTCGACCCTCGAATACAAGAGCACGGTGCGCAAGCTGCGTCGGGCGCGTCCGGGAATCAGCGTGTCGTCGGACTTCATCGTCGGCTTTCCGGGCGAGACCGAGGCCGATTTCGAGCAGACGCTGCGCCTGGTCGACGACGTGGGCTTCGATTCGAGCTTCAGCTTCGTGTTCAGTGCCCGCCCGGGCACACCGGCGGCGACGCTGCCCGACGACACCGCGCCGGCGGAGAAGCTCGCGCGCCTGCAGCGCCTGCAGACCCAACTCGAGGCGCAAGCGCGCGCCATTTCGCAGTCACGGGTGGGAACGCGGCAGCGCATTCTCGTCGAGGGCCGCAGCCGCAAGGATGCCGGCGAACTGATGGGCCGCACCGAGTGCAATCGCATCGTCAATTTCAAAGGCCCCGGGCAGTTGATCGGGCAGATGGTCGATGTGGCGATCACCCAGGCGTTGCCTCACTCGCTGCGCGGCGAGCCTGCGCTGCCGGTGACGTCGCAGGCCTGAGGCCGCAACTTCAACGCGGTGCGCCCTGCCGCCAGGGCGCGAAAGCCAGCAGCCAGGTGACGACGGCCAGCGCGACGATCATCGCGGCGTAGGTCGCCATCTCGCCATCGTGGCCCGTCCACACCAGCCCGGTCAGTTCGACCGCTGCCGCCGCGACCGAGCACCACAAGGCCATGCGCCACCAGCCCACGCGCGCCAACTGGCGTCGCCACAGCCACTTGCACAGCGAGACATGAATGGCCGCCAGCGCGCACGGCAACAACAGCAGGTTTCCCCAAAGCCACACCTGTTGCAACGCATCCATCGCAGCGCCCGACTTCGACCGTCTTGAGTTCGCGCAAAGCACCGCGTTGCGGGCCCACCCCGCGCGGCCACCGAAGCCCCTGCAATCCTACAATCGACCGATGAGCGTGATCGCGATGGGGCTCAACCACGGCACGGCACCGGTCGAGCTGCGCGAGCGCTTTGCCTTCGCCTCGGAGCAGGTGCCCACCGCTCTGCGCGCATTGCGCGACCGGCTGATCCATGCCGCGCCAGAGGCGGCGCTGCTGTCGACCTGCAACCGCACCGAGCTCTACGTGGCCTCCGGCGCCACCGACCCGGCGCTGCTGGTGCGGTCAGCGGTCGACTGGCTGGCGGCCAAGGGAGGCATCGGCGGCGAGCAGTTGCTGGCGCACACGTACGTGCTCGAGCGGCGCGAAGCTGCCCGCCATGCGTTTCGGGTCGCCTCCGGTCTCGATTCGATGGTGCTCGGCGAGCCCCAGATCCTCGGCCAGATGAAGCAGGCGGTGCGCGAGGCCGATGCTGCAGGCACGCTCGGCACGACATTGCACCAGCTTTTCCAGCGCTCGTTCTCGGTGGCCAAGGAGGTGCGCACCGCCACCGAGATCGGCGCGCATTCGATCAGCATGGCCGCGGCATCGGTGCGGCTGGCGTCGCAACTGTTCGAAGATCTGCGCGACGTGCGCGTGCTGTTCGTCGGCGCCGGCGAAATGATCGAGTTGGTGGCCACGCATTTCGCGGCGCGACAACTCAGGGCGATGGCGTTGGCCAACCGCACGCTCGAGCGCGGCGAGAAGCTGGCCAGCCGATTCGGCGCCGAAGCGATGCGACTGGCCGAGATGCCGCAGCGCCTGCACGAGTTCGACATCGTGGTATCGAGCACGGCAAGCACGCTGCCGATCATCGGCCTGGGTGCGGTCGAGCGGGCACTGAAGGCGCGCCGCCATCGTCCGATGTTCATGGTCGACCTCGCGGTGCCGCGCGACATCGAACCCGAGGTGGCCCGCCTGCGCGACGTCTATCTGTACACCGTCGACGATCTCGCCGACATGGTGCGCAGCGCCGGCGAGAGGCGCCAGGCCGCGGTACAGCAGGCCGAGGCGATCATCGATGCCGGCGTGCAGAGCTTCAGCCATTGGCTCGAGCAGCGCGCGAGCGTGCCGCTGATCCAGGCGCTGAACCGGCAGGCCGACGACTGGCGCGGCGCCGAGATCGCTCGCGCCCGGCGGCTGCTCGCCAGGGGTGTCGACATCGACACCGTGCTCGAGGCACTGTCGCGCGGCCTGACGCAGAAACTCCTGCACGGCACGATGGCCGAGCTGCATGCCACCGAAGGCGAACAGCGCGATCGGCTGGCGCAGTGGGTGTCTCGGTTGTTTCTGCGCGGCAGCGTGCGCGGCCCCGGCGGCGACCGGCAGGCCTAGCCACGCGGTTTGGTGCGGCCCGCGGGCTGCGCTCGCGAATCATCGATCCACCTGCCACGAATGAAAGACTCACTGCGCCACCAACTCGAACGGCTGGCGCTGCGCCTGCAGGAACTCGACGCCTTGCTCGCCGACCCGCAACTCGGCAACGATCGCGCGCGCTATCGCGAGGTGGCGCGCGAGCAGGCGCAGGCGACTTCGGTGGTGGCGCTGTACCGCTCGCTGCAGAGGCGCGAGCACGACCTCGAGCAGTCGCGCGAGCTGATCGGCGACCCCGAGATGGCCACGCTCGCCAGACAGGAGGAGGTCGACGCACAGGCCGACATCGAGCGCCTGCAGGCGCAGCTCCAGACCGCGCTGCTGCCGCGCGACCCCGACGACGAGCGCAACGTCTTCCTCGAGATCCGTGCCGGAACCGGAGGCGACGAGTCGGCGCTGTTCGCGTCCGATCTGGCGCGCATGTACCTGCGCTATGCCGAGCGCCAGGGCTGGCGCAGCGAGACGATCAGCGAGAGCGTGTCCGACCTCGGAGGCTACAAGGAGGTTGTCTTCCGCATCGAAGGCGACAACGTCTACGAGCGCATGAAGTTCGAATCTGGCGGTCACCGCGTGCAGCGCGTTCCCGCCACCGAGGCGCAGGGGCGCATCCACACCAGCGCGTGCACGGTGGCCGTGCTGCCCGAGCCCGACGAGCAGGCGCAACTGACGCTCAACCCGGCCGACCTGCGCATCGACACCTTCCGTGCCAGCGGCGCCGGCGGCCAGCACGTCAACAAGACCGACAGCGCGATTCGCATCACCCACTTGCCCACCGGCATCGTCGCCGAGTGCCAGGACGATCGCTCGCAGCACCGCAACCGGGCCAAGGCGATGGCGGTATTGCTGGCGCGGCTGCGCGATCGCGAGCGCGAGGAGCGGCAGCGCAAGGAAGCTTCCGAACGGCGCAATCTGATCGGCAGCGGCGACCGCAGCGATCGCATCCGCACCTACAACTTTCCTCAAGGGCGGCTCACCGATCACCGCATCGGCCTGACCTTGTATCGACTCGCGAGCATTCTCGACGGCGACCTCGACGAAGTCGTGCAGGCGCTGGCCGCCGCGCGCGCGCAGCAGCAGCTCGAGGCGCTCGAGACCGGGGCATGACCGTCGAGCAGGCGCTGGCGGCGGCACGCGCTCGCGGGCTGAGCCGACTCGACACGTCGCTGCTGCTGGCTTACCGCCTGCGCCAGCCGCGGGAGTGGTTGATCGCCCACCCTTCCGAAGAGGTGGACGTGCAGGCGCTGGCCGAATTCGAAGCCGACTGCCGGCGTCGGGCCGACGACGTCCCGCTCGCCTACTTGACGGGCCGGCGCGAGTTCATGGGACTCGATCTCGTGGTGACGCCCGCCGTGCTGGTACCGCGGCCCGAAACCGAAACCCTCGCCCAATGGGCGATCGAGCGCGTGCGCGCGCTGCCGATGGCCAGGCCGCGGGTGATCGACCTCGGCACCGGCAGCGGCGCCCTGGCGCTCGCGATTGCATCGGCCTGCCCGCGCGTCGAGGTCACTGCCACCGACTGCAGCGCGGCCGCGCTGGCGGTGGCCGCTGCCAACGCAGAGCGGCTGGGGCTCGCGGTGCGCTTTGCCGAAGGCGACTGGTGGCGCCCGGTCGATGGCCAACGGTTCGACCTCGCCGTCTGCAACCCGCCGTACGTCGCCGCCGATGACCCCCATCTGCCAGCCTTGCGGCACGAGCCGCGTGGCGCATTGGTCGGGGGTGCCACTGGCCTTGCCGAGCTGGCCCGGTTGATCGAGCAGGCGGCCGATCATCTGAACGGCTGGCTGCTGCTCGAGCACGGCTGGAACCAGGCCGAAGCCGTGACCCGGCTGCTGTCGAGTGCGGGTTTCCGACAGATCGAGACCCGCCCCGACCTGGCGGGACTGCCGCGCTGCAGCAGCGGGCATACGGCCGGGTAGCGCACGTAGCGACGTGGCCGCAGCGCAACTCTCTCGCCCCACCCCTTAAGTGTGGTTGCCACACTCACATTTGCGTGTTCACTCGACGGGCCGGCCGGCATACGATGATCGCGCCCGCAGCAGTTGTTGTATCGAGATCGATCTCGTGATGCGCTGGAACCACTTCTCTACGCTCGGTTCGCTGGTGTTCGCAGCGGCCAATGCCGTGGCCGGCGCCGGGCAAGGGTTGCGGGTCGACGACGCCGACCAGTTGGGCTGGCCTCGCTGGCAGGCGCGGCTGCAGGTGTTCAGCGAGCCCGTGACGCGCGGGGTCACGTCGTTCGACGGCGGCTCGTTGCGGCCGCGCTCGGCGGCGCTGTTCGGCGATTACTACATGACGAGGGCCTACCTCGGCCAAGCCGGCGGAGTGCGCTTGACCGGCGGCCTTCTGACCGGCACCCGTGGCACGGTCATTGCGCCGGGGCTGGCCACACCGCAGGGGCTGTTCGGCATCGGCACGGCGCAAACGGGTCTTGGCCCCACGCCGTTCGGCGTCATCAGTGAGACGCAAACCTGGCCCTACGTCGGCATCGGCTACAGCGAGTCGAGCCCTCGTGGCGGTTGGGGCTTCAGCGCCGATTTCGGCCTCGCAGCCCAGCAGTTCAGCCTCGCCGCGCGCTCGCTCGGCAACCGGTCGCTCGACGGTGCCGTGCGCGAGATGCGCCTGACGCCGGTCCTGCAACTGGGCTTGGCGTATCGCTTCTGAGCGCCCCCCGGGGGCCGTGCCGCGCCCGGCCCGACCCCCGCGGGGTCCGGGAGCCGCCCCACGCGGGGTCTTGGCGAGATCGCAGCGGGCGCGCGGCCGCTTTGCCGTATAAAGCATGCCTCGAATCAGCGGTGTTGGACTAGCAAGATGGATGACGTTCAAAAGCGGATCGACGACCTGGTCAAGAGCGACCGCGTCGTGCTGTTCATGAAGGGTACGGCGCAGTTTCCGATGTGCGGCTTTTCGGGCCGAGCGATCCAGGTTCTCGACGCCTGCGGGGTCGAGAAGCTGACCACCGTGAACGTGCTCGACGACGAGGCGGTCCGCCAGGGCATCAAGCAATACGCCAACTGGCCGACGATCCCACAGCTCTACGTGAATGGCGAGTTCGTCGGCGGCTCGGACATCATGACGGAGATGTACCAGTCCGGCGAGTTGCAGCGGCTGCTGGCCGCCTGAGGCTGCATGCCTGTCCGCCTGGTGGTTGGCCTGACCGGCGCCACCGGCGCGGTCTATGGCGTTCGATTGCTGACCCGCGCTCGCGCATTGGGTGTGCAGACGCATCTGGTGGCCACCGCCGCCGGCGTCATGAACGCGCACCATGAACTGGCGCTCGATCGCCGGGCGCTCGAAGCGCTGGCCGATCACAGCCATGCACCGGGCGAGATCGGTGCCTGCATCGCCAGCGGCAGCTTCGAAGCAGCCGCGATGGCGGTCGCACCGTGCTCGATGAAGACGCTGGCCGCGATCGCGCACGGCCTGTCGGACAACCTGCTGACCCGGGCAGCCGACGTGATGCTCAAGGAGCGCCGCCGCCTGCTGTTGATGGTGCGCGAGACGCCGCTGAACCTGGCGCACTTGCGCAACATGACCGCCGCCACCGAGATGGGCGCGATCGTCTTTCCTCCGCTGCCGGCGTTCTATCACCGCCCCCGGTCGATCGAGGAAATGATCGACGAAACCACCGAGCGCGTGCTTGCCCTGCTGGGCATCGAAGGCGCGAGCCCGCGGCCCTGGCAGGGCCTGTAGCCGCCGGTCAGCGACGCGGCGGCGCGTTCGTGGGCCCGATCGCCTGCAGCCACTCCCGGCGCGCCGCGAACACGGCGTCGGGGTACTCGGCGCGACCGCGGCTGCCGTTGTAGCGCCCGAGCGCGAGGAACAGGTCGCCGCGCTCGAGGTCGAGGTAGTGGCGCAGGATCACGCAACCGAAACGCAGGTTGGCCTGCATGTGGAACAGGCGCGCCGGATCGCCGTCGCCGATCAGGCGCGCCCAGAACGGCATCACCTGCATGTAGCCGATCGCCCCCGCGCGGCTGACCGCGTACTTGCGAAACGCGCTTTCGACCTGCACCACCCCGAGCACCAGTTCGGGTTCGAGGCCCGCGCGGCGGCTCTCGTACCACAGCGCTTCGAGAAACTCGATGCGCGTCGCCCGTTCGGCCTGGCGGCGCTTGAGCCGCTCGCCGGCCGAACCGAGCCAGCGCAGATAGGCCAGCCGCTCGTCGATCGAATCGAAGCGCGCGCGCGGCGGCGCCGCATCGGCCACTGCCGCCGACAGCGCCGTTCTCACCGCGTCGGCCAGCGGCTCCTCCAATTGCGCACCGGCCCATGCACCGGCGCAGGCGGCGCACAGGCCAAGCACGGCGCCGAGCCGTGCGGCGGCAATCGCTGCGGCCGCTGGACTGCGCACAGGCTCGCGTCGCCTCGCTCAGGTCGCTCGCGCTAGACGCGCAGGCGATCGCGCAGCACGCGCAGCGCGTCGGGCAGCGAGGCCTTGCCTGCCGCGAGATCGCGACGCCCCTGGATCTCGACCTGGCCTTCCTTCAAGCCCCGCTC
The DNA here is from genome assembly GCA_022072045.1 of Burkholderiaceae bacterium. Taxonomy (GTDB): domain Bacteria; phylum Pseudomonadota; class Gammaproteobacteria; order Burkholderiales; family Burkholderiaceae_C; genus JAEUPI01. The sequence continues at coordinate 23,210 of JAJVIL010000073.1, read as the reverse complement.
GGACAACACCACCCGATGCGGCACGCCGATCAGCTCCCAATCGGCAAACATCGCACCCGGGCGCTCGCCGCGATCGTCGAGCACCACGTCGACCCCGAGCGCCTCCAACTCATCGTGCAGCCGAGTCGCCGTCGCGCGAACGGCATCGCTGCGATCCCAGCCGATCGGACAGATCGCCACACGAAACGGGGCGATGGCATCCGGCCACACGATGCCGCGCTCGTCGTGGCCCTGCTCGATCGCCGCGCCGAGGATGCGCGTGACGCCGATGCCGTAGCAGCCCATTTCCATCAACTGCGGCTTGCCCGCCTCGTCCAGGTAGGTGGCGCTCATCGACTGGCTGTACTTGGTGCCGAGATAGAAGACGTGACCGACCTCGATGCCGCGCTGGATCGCCAACACGCCCTTGCCGTCGGGTGACGGATCGCCTGCCACGGCATTGCGGATGTCGGCCACCAGGTCGGGCTCGGGCAGATCGCGGCCCCAGTTGACCCCGGTGTAGTGGTAGCCCTCCGCGTTGGCGCCGCAGACGAAGTCGCTCATACGGGCCACCGTCCGCTCGGCGACCACCTTGACCGGCTTGCGCGTGCCGATCGGACCGAGGTAGCCCGGCTTGCAACCGAAATGGTCTTCGATCTCGGCCGTGGTCGCGAAACGGAAGACCCCGAGGCCCGGAACCTTGCCGGCTTTGACTTCGTTGAGCGCATGATCGCCGCGCACCAGCAGCAGCCAGATCGTCGTACGCCCGGCGCTGCCGTCGCCGGCGCGCTCGTCGGTGGCCAGCACGAGCGATTTCACCGTGCTGGTCAGCGGCACCGAGAGCAGATCGGCCACGTCTTCGCAGGTGCTCTTGCCCGGAGTCGGCGTCTTGTGCAGCGGCATTCCCGGCGCCGCGCGGGACGCGAGCAACGGCACGCACTCGGCCAGCTCGACGTTGGCCGCGTAGTCGCTGGTGGGGCAGTAGACCAGCGCGTCCTCGCCGGTGTCGGCGATCACCTGGAACTCGTGCGACGCATCGCCGCCGATGGCGCCGGTGTCGGCGGCCACCGCGCGGTACTGCAGGCCGAAACGGTCGAAGATGCGCTTGTACGCGGCGAACATCTTCTCGTAGCTGCGCAGCGCGGCGGCCTTGTCGCGGTCGAACGAGTACGCGTCCTTCATCGTGAACTCGCGGCCGCGCATCAGGCCGAAGCGCGGCCGCCGCTCGTCGCGAAACTTGGTCTGGATGTGATAGAAGTTGCGCGGCAGCTGGCGGTAGCTGCGCAGCTCCTGGCGCGCGATGTCGGTGATGACCTCTTCGCTGGTGGGCTGAATCACGAAGTCGCGCTCGTGACGGTCCTTCACGCGCAGCAGCTCAGGGCCGTACGCCTGAAAGCGGCCCGACTCCTGCCACAGCTCGGCCGGCTGCACCACGGGCATCAGCAGTTCGACCGCGCCGGCGGCGTTCATCTCCTCGCGGATGATCGCCTCGACCTTGCGGATCACGCGCAAGCCCATCGGCATGTAGCTGTAGATGCCCGCGCTCAGGCGCTTGATCAGGCCGGCGCGCACCATCAGGCGATGGCTCACGACTTCGGCGTCGGCGGGGGCTTCCTTCAGCGTGGCGACGAAGAATCGAGAGGCTCTCATGGCGCGAGGCGGGCGGGCCCCGCGCATGCGGGAAAGCGAGGTTCGGGCCTCAGGCGCCGCCGATGCAATAATGAATTCAGTTCAAGAATCGGGGTTCGATTATGCTCGACCGAGAGGGCTACAGGCCCAACGTCGGCATCGTCTTGCTCAATCCGCGCAACCAGGTCTTCTGGGGCAAGCGGCTGCGCACCCACTCGTGGCAGTTCCCGCAAGGGGGAATCAAGTACGGCGAGTCGCCCGAGCAGGCGATGTATCGCGAGCTCTACGAAGAGGTGGGGCTGCGACCCGAGCACGTGCGCATCCTCGCGCGTACGCGCGACTGGTTGCGCTACCAGGTGCCCGATCACTACATCCGCAAGGACGCGCGCGGCCACTATCGCGGCCAGAAGCAGATCTGGTACTTGCTGATGCTGCTCGGGCGCGACAGCGATCTCGACCTGCGCGCCAGCGATCATCCGGAGTTCGATGCCTGGCGCTGGAACGACTACTGGGTGCCGCTGGAGATGGTGATCGAGTTCAAGCGCGAGGTCTACGAACTCGCGCTCACCGAGTTGTCGCGCTTTCTGCCGAGATCGCCTCACCACACCCGGTTTCTGCGCGCGGGGATCCGCGGACGCCCGCGCGACGTCCCTTCGGACCCTGCGCGCGATGCATCGGGCCCCGATGACGGGCCCGACGGCGAAGAGACCGACTAGCTGCGCACCATGTTGTCGCGGTGGATCAATTCAGGCCCGTTGGAGTAGCCGAGCATCGATTCGATGTGCGACGACGGGCGGCGCGCGATCAGACGCGACTCGCCGGCTGCATAGTTGGCCAGACCGCGCGCAATCTCGACTCCATCGGGGTCGCGCACAGCGATCACTTCGCCACGCGCGAACTCGCCCTCCACCGCCACCACGCCAACCGGCAGCAGGCTCTTGCCCTCGCCGAGCAGCTTGGCGGCAGCGCCGCGATCGACGATCACGGCGCCACGCAACTGCAGGTGATCGGCCAGCCATTGCTTGCGTGCCGTCAGCTTCGCGGTGCGCGCACGCAGAAACGTGCCGATCGCCTCGCCGCGGGCCAGACGCAGCAGCACGTCGGGTTCGCGTCCCCACGCGATCACGGTGTCGGCGCCGCTGCGCGCGGCGCGCTTGGCAGCCAGCACTTTGGTGATCATGCCGCCTCTGGATAGAGGCGACGCCGCCGCGCCGGCCATGCGCTCGAGTTCCGGGTCGCCGGCGTCGGCCTGAGCGATCAGGCGCGCGTCCGGGTTGCGGCGCGGATCGCTCGCATACAAGCCGAGCTGATCGGTCAGGATCACCAGCGCGTCGGCTTCGATCAGGTTGGCCACCAGCGCGCCGAGGGTGTCGTTGTCGCCGAACTTGATCTCGTCTGTGACCACGGTATCGTTTTCGTTGATCACCGGCACGGCCTTCAGCGACAGCAGCGCCAGCAAAGTCGAACGGGCGTTCAGATAGCGCTCGCGGTCGGCCAGGTCCGAGTGCGTCAACAGCACCTGCGCACTGCGGAGGCCATGCTCCGACAGCTTGCTCTCGTACATCTGCGCAAGACCCATCTGACCGACCGCGGCCGCCGCCTGCAGCTCGTGCAATTGACTCGGCCGAGCCGTCATGCCCAGGCGTCTCATGCCCTCGACGATGGCCCCGCTGGACACCATCACCACCTCGCGGCCCTCGCGCGCCAGCGTTGCGAGCTGCCGGCACCAAGTGCCGATCGAGTCGGGGTCGACGCCCCGTCCCTCGTTCGTGACGAGACTCGAGCCGACCTTGACGACGATGCGTCGGGCCGCGCGCAGCGACTCGTTCATGATGCAGGCTGCGGGTGGCGAAATCGCACATCGTCCTCACGGCCACCCTCCGGGCGCGAAGGCGAGAGCATCTGCCAGGTGGCCTCGAGCAGCGGCCGCAGGCCCTCGTGGGCGACCGCCGAGATCGCGAACACCGGGCCCTTCCATCGCAGCCGGCGCGAGATCTCCCGGGCCAGCGCGGCGCGCCGTTCGACGGGCACCAGATCGATCTTGTTGAGCACGAGCCAGCGCGGTTTCCGGTAGAGCGCCTCGTCGTACTTGCGCAGTTCGGCAAGCACCGCGCGCGCCTGCACGACCGGATCGACCGATTCATCCAGCGGCGCGATGTCGACCACGTGCCACAACAGGCGTGTACGTTGCAGGTGGCGCAGGAAGTGATGCCCCAGGCCCGCGCCTTCGGACGCCCCCTCGATCAGCCCCGGAATATCGGCCACCACGAAGCTGCGGCCGATGCCGACGCGCACCACGCCCAGATGCGGATGCAGCGTCGTGAACGGGTAGTCGGCGATCTTGGGTCGCGCGTTAGAAATCGCGGCGATCAGCGTCGACTTGCCGGCATTGGGCATGCCGAGCAATCCGACGTCGGCCAGCACGCGCAGCTCCAGTTGCAGCTTGCGCTGCTCGCCGGGCCAGCCCGGCGTCTTCTTGCGCGGCGAGCGATTGGTGCTGGTCTTGAAGTGAAGATTGCCCAATCCACCGTCGCCGCCGCGCGCCAGCACCACCCGCTGCTGCGGTTGCAGCAACTCGGCAATCGGCTGGCGCGTCAGCAGGTCGGTGATGATCGTTCCCACCGGCATGCGCAGCACGATGTCGGCGCCCGCCGCACCGAACTGGTCGGCACCCCGCCCCGGTTCACCGTTCTCGGCCTCGTGCCGGCGCGCATAGCGGAAATCGACCAGCGTATTGAGGTTGGGATCGGCCACCGCGACAACGCTGCCGCCGCGCCCCCCATCGCCCCCGTCGGGGCCACCCATCGGCACGAACTTCTCGCGCCGAAAGCTGGCGCACCCGGCACCGCCATGGCCGGCCGCAACCTCGATCACCGCTTCGTCGATGAACTTCATGACACCCGAAGACAGGCTGAACAAAAAAGCCCCGGCATGCCGAGGCTTGTTTGGCCACTCGGCGTGCAGAGTGCCTACGCCGGCTCCACCGTCACCGTCTGACGCTGCAGCGGGCCCTTGGTCGCGAACCCGACCCGGCCATCGACCAGCGCGAACAGCGTATGGTCCTTGCCCGTGCCGACATTGGCACCCGCATGGAACCGGGTGCCGCGCTGGCGCACGATCACCGCACCGGCCGAAACGACTTGGCCGCCGAAGACCTTGACCCCCAGCATCTTCGGTTGCGAATCACGGCCGTTTCGGGTCGAGCCGCCACCCTTCTTCTGTGCCATGACTTGTCGTCCTGCTGCGCGCGATCACGCGCTGACCGAGCCGATCTGCAGCTCGGTATACCCTTGGCGATGGCCGGCGTGACGCTGGTAGTGCTTGCGTCTGCGCATCTTGAAGATGCGGACCTTCGGATGCAAACCGTGCGACAACACGGTTGCCTTGACGCTCGCTCCGCCGACCAACGGCGCCCCGACCCTCAACTGGCCGCCTTCGCCGACGGCCAGTACCTGGTCGAGCACGACCTCCTGCCCGACGTCGGCAGCAATCTGCTCGACCTTGACCTTGTCGCCGACGGCAACCTTGTACTGCTTACCGCCAGTCTTGATGACCGCGAACATCGACGCCTCACGCTAGCAGCCTGCCCCGGCGGGCCAGGCGAAGCATGCGAGTATAGCGGAAGGACGCTGCGCGTCCGCACCGCGGCCAGTCGTGGCGCCTTCGAGGACTGGCGCCGGTTCCGAGCGGCAGGGGCGGATTCCTATAATCCCCGGCCTATCCGGAGGCGCCACTGTGCCTGAGCCCACCACCGTTCAGAACAGCGGCCTCGACGGCGCCGCCGACATGGCCGAGGTCGATCGGGTCATCCGGCAACGGCTCGAGTCCAATGTGGCGCTGATCGATCAGATCGGCAGCTACATCGTCGGCGCGGGCGGCAAGCGGATCCGACCGCGGCTCGTCTTGCTGTTTGCGCGGGCGCTCGGCTTTCACGGCGCAGCGCGTTTCGAGTTGGCGGCGATCGTCGAGTTCATCCACACCGCCACGCTGCTGCACGACGATGTGGTCGACGAGTCATCGATGCGGCGCGGTCACCCGACGGCCAACGCGCTGTTCGGCAACGCCGCCAGCGTACTGGTCGGTGATTTCCTCTACTCGCGGGCTTTTCAGATGATGGTCTCCGTGGGCTCGATGCGGGTGCTGGAAGTGTTGGCCGACGCCACCAATGTGATCGCCGAAGGCGAGGTGCTGCAACTGATCAATATGCACGATCCGGATACATCGGTCGAAGACTACCTGCGGGTCATTCGCTTCAAGACCGCCAAGCTGTTCGAGGCCAGCGCCCGGCTGGGCGCGGTGATCGCGCAGGCCCCCGCCGAACTGGAGGAGGTCTGCGCGGACTACGGACGCTCGCTGGGCACCGCCTTCCAACTCGTCGACGATCTGCTCGACTACGAAGGCGACCCTGCCCAACTCGGCAAGAACGTGGGCGACGATCTGCGCGAGGGCAAGCCGACCTTGCCGCTGTTGATGGCCATGTCACGCGGATCGGCCGACGAGCGCTCGTTGCTGCGCCGGGCCATCGTCAACGGCGAGGTCGAGCGCTTGCGCGACATCGTCGGCATCGTTCGCCGCACCGGCGCACTGGATGCCACCCGGGCCGCGGCACGGGCCGAGGCACGCAAGGCTCAGGCATGTCTGACGCGCCTGCCGCCAGGGCCAGCCAAGGATGCGTTGCTAGAATTGTGTCTTCGTTCGGTCGACCGCTCGTCTTGAAGGTCGCCGCACGCGGCAAGGGCGCGTGGAGAAACGGGGTGTAGCTTAGCCTGGTAGAGCGCTACGTTCGGGACGTAGAGGCCGGAGGTTCGAATCCTCTCACCCCGACCAGTTTCGCCCGAGTCAATGGGCGAAAAATCGATCGTCTGGCACCGCGGCGCCCTGCCGTGAAGAAGTGCCGCTCCCTTCATAGCTGCCGTTTACAGTGTTGCAGGGATCAGCGATGATCCCTCGCCCCACCCCAACACGGTTACAGCCTGGTCTGTGGATACGCTTGTCGACTCACCTCAATCCATGCTGTCTGGCGTGGCCCGGGTGTTGGTGCATGCGGGCCGACTCGGCGTCAAGAACGCCGAGGAACTGGTCAAGAGCGCCAAGGAACGCCGAGTCGGCTTCGTTTCGGCGGTGATTTCGGCCGGCGCGGTATCGGCCACCGACCTCGCGCACACACTGTCGTCCAGCCTGGCGTTGCCGCTGCTCGACCTCAACTCGATCGACGGCGAAAAGCTGCCGCGCAACCTGGTCGACAGCAAGCTGGCGCAGCAGTACCAGGTCATCGTGCTCGGCCGGCGCGGCAGTCGTCTGTTCATCGGCGGGGCCGATCCGACCGATCAGGAGGCGGTCGAGCGCATCAAGTTCGCGACCCAGCTTTCGCCCGAGTGGGTGATCGTCGAGTACGACAAGCTCGGCAAGCTGCTGGAGAGCCAGGGCGCGAGCGCCAACGAGACGCTGGAATCGATGGCATCCGGCGAGTTCGATTTCGACGTCTCGGAGGACGACACCTCGGCCCAGGAGCAGGCCGACGTCGCGCAGGAAGTCGAAGACGCGCCGGTGGTGCGCTTCCTGCAGAAGATGCTGATCGACGCGATCAACGCGCGCGCATCGGACCTGCACTTCGAACCCTACGAATACAACTACCGGGTGCGCTTTCGCATCGACGGCGAGCTGCGCGAAATCACGCAGCCGCCGATCGCGATCAAGGACAAGTTGGCTTCGCGGATCAAGGTCATCAGCCGGCTCGACATCGCCGAGAAGCGAGTGCCGCAGGACGGCCGCATGAAGCTCAAGTTCGGCAATCGGGCGATCGACTTCCGCGTGTCGACCTTGCCGACCCTGTTCGGCGAGAAGATCGTGATCCGCATCCTGGACCCGTCGAGCGCCAAGCTCGGCATCGAGGCCTTGGGCTACGAGAAGATCGAACGCGACCGATTGACCGGCGCGATCCAGCGGCCCTACGGCATGATCCTCGTCACCGGGCCCACGGGCTCGGGCAAGACGGTGTCGCTCTACACCTGTCTGAACATCCTGAACCAGCCGGGAGTCAACATCTCCACGGTCGAGGATCCGGCGGAAATCAACCTGCCGGGGATCAACCAGGTCAACGTCAACGACAAGGCCGGCCTGAACTTCGCCACGGCGCTCAAGGCGTTCCTGCGCCAGGATCCCGACGTCATCATGGTCGGCGAAATCCGCGACCTCGAGACGGCCGACATCGCCATCAAGGCCGCCCAGACCGGCCACCTGGTGATGTCGACGCTGCATACGAACGACGCGCCAACCACGCTGACACGAATGCTGAACATGGGCGTGGCGCCGTTCAACATCGCCGCCAGCGTGCTGCTGATCACGGCGCAGCGGTTGGCCAGGCGGCTGTGCGAGAACTGCAAGCAGCCCGCCGACTACCCGCGCGAATCGCTGTTGAAGGCAGGCTATCGGGCGGAGGATCTGGACGGTGCGTGGAAGCCGTATCGCGCGGTGGGCTGCTCGGGCTGCAACAACGGGTACAAGGGCCGCGTCGGCATTTACCAGGTGATGCCGATTTCCGAGGCGATCCAGCGCATCATCCTGTCCGAGGGCACCGCGATGGACATCGCCGCCCAGGCGCAGAAGGACGGCGTACGCGACCTGAGGCAGTCGGGCCTGGTGAAGGTCCGCGCAGGGGTCACCACGCTGGAAGAAGTGATCGCGGTCACCAACGAGTAGGTAGCTTGCGGCCGAACTGGTGACGCGCCAGGGCCGCCGGAGGAATCATGGCAACAGCGCTGGCCGCACGCGGCATCAAGAACGTCAAGGAAACCGTCTACGAGTGGGAAGGCCGCGACAAGAACGGCAAGATCATGCGCGGCGAGGTTCGCGCGGGCGGCGAAGCGATGGTGTCGGCCAGTCTGCGACGCCAGGGCATCCTCGTCACCCGCGTCAAGAAGCGCCGCACCAGCGGTGGCCGCGCCGTCAAGCAGAAGGACATCGCAGTCTTCACGCGGCAACTGGCGACAATGATGAAGGCAGGGGTGCCGCTGCTGCAGGCGTTCGACATCGTTGCGCGCGGCAGCCCGAACCCGAAGTTGACCCGCCTGCTGACCGACATCCGATCCGACGTCGAAACCGGGACCAGTCTGTCGGCGGCCTTCCGCAAGCACCCGATGTACTTCGATGCGTTGTACTGCAACCTGGTCGAGGCGGGTGAGGCGGGCGGTATTTTGGAGGCGCTGCTCGACCGTCTGGCGATGTACCAGGAGAAGACGCTCGAGATCAAGCGCAAGATCAAGTCGGCGCTGATGTACCCGATCGCGGTGATCGTGGTCGCCTTCGTGGTGCTGACTGTGATCATGATCTTCGTGATTCCGGCGTTCCAGGACGTGTTCAAGTCGTTCGGCGCCGACTTGCCGGCGCCGACGCTGGTCGTCATCGCGATGAGCGAGCTCTTCGTCAAGTACTGGTGGGCGATCTTCGGCTTCCTCGGCGGCGGCGGCTATTTCTTCTTCGAGTCGTGGAAGCGCTCCGAGAAGATGCAGAAGGCGATGGACCGGTTGCTGCTGCGCATTCCGCTGTTTGGCGATCTGATCTACAAATCGGTGATCGCGCGCTGGACGCGCACGCTGTCGACGATGTTCGCCGCCGGCGTGCCGCTGGTCGAGGCGCTCGATTCGGTGGGCGGCGCATCGGGCAACGCGGTGTTCGTCGAAGCCACCGAACAGATCCAGAAGGACGTGTCGACCGGCGCCGCCCTGACCACGTCGATGCAGACGACCGGCGTGTTCCCGTCGATGGTGCTGCAGATGGCGGCGATCGGCGAGGAATCGGGCGCGCTGGACCACATGCTGGCCAAGGCCGCCGAGTTCTACGAGCAGGAAGTCGACGAGATGGTCAAAGGCTTGTCGAGCCTGATGGAACCCTTCATCATCGTGATTCTCGGCGTGCTGATCGGCGGCATCGTGGTGTCGATGTATCTGCCCATCTTCAAGCTCGGCTCCGTGGTCTGACGTGGCCAGCGCGCTGCCGGACTGGCTGCTGCACCCGGCGACCCTGGCACTGACCGGTCTGGCGATCGGCAGCTTCCTGAATGTGGTCATTCATCGGCTGCCGGCGATGCTCGAGCGCGACTGGTGGCGCGACGCACTGCACCAGTTGTCCGACACCGAGTCGTACCGGCGCGTGTTCGGTGCGGCAGCGCCCGAGTCGCTGCTTCGATCGGGCACGGCCTTGCAGACGGCGGTTGGCTCGCTGCAGCCGTTGAGCCTCGCGCGCCCCGCCTCCAGTTGTCCGTCGTGCGGCCATCGCATCAGGATCCACGAGAACATTCCGCTTCTTAGCTGGTTGGCGTTGCGCGGTCGCTGCTCGTCTTGCCGCGCCCGCATTTCGGCGAGGTATCCGTTGGTCGAGTTGTCGTGCGCCGCGCTGTTCGCTGCAGTGGGCTGGCGCCTGGGGGCACAGCCGCAGGTGTGGTTGTGGTGCGGCTTCGCGGCGGCCTTGCTCGCGCTGGCGTGGATCGACTGGGACACCACCGTGCTGCCCGATGCCATCACGCTACCGTTGCTGTGGGCGGGGCTGCTGTGCGCCGGCGTCGGCTGGACCATCCCGCCGGTCACCTCGATCATCGGCGCGTGCGCCGGCTACCTGTCGCTGTGGACGGTGTATTGGATCTTCAAGCTGGCCACCGGCAAGGAAGGCATGGGCTACGGCGACTTCAAGCTGCTTGCAGCGTTGGGCGCGTGGCTAGGCTGGCAGGCATTGCTGCCGATCGTGCTCGGCGCGTCGGTGATCGGCGCGGCGGTCGGCATCGCGATGAAGTTCGGCGGCGCCCTGCGCGAGGGGCGTTACGTTCCGTTCGGCCCGTTCCTGGCTGGCGCGGGCGTGCTGGTGATGCTGGTCGGGACGTCGGCCGTGCAGAGCTGGATCGGTCTGGCCTGATCGTTCGGCCCGCAATGGCCATTCGGCGCATCGGCCTCACCGGTGGCATCGGCAGCGGCAAGAGCACCGTGGCGAGCGCGCTCGCGGCCGAAGGCGCGCTCGTGGTCGACACCGACGCGATCGCGCGTTCCCTTACCGACATCGGCGGTGCGGCGATGCCCGCCGTGCGCTCCGAGTTCGGCGATGGCGTAATCGATTCGAGCGGCGCGCTGGACCGTCAACGCATGCGCGCACTGGCCTTCGGCGATGCGTCGGCGCGGCGACGTCTCGAGGCGATCCTGCACCCTCTGATCGGAATCGAGGCCGCGGCACAGGCCGCCCGCTCACCGGAGCGCGTGACCGTCTTCGACGTGCCGCTGCTGGCCGAGACCTCGCAATGGCGCCAGCGTTGCGACCGGATCGTCGTGGTCGACTGCAGTGAGCAGACCCAGGTCGAGCGCGTGACGCGGCGCTCCGGATGGCCGGCCGATCAAGTGCACCGAGTGATCGCGCAGCAGGCGCCACGCGCTACGCGGCGTGCGATCGCCGACGCGATCATTCACAACGACGGCCTGACGCTCGAGTCGCTGCAGGCCGCGGTGCGCTCGTTGTGGGTGCTGTGGATGGAAGGTACCTGCACATAGGGTGCTGTGAAACAATCGCGCTCCTGCACCTTGGGCCTTGTGGGAGCCGACCGATTGATCCTCTACGAGTACCCATTTCAGGAGAGCGTGCGCACGATGCTGCGCCTGGAGCAGCTGTTCGACCGGCTCGGCCAGTTGATGGTGCGCGACACCGCGATCGACCATCACTTCGCGCTGGCAACGCTGTTCGAGATCATGGACGTCGCGTCGCGTGCCGACCTGAAGTCCGATCTGCTGAAGGAACTCGAGCGCCACAAGCAGCAGTTGCTGGCGTTGCGCGGCAACGCGCAGGTCGAGCAACAGGCACTCGACGGGGTGATCGGCCGCATCGAGCATGCATTCGATGCCCTCAACCAGCTGCCTGGAAAGGCCGGGCACGCGCTGACCAGCAACGAATGGCTGATGAGTGTGCGCAGCCGCATCAGTATCCCGGGTGGCACCTGCGAATTCGACCTGCCGGCCTACTACGCCTGGCAACACCGCGATGCAGCCTCTCGGCGTGCCGATCTGGGTCAATGGGTCGGCACCATGATGCCGCTGGCCCAGGCCCTGCAAGCCCTGCTGCAATTGCTGCGCGAGTCGGGCATCCGGCAGCAGGTGGTCGCACCGGGCGGGCAGTTCCAGCAGAGCCTCGCACCGGGCAAGGTCTACCAACTGCTGCGCGTTCGGCTGGATCCGGCGCTTCACTTGGTGCCCGAGATCAGCGGCCATCGGCTGATGGTCTCGGTGCGCCTGATGCGCGCCGAGCCCGATGGCCGGCTACGGCCGAGCAATGACGACGCATCGTTCGAGCTGACGCTGTGCGCGTGAGATGAGCGACTCGCAGTCGCTGCGCTGGTGCCCTGCCCGACTTGGCGCACTTCCGTGCGCCCCCGGGGGTTGAAGCGACCCGCTTCGTACCTATAATCCGGTCTGCTAGCACTCTCTGACATTGAGTGCTAACAGCAGACGGCCCTCGCGGCCACAATGCGCTAGTTGTGTAAATGTGCGCTCACTCATTGTTGAGCGCTTTGTTTGAGTCATTCTCGAATTCTCGAAGGAGATGCAATGAAACTTCGTCCGTTGCACGACCGGGTGGTCGTCAAACGTCTGGAGAACGAAACCAAGACGGCCTCGGGCATCGTGATCCCCGATAACGCGGCCGAGAAGCCCGACCAGGGCGAAGTGCTCGCCGTGGGCCCCGGCAAGCGCAACGACAAGGGCGATTTCGTGGCGCCGAACGTCAAGGTCGGTGACCGCGTCCTGTTCGGCAAGTACAGCGGCCAGACCGTCAAGGTCGACGGCGACGAGTTGCTGGTGATGCGCGAAGAAGACCTCTTCGCGGTCATCGAGAAAAAGTGATCGCCCACGGCGATCACCTTTCGTCGCAGGCCGACTTGACGCGACCAGGTTAAGGCCCGAAGGGCCGGCCGCAGACAAGAAGTCATCGCCGGGCACCAACCCATCCGCAGATTTTCGGAGAGATAAACATGGCAGCAAAAGACGTCGTATTCGGCGCCGACGCCCGTCAACGCATGGTCGAGGGCGTGAACATCCTGGCCAACGCGGTCAAGGTCACCCTGGGCCCCAAGGGCCGCAACGTGGTGCTCGAGCGCAGCTTCGGCGCCCCCACCGTCACCAAGGACGGTGTGTCGGTGGCCAAGGAGGTCGAGCTGAAGGACAAGCTCCAGAACATGGGCGCGCAGATGGTCAAGGAGGTCGCCTCCAAGACCAGCGACAACGCCGGTGACGGCACCACCACCGCGACCGTGCTGGCGCAATCGATCGTGCGCGAAGGCATGAAGTACGTGGCGGCCGGCATGAACCCGATGGACCTGAAGCGCGGCATCGACAAGGCCGTCGTCGCGCTGGTCGATCAGCTCAAGAAGCAGAGCAAGCCCACCACCACCAGCAAGGAGATCGGCCAGGTCGGCGCGATCTCGGCCAACGCCGACGAGTCGATCGGCAAGATCATCGCCGATGCGATGGACAAGGTCGGCAAGGAAGGCGTCATCACGGTCGAAGACGGCAAGTCGCTCGACAACGAGCTCGACGTCGTCGAGGGCATGCAGTTCGATCGCGGCTACCTGTCGCCGTATTTCATCAACAACCCCGACAAGCAGGCCTGCCTGCTCGACGGCCCCTACGTGCTGCTGTACGACAAGAAGATCAGCAACATCCGCGATCTGCTGCCCACGCTGGAGCAGGTCGCCAAGGCCGGCAAGCCGTTGCTGATCGTCGCCGAGGAGGTCGAAGGCGAGGCGCTTGCCACGCTGGTGGTCAACACCATCCGCGGCATCCTCAAGGTGTCGGCCGTCAAGGCGCCTGGCTTCGGCGATCGCCGCAAGGCCATGCTCGAAGACATCGCGATCCTGACCGGCGGCAAGGTGATCTCCGACGAGGTCGGCCTCACGCTCGAGAAGGTGCAACTGGCCGACCTCGGCCAGGCCAAGCGTGTCGAGGTGGCCAAGGAGAACACCACCATCATCGACGGCGCCGGCAAGGCGGCCGACATCGAGGCGCGCGTCAAGCAGATCCGCGTGCAGATCGAAGAGGCCACCAGCGACTACGACCGCGAGAAGCTGCAGGAGCGCGTGGCCAAGCTCGCCGGCGGCGTGGCGGTGATCAAGGTCGGCGCCGCCACCGAGGTCGAGATGAAGGAGAAGAAGGCCCGCGTCGAGGACGCGCTGCACGCCACCCGCGCCGCGGTCGAGGAAGGCATCGTCGCCGGCGGCGGCGTTGCGTACCTGCGCGCGCGCCAGGCCATCGGAAGCAAGATCAAGGGTGACAACCCCGACCAGGAGGCCGGCATCAAGATCGTGCTGCGCGCCATCGAGCAGCCGCTGCGCGAGATCGTCGCCAACGCCGGCGACGAGCCGAGCGTGGTGATCAACAAGGTGCTCGAAGGCAAGGGCAACTTCGGCTACAACGCCCAGACCAGTGGCTACGGCGACATGATCGACATGGGCATCCTCGATCCGACCAAGGTCACGCGCACGGCGCTGCAGAACGCCGCGTCGGTGGCGAGCCTCATGCTGACCACCGAGGCGATGGTCGCCGAAGCGCCCAAGGACGAGACTCCGCCGGCGATGCCGGGCGGCGGCATGGGCGGCATGGGCGGCATGGACATGTGATCGCCGCGCCACGCACCCGCCTGAAAGGGGTGCATGTGGCACACGGCCCGCGAACGCCAGCGTCCGCGGGCCGTTTTGCTTGGCACCAGCGCCGGATAATCGGGCCGTTCGCGACCAGTTCCCGATGGCTCACCGACCCACGCTTGCGGGCTTCGTCGACCAGGAGTTGCGCCTGTCCGACGCAACCTTTGCCGCCATCGTCGATGCCGTGCTCGAGCAATGGCGCGAGCGGGCGTCGGGCCGCATGGCGAGCGACGCCGAGGCGCTGCGCCTGCTGCAACTCCAGCGCGACGATTTCATCGCCTGCGCCGTGCAGTCGCTGCGCGACCAGATCTCGGGGCGCGCCAGCCCCGCGGGCCTCGTCGCGCCCAAGAGCCCGAAGCTCGAACTCTCACTGGTCGACGACGACGAAATCAGCGCCGATATCGAGGTGGCGCGCATCGTCGAGCGCAGCAACGCCGACCTCGAGGAGCCGCTGCGTGAGTTGCGCACCTACACGTCATCGCTGGTGGGCGACGTCAATACCGCGCGTGACACCAATCCGCTGCGCCCCGACGCGTGGGTGCGCGCGGTCTTGGCCGGCCTGCGCCGCCTGCCGATCGAACGCCGCCTGCAAACGGCGATGCTGCGCACCGCCATGCAGCCGCTGATCCGGGCGCTGCACGACCACTACACGGCGGCATCCGCACGTCTGCATGCGCTCGGCGTGGCCCCTGCAGCGCACCGCACGGTGGTCAACGAGGGCGTCGTTACAGAGTTGACCGAGGCGATGCGGGTTCGTCGCTCGCTCGATCGCGACACCGCGGCGGGCGGCCTCGCCGCGCCCCTGCCGGGCTCGGTGGAGGAACTGCTGCAGCGTGTCGAGCAGGGCCTGACATCGCCGCGCCACCCGGGCGACGGTGGCATGCGTGCGGCCCCCGCCACGCCCGCGCCACGCGAGCAGCCCAGCGTCGAGCGGCTGTCGAACCTGTATGACGCGATCCTCTCCGACCGCCGCCTGCCGCGCGACAGCCTGCCGCTGCTCTCGCGCCTGTACCCTGCCGTCCTGCGCCAGACGCTGGCCGATGCCGGCGTGCTGGGCGACGCCAAGCACGCCGTCTGGCAGTTCATGGACCAACTCGGCTTCCTGATGCAGACGCGCGAAGTCGGCGACCGTCAGACCAACCTCGCATTCGCGCAGGGTCTGGTCGAGCAACTGGTGGCGCAGCCCAGTGCCGACGCGAGGTCCTTCCAGGCCGCCGCCAACCGACTCGTGGTGCTGGAGCGCCAGCGCTTCGCACGCGCAGTCGCGGCCGCAGCCGCCGAGATCGCGATGCTCGGTGCGCGCACGCACGATGACGCATTCGGCCACTCGACTTCGGTGCCGCAGTCGCTCGATCCCGGCAGCAGCGACACCTTGCAGGCGCCTCTGCGCCGCAACAGCGACGCCACCGCCGAACCCGATGACGTCGTGAGAGCCTGGCGCGCCGGCTCGTGGCTTTCGATCTTTCTGCGCGAGCAATGGCGCCGTGCGCTGATTCTGTGGCGTGCACCGAGCCCGGGACCGCTGCTGCTGCTCGATGCCAGCGCCGCCAGGCATTGGGCCTTGCGCAGTGCAGCGGTCGAACGCCTCGCTGGCGCGGGCCTGGCACGCGTGTTCTCGCCGCGCTCGCTGGTGCGCGATGCGAGCGGGCGCGTCGGCCAGGTGGCGCGCGATCCCGGCCCGACTCTGTTCGGCTGAAGTCCTCCCTGTCCTGACGCCGGCCAAGCTAGGCGGCGTGCTGCGATGCCCACGCGCGCAGCGTCAGCGCCACGTCGTCGACGCCCTGGCCTGAATGCGCCGAGAACAGGGTCACGGCGATGTCGGAATGCTCGGTGGCCACCTCGCCAAGCACCCGTTGCGCCGAGTCGATCGCGCGCTGAGCATCGCGCCGATTGAGCTTGTCGACCTTGGTCAGCAGCACCAGCAGCCTGACCTCGCCGCCCGCCAGCCGCGGCCAGAGGTAGCCCAGCAGTTGCCGGTCCAGTTCGGTGAAGCCGAGCCGCGCGTCGACCAGCATCACCAGCCCCGTCAGGCTGTGTCGCTGCGCCAGGTAGTCGGCAACCACCGCCTGCCAGCGCTTCTTCGAATCGCGCTCGACCGCCGCGAAGCCGTAGCCCGGCAGATCCACCCAGATCGCGTCGGGCGCCTCGCGCGGGCCGACGTGAAACAGGTTGATGTGCTGCGTCCGGCCAGGTGTCTTCGACGCGAACGCGAGCCGCTTGTGCTGCGCCAGCGCGTTGATCGCGGACGACTTGCCGGCATTGCTGCGTCCGACGAACGCCACCTCGGGCAAGCTCGGCTCGGGCAGCTCGTGCAGACGACTCGCCGTGAGCGCAAAGCGGGCCGAATGCGCCCACGCGCGCGCCGCCTGGGCCGACGCGTCGACGGGCGGATCGGGGCTGGACATGGGGCATTGTAAAATTCGCCGGTTTTTTGCTCGCTGCCCAACGCCGCCCCGAGGTTGACTGCATGAAGCCGCCCCTTGCTCTGCTGCTGGCCGCCACGATGGCGCTGCCTGTCATCGCCGCCGAATCGACCGCGCCGGCCAAGCCCGATCTGGCCAAGGGGCAGGCGCTGTCGGTGCAGGTCTGCGGCGCCTGCCACACCGCCGACGGCACACGCGGCAGCCCCGCCAACCCGATCATTGCCGGCCAGCACGCCGAGTACCTGGTCAAGCAACTGAGCGACTTCAAGTCCGGCAAGCGCGACAGCGCAGTGATGAAGGCGTTCGCCGGCACGCTGTCGGATGCCGACATGCGCAACGTCGCGGCGTTCTACGCCAGCAAGTCGACCAAGCCCGGCTTCGCGAAGAACAAGGTGCTCTACTCGCTGGGCCAGAAGATCTACCGCGGCGGCATCGCCGAGAAGCAGGTTCCTGCCTGCGCGGGCTGCCACAGTCCGGACGGCGCCGGCATTCCTGTGCAGTATCCACGCCTGGGCGGCCAGCACGCCGACTATGTCGACGCGCAACTCGTCGCCTTTCGCTCCGGCCAGCGGGCCAACAGCCCGCCGATGGAAGACATCGCCGCGCGCCTGAGCGACCGCGAGATCAAGGCGTTGGCTGACTACATCGCCGGCCTGCACTGAGCGCGGGTTTTTTCATGCCCGACCCGGTTGCGCAGGGCGCACGCGCGCCCGCGGTCGCGCGTGCGCCCTATATTGCGGCATGCCCTACGTCCGCCGCAACGCGCTCGGCGAAGTGATCAGCCTGCACCGCCATGCCGAGGGCAGCTCGGAGTTCCTGCCCGATGAACACGCGGAGGTGCTTGCCTTCGTCGGCGGCCGGCCGTCACCAGGCGACGGGTCGGAAGGCTTCGCGCGACTCGATGCCGACTTCGTTCGCGTGCTCGAGGACGTGATCGACACCCTGGTCGCCAAGAACCTGATCAACATCACCGACCTGCCGCCCGAAGCCCAGGCCAAGCTGTTCTCGCGCAAGAGCTTCCGCGAGCGCAGCACGCAGCACTCGCTGCGTCTGTTCGCCGACAGCGCGGGTTTCGGCAGCGTCATCGACGACACCCAGTTCGGCGACACCCTCTGAAGCGGGGCCGCCGGGTCATTGCCGACCCGACGAGCGTACCGGGCGCGGTCGCGGTAAGGTGCGTGGCGTCCAGCGCGACCCAAGCGCATGAGTCCACGCTCGAGCCCGAGGAGCCCCACCATGCTGTTGCCCAAGGACCGTGGCCACCACCACTGGGCTGTCTCCGAGATCACCCCGCAGCCCGTCTACCAAGCGCGCCGACGCTGGATCGCCGCCGCTGCCGGCGCGTGGCTGGTGCCCCGCACCGTCCGGGCCGCGGACCCGCCAGCCCCGATGGGTGCGCCGCTGCCGGGCACGCGCAGCGCAGTGCCCGGCGCCCTCACGATGGACAAGTCCACTTCGCTGGCCGATGCCACCAGCTACAACAACTTCTACGAGTTCGGGCTCGACAAGAGCGATCCGGCCGAGTACGCGCGCGCGTTGAAGACGCGCCCGTGGAGCGTCGCTGTCGAGGGCGCGGTGCGCAGGCCGGGCACCTTCGGCATCGATGAACTGCTGAAGCTCGGCGCGATGGAGGATCGCGTCTACCGGATGCGTTGTGTCGAAGGGTGGTCGATGGTCATCCCGTGGGTCGGCTTCTCGCTGTCGCAGCTGATCCGCAAGGTCGAACCGACCGGCAACGCCAAGTACGTGCAGTTCGTGACGCTGGCCGATCGCACGCAGATGCCGGGCCTGCGCTCGTCGGTGCTCGAATGGCCCTACGTGGAAGGTCTGCGCCTCGACGAGGCGATGCACCCGCTGACGCTGCTCGCCTTCGGCATGTACGGCCAGGTGCTGCCCAACCAGAACGGCGCGCCGGTGCGCGTGGTGGTGCCGTGGAAGTACGGCTTCAAGAGCGGCAAGTCGATCGTCAAGATCCGCTTCGTCGAGCAGCAGCCGACGACGAGCTGGTCGCTGGCGGCACCGCACGAGTACGGCTTCTACTCGAACGTCAATCCGACGGTCGACCATCCGCGCTGGAGCCAGGCCAGCGAGCGCCGCATCGGCGAAGGCGGCCTGTTCGCCAAGAAGCGGCCGACGCTGATGTTCAACGGCTACGAGGCGCAGGTCGGCCAGTTGTACGCCGGCATGGATCTGAAGAGGTGGTTCTAGCCGCTTCGCGCCGCGCCGCGCAGTCGCTGCTGCTGCACCGGGCCACCAAGCCGGTGCTGTTCGCGGCGGCGCTGGTGCCGCTGACGCTGCTCATCGCGGGCATCGTCGGTCACGCGCTCGGGCCCAATCCGGCCGAGACGCTGATTCGCTCGCTGGGCGACTGGACGCTGCGCTTCCTGTGCCTGACGCTGGCTGTCACGCCGCTGCGGCAGTGGAGCGGCTTGTCGGCGTTGGCGCGTCTGCGCCGCATGCTCGGTCTGTTCACCGCGTTCTACGCGGCGCTGCACTTCACGGCCTACGCCGTGTTCGACATGGGTCTGGACCTCGGCGACATCGCCGGCGATGTCGCCAAGCGGCCGTTCATCCTGGTGGGTTTCGCCGCGTTCCTGCTGCTGCTGCCGCTGGCAGCGACGTCATTCAACGCCGCGATCCGCGCGCTCGGCGCGCAGCGCTGGCAGCAGTTGCACCGCATCGTTTACGCGATCGCCGGGCTGGCGATCCTGCACTTCTTCTGGATGCGCGCCGGCAAGCGCAACTTCACCGAGGTGTTCGTCTATGGCGGCATCCTGGCCGTGCTGCTCGGATGGCGGCTGTACAGGGCCGTGCGCCCGCATTCCTTCGTGAAGTTGAAACTGCGCGGCCACGGCGCCGAAGGCTGACCCCGCGAAGGCATCGCCACGGGTCCGTCGGGCCCGCCCCCTCGCTCATGGTGGCGCGGCCGCGGCAACCCCGTGAACGGGGTTCGCTGCGCCGGAACGCGCCGCCTAGCATCGATGCATCGCTGCCGGGGCCCGAGAGCCCATCGAGGGAGTGCCCGTTGATCGCCATTCACCAAGAGGCCGTACAGCCCGAACCGCCCGGCAGCGACCTGCCCTATCGCCCCGGGCGCGCCGCGCTGGAGCTGGCCGTGCGACGGCTCGACGAGGCCGAGCGCGAACACCAACCGGCGGCGATGTGCGACGCGCTGTGCGGAATCGCGCGCTGCTACGCCGCGCTGTCGGCGTATCCGCAGGCGATGGACTTCATGCGCCAGGCGCTGCGCTGGTCGTACGCGCTGGGAGGCGTCGACCAGCGGGTCGAACTGCTGTGTGAGCTGGCCGAGCTGGCCTGTCTGGCGGCCGAGCATGTCGACACCGAGGCCGACGACGGCGAGCGCCAGGCGCGCAGCGCGCGTGAGCTGGCGCGCGACATGGCGTTCGAGGCGGCCAAGGTCGCGGCGCACGCCGCCGATCCGCACTGGGAGATCAAGGTGCTGCTGCGCGCCAGCGACGTGCTCGATCGCTGCGGCGACCACGACGACGCGGTGACCCTGCAGACGCGTGCGATGACGCTGATGGTGCGTCACCCCGACGTCAGCGACGCAATGATCGACGGCAACGCGCCCGCGCTCGACGGCCGCGTGATGTAGCCGCGCCGCCGGCGCGCTAGGTCGGCCGCTCCACCGCCTCGGGTACGCGCAGCCCGCGCGCCAGCACCGGTGCCAGCGCGCGCCCCGTGTGCGTGTCGCGCGCCACCAGCGCCTCGGGCGCGCACGCGGCGATCACCTTGCCGCCGGCCGCGCCACCCTCGGGCCCGAGATCGATCACCCAGTCGGCCTCGGCGATGACGTCGAGATCGTGCTCGATCACCAGCACGCTGTGCCCGCCGTCGACCAACCGGTGCAGCACGCGGATCAGCCGCTCGACATCGGCCATGTGCAGGCCCACCGTCGGTTCGTCGAGCACGTACAGGGTCTGTGGCGGCAGCCCGCGCCGTGCCGCCCCAAGCGGGCGGCTCCCCTCGGGGGACGACGCCGAAGGCGTCAAGGGGCCGTCGGTTTGCCCGCGCCGCACGATGTCGTCGCGCACCTTCGACAACTCGGTCACCAGCTTGATGCGCTGCGCCTCGCCGCCGCTCAGCGTCGGCGACGGCTGGCCTAGCGTCAGGTAGCCCAGGCCGACGTCCTTCAGCAGTTGCAGCGGATGCGCGATCGACGGCATCGACGCGAAGAAATCGACAGCCTCGTCGACCTCCATGCGCAACACGTCGCCGATGCTGCGTCCGCGCCAGGTGACCGCCAGCGTTTCGGGGTTGAAGCGCGCACCATGGCATTGGTCGCACGGCACCTTGACGTCGGGCAGGAAGCTCATCTCGATGGTGCGCAGGCCCTGGCCTTCGCACCCCGGGCAGCGACCCCCGCCGGTATTGAACGAGAAGCGCGCAGCCGCATAGCCACGTGCCTTCGCCTCGAGCGTCTGGGCGAACAGCTTGCGGATGGTGTCCCAGAAACCGATGTAGGTGGCCGGGCACGAGCGCGGCGTCTTGCCGATCGGCGTCTGGTCGACCTCGAGCACCCGGTCGACCGCCTGCCAGCCATCGAGCTCGCGGCAACCCACAAGCGCCGGCGGCTTGCCGCGGGCACCGACCAGCGCCTGCAGATTGGCCAGCAACACGTCGCGCGCCAGCGTGCTCTTGCCCGACCCCGACACGCCGGTCACCGCGACCAGGCGCTGCAGCGGGACGTTGACGTCGATCTCGCGCAGGTTGTGCAGGTGCGCGCCGCGCAGCCGCAGCGCCGGCCTGGCGCCGTGCACCTCGCGGCGTGTCTGCAGCGGATGAATCAGCGGCTGGGCGAGGAAGCGCCCGGTCAGCGACGCGGGGTTGGCCGACACCGTCTGCACGCCACCTTCGGCGACCAGTTCACCGCCGCGACGCCCGGCGCCGGGCCCGATGTCGATGATGTGGTCGGCACGGCGGATCGTCTCCTCGTCGTGCTCGACCACCACCAGCGTGTTGCCCTTGTCGCCCAGGCGCGCCAGCGCGTCGAGCAGGATGCGGTTGTCGCGCGGGTGCAGGCCGATCGTCGGCTCGTCGAGCACGTAGCACACGCCCTGCAGGTTGCTGCCCAGTTGCGCCGCCAGCCGGATGCGCTGCGCCTCGCCGCCCGAAAGCGTGGGCGCGGCACGGTCGAGCGTCAGGTAGCCGAGGCCGACCTCTTCGAGGAACTGCAGCCGGCTGTGGATCTCGCTGACCACGTCGCGCGCGATGTCGGCGTCGCGGCCGGTCAGCTTCACGGCGTCGATCCAGCGGCGCACGGCCGACACCGACCACTGCGCGACTTCGGTGATCGGCCGCCCATCGAAGGTGATCGCACGCGCGACGGCGTTCAGTCGCGTGCCTCCGCAGTCGCTGCACGCCTGCTCGCCGACGCCTTCGACCTCGGGCTCCTCGGAGGGAAAGGCCTGTTCGCGCCCGCGGTCGTCGTCGGTGCGCACCGAGTCGTCGAACGCCTCGCGCTGCTCGCGCGTCAATGCCAGGCCGGTGCCGACGCAGGTCGTGCACCAGCCGTGCTTGCTGTTGTACGAGAACATGCGCGGGTCGGGCTCGGGGTAGCTGGTGCCGCACACCGGGCACGCGCGCTTGGTCGAGAACACCTTCACCGCGCCGATGTCGGCGCCGCCGGATCCGCCGTCGATCGCGTGGGCCAGACCGTCGAGCGGCGCCAGCAGATGCAGCACCCCTTTGCCGGCGTCGAGCGCCTTGGCCAGCAGCGCGCGCAGCGCCTCCTCGCGCTCGGGCGCGACCACCAGATCGCCCACCGGCAGCTCGAGCGTGTGCTCCTTGAAGCGGTCCAGCCGCGGCCATGGTTCGACCGGCACGAAGCTGCCGTCGACGCGCAGGTGCGTGTGGCCGCGCGCCTTGGCCCACTTCGCGAGGTCGGTGTAGACGCCCTTGCGCGCCACCACCAGCGGCGCCAGCAGGCCCACATGCTGGCCGCGGTGGTCGCGCAGCAACTGCGCGGCGATGCTCTCGACGCTCTGCGGTTTCACTTCGGCACCGTCGTGCACGCAGTGCGCCAGCCCGAGCTTCACCCACAGCAGGCGCAGGAAGTGCCACACCTCGGTGGTGGTCGCCACCGTGCTCTTGCGCCCGCCGCGCGACAGCCGCTGCTCGATCGCCACCGTCGGCGGAATGCCGAACACCGCGTCGACCTCGGGTCGACCCGCCGGCTGCACGATGCTGCGCGCATACGCATTGAGCGATTCGAGGTAGCGCCGCTGGCCTTCGTTGAACAGGATGTCGAACGCCAGCGTGCTCTTGCCCGACCCCGACACGCCGGTCACGACGTTGAAGCGGCCGCGCGGCACGTCGACCGACAGCGACTTCAGGTTGTGCTCGCGCGCGTTGACGATGCGGATCGCGTCGCTGGCTGCCCGCTCAGCGCGTTGCGCGCGCAGCCAGGTCTGCAGCGGCAGGCTGCCTTCGCGCGCTGCGTGCTCGCTCGGCCGAGGCTCGCCATCGGGCCAGCCCGCATACGCGCCGGCGCC
>JAJVIL010000010.1 GCA_022072045.1 Burkholderiaceae bacterium | reverse complement strand
GCGGCGCAGGCCGCTGCGGCGCTGGCGCGCGCCAGCGAGGCGCCGCCCGCCAACGAGACGCCCGCGGCACCGCTTGACGCGGTGACACCGCCTGCCCCGGTGGCGCCGCCGGCCAAGCCGGCGTTGCGGGTGGTGAAATCCGGTAGCGCCGAGGCGGCCGAGCGGGCCAAGCAGGTCGAGGCCGACAACCGCCGCAAGTCGGCCGAGGCCGAGGCCGCCGCCATCCGCGCGATGATGGCCGCGCCCAGAAAGGTGCTGACCGCCAAGAAGCCCGAAGAGGGCAAGCCCGGCGAAGCCGGCAAGGAAGGCATCAAGGGCACGATCCACAAGCCCAAGGCCGGTGCCACCGCCGCGCCCGGTGCCACGACGGCCAAGCCGGGTGACAAGAAGTCGGTCAAGTCCGAGAAGCTGTCGTCGAGCTGGGCCGATGACGCCGCGAAGAAGCGCGCGCTCAAGACACGCGGCGACGGCGGCGGCGCGCGTGCCGGCTGGCGTGCGCCCCGCGGCGCACGCAAGGGCGAGCGCAGCGACGACGCATCTGCTTTCGTGGCGCCTGCCGAGTTCGTGGCGCAGGAGATCCACATCCCCGAGACGATCAGCGTCGCCGACCTCGCGCACAAGATGAGCGTCAAGGCCAGCGAGGTCATCAAGCAGTTGATGAAGCTCGGCCAGATGGTCACCATCAACCAGCAGCTCGACCAGGAGACTGCGATGATCGTGGTCGAGGAGATGGGCCACAAGGCGCTGGCGGCCAAGCTCGACGACCCCGAGGCGTTCACCGAGGAAGAAACCGCCGGCCAGGCAGGTGAAATGCTGCCGCGCGCGCCGGTGGTCACCGTGATGGGTCACGTCGACCACGGCAAGACGTCGCTGCTCGACTACGTCCGCTCGACCCGCGTGGCCGCGGGCGAGGCCGGCGGCATCACGCAGCACATCGGTGCCTACCACGTGCAGACACCGCGCGGCATGATCACCTTCCTCGACACCCCGGGCCACGCCGCGTTCACCGCGATGCGCGCGCGCGGCGCCAAGGCCACCGACATCGTGATCCTGGTGGTGGCAGCCGACGACGGGGTGATGCCGCAGACCAAGGAGGCGATCCACCACGCCAAGGCCGCCGAGGTGCCGATCGTGGTGGCGATCAACAAGATCGACAAGCCCGAGGCGAACCCCGATCGCGTCAGGACCGAACTGGTCGCCGAAGGCGTGGTGCCCGAGGAGTTCGGCGGCGATTCGCCGTTCGTTCCGGTGTCGGCCAAGACCGGCCAGGGCATCGACAATCTGCTCGAGCAGGTGCTGCTGCAGGCCGAGGTGCTGGAGCTGAGCGCGCCCACCGACGCCATGGCCAAGGGCCTGGTGATCGAAGCGCAGCTCGACAAGGGCCGCGGCCCGGTGGCCACGGTGCTGGTGCAGTCGGGCACGCTCAAGCGCGGCGACGTGGTGCTGGCCGGCGCCAGCTACGGCCGCGTGCGCGCGATGCTCGACGAGGACGGCAAGCCGACCCAGGAAGCCGGCCCGTCGATCCCGGTCGAGATCCAGGGCCTGACCGAGGTGCCGCAGGCGGGCGACGATTTCATGGTTCTCGCCGACGAGCGGCGCGCGCGCGAGATCGCCACTTTCCGACAAGGCAAGTACCGCGACGTCAAGCTGGCCAAACAGCAGGCGGCCAAGCTCGAGAACATGTTCGAGCAGATCGGCGAGGGCAAGACGCAGACGCTGTCGCTGATCGTCAAGGCCGACGTGCAGGGTTCGCAGGAGGCGCTCGCGCAGGCGCTGGTCAAGTTGTCGACCGACGAGGTGAAGGTGCAGGTGGTGCACGCCGCGGTCGGCGGCATCAGCGAGAGCGACGTCAACCTCGCGATCGCCTCCAAGGCGGTGATCATCGGCTTCAACACGCGCGCCGAGGCCGGCGCGCGCAAGCTGGCCGAGAACAACGGCATCGACATCCGCTACTACAACATCATCTACGACGCGGTCGACGAGGTGAAGGCGGCGATGGCCGGCATGCTGGCTCCGGAACAGCGGGAAGAGGTCATCGGCAGCGCCGAGATCCGCCAGGTGTTCCGCATCAGCAAGGTCGGCGCCATCGCCGGCTGCATGGTCACCGGCGGCACGGTGCGCCGCGGCGCGCGCGTACGGGTGCTGCGCGATCACGTGGTGGTGTTCACCGGCGAGCTCGACAGCCTCAAGCGCTTCAAGGACGACGTGCGCGAAGTCAAGGAGGGCTTCGAGTGCGGCCTCAACATCAAGGGCTACAACGACATCGCCGAGGGCGATCAGCTCGAATTCTTCGAGATCAAGGAAGTCGCGAGAACGCTTTGAGTTCCCGGCCCCGCACCCGCGGGGCCCCCCGAGGCCGTGCGGCGGGCCTGGCCGGCCGCAGCGTGCGCCCCAGAAGCCGCGAAGCAACCGCTTCGCAGCCCGGGGGCACCGACGAAGCGAGCGTGGGGGCTTCATTCGCATGCGCCACAAGAGATCGATCCCGAACCGCAGCTATCGAGTCGCCGACCAGATCCAGCGCGATCTGGCCGAGTTGATTCGCGAGCTGAAGGATCCGCGCGTCGGCATGGTCACGCTCAACAGCGTCGACGTGTCACCCGATTACGCGCACGCCAAGGTCTACTTCTCGCTGCTGATGGGTGATCCGCGCGAGTGCGAGGCGGGCCTCAACGAGGCCGCCGGCTGGCTGCGCAACGGGCTGTTCAAGCGGCTGGCGATCCACACCGTGCCGACGCTGCATTTCCACTTCGACAGCACGACCGAGCGCGCTGCCGATCTGAGCGCCCTGATCGAACGCGCCAACGCGACGAAGGCGCGCGATGGCCAATGACACCGGCCTGCGGCACGACCGCTGCGATGACGTGAACTCGCCAGTGCCGACATCGGCCGTTGCCCAGGGGATGGCTGCGCGACGCAGGCGGGCGCTGCATGGCGTGCTGCTGCTCGACAAGCCGGTTGGCGTCACCAGCAACCAGGCGCTGCAGCGCGCCAAGCGGCTGCTGCGCGCCGGAAAGGCGGGCCACACCGGAACGCTCGACCCGCTGGCCAGCGGGCTGCTGCCGCTGTGCTTCGGGGCGGCCACGAAGTTCGCGCAGGCGACCCTCGATGCCGACAAGCGCTACCGCGCCACGCTCGCGCTGGGCGAACGCACCGCCTCGGGCGACCGCGAGACTGCGGTGATCGAGCGGCGCGAGGTCGATGTCGACCGCGCAGCGATCGACGAGGCATGCCGGCGCTTCGTCGGCGCGATCGACCAGGTGCCGCCGATGCATTCGGCGCTGAAGAAGGACGGCAAGGCGCTCTACGCGTACGCGCGCGCCGGCACCGAACTCGAACGGGCGCCACGCCGTGTGACGATCCATCGCATCGACATGGTGTCGTGGCGCGGGGCCGAACTGGTGCTCGACGTGAGCTGCAGCAAGGGCACGTACATCCGAACGCTGGCCGACGACCTCGGGCGCGCGCTGGGCTGCGGCGCCCACCTGTGGGCACTGCGCCGCACCGGGGTCGGGCGGCTCGATGTGCGCGACGCCGTGACGCTGGACGCGCTCGAGGCGATGGCCGAGGCCGGGCGCGACGCGTTGCTCGGGCCGATCGATGGCCTGCTTGCCGACTGGCCGGCGGTGCATCTGGACGCCGGCGATGCCGGGCGCTTTCTTTCAGGCCTGCGCCGCCGCATCGACCACGCCGATAGCGCCGCGGTGCGCGTCTACGGACGCGAGCCCGAGGCCTTTCTCGGCAGTGCCCACGTCCGCGGCGGCGAACTGATCGCCGACCGCCTGTTGAGCCCGCTCGAAGTGCGCGCGGCGATCGCGACCTCGTCATGAACACCCAGATCCGCAACATCGCGATCATCGCCCACGTCGACCACGGCAAGACCACGCTGGTCGATCAGTTGCTGCGCCAGAGCGGCACCTTCCGCCAGAACCAGCAGGTGGCCGAGCGCGTGATGGACTCCAACGACCTCGAGCGAGAGCGCGGCATCACGATCCTGGCCAAGAACTGCGCGGTGCGCTGGCGCGATGCGCACATCAACATCGTCGACACGCCGGGCCACGCCGATTTCGGCGGCGAGGTCGAGCGCGCGTTGTCGATGGTCGACGGTGTGCTGTTGCTGATCGATGCGGTCGAGGGCCCGATGCCGCAGACGCGCTTCGTCACCCGCAAGGCGCTCGCGCTCGGGCTCAAGCCGATCGTCGTCGTCAACAAGGTCGATCGCCCGGGTGCGCGCTGCGACGAAGTGATCAACGCCACCTTCGACCTGTTCGACAAGCTCGGCGCCAGCGAAGCTCAGCTCGATTTTCCCGTAGTCTACGCGTCGGGCCTCGAAGGCTGGGCGACGCTGGCCGCCGGCGAGACCGGGGCCGACCTGGCGCCGCTGTTCGAGGCCATCCTGCAGCACGTGCCGGCGCACGCGGGCGACGCAGAGGCGCCGCTGCAGCTACAGATCGCCTCGCTCGACTATTCCAGCTACGTCGGCCGCATCGGCGTCGGGCGCATCAACCAGGGCACGATCCGTCCGGCGATGGACGTCGCGGTCTGCGAAGGCGTCGACGGCCCGTTGCGCAAGGCACGCGTCAACCAGGTGCTGACCTTCGAGGGCCTCGAGCGGCGGCAAGCCGACAGCGCAGGGCCCGGCGACATCGTGCTCGTCAACGGCATCGAGGACATCGGCATCGGCATGACGATCACCAGCCTCGAAGCGCCGGCGCCGCTGCCGATGCTGCAGGTCGACGAGCCGACGCTGACGATGAACTTCTGCGTCAACACCTCGCCGCTGGCCGGCCGCGAGGGGCGTTTCGTCACCAGCCGGCAGATCCGCGACCGGCTCGACCGCGAGCTGCAAAGCAACGTGGCGCTGCGCGTCAAGGACACCGACGAGGACGGCGTGTTCGAGGTCTCGGGCCGCGGCGAACTGCACCTGACGATCCTGCTGGAGAACATGCGCCGCGAGGGCTACGAGCTGGCGGTCTCGCGCCCGCGCGTGGTGCTGCACGACGTCGATGGCGACAAGCACGAGCCGATCGAACTGCTGACGGTCGATGTCGAAGATCAGCACCAGGGTGCCGTGATGCAGGAGCTGGGGCAGCGCAAGGGCGAGCTGGCCGACATGCAGAGCGACGGCCGGGGCCGCGTGCGCCTGGACTACCGCATCCCGGCACGCGGACTGATCGGCTTCTCGACCGAGTTCCTCAACATCACGCGCGGCACCGGGCTGATGAGCCACATCTTCGACGGCTACGAGGCCTTCAAGGGCGAGATCGGCGGGCGCAAGAACGGCGTGCTGATCAGCCAGGAAGACGGCGAGATCGTCACCTACGCGCTGGGCAAGCTCGACGACCGCGGCCGCATGTTCGTGAAGGCCGGCGACCCGGTGTACGAGGGCATGATCGTCGGCATCCACAGCCGCGACAACGACCTCGTGGTCAACGCGGTGCGCACCAAGCAGCTCACCAACTTCCGAGTCTCGGGCAAGGAAGACGCGATCAAGATCACGCCAGCGATCGAGTTGACGCTGGAGTCGGCGGTCGAGTTCATCGCCGACGACGAGCTGGTCGAGATCACGCCTCGGAGCATTCGGCTGCGCAAGAGGCACCTCAAAGAGCATGACCGCAAGCGAGCAGCCCGGGAGGCTGCGTGACTGCGACGATTGCGCAACCGAATGCCTTCGGCTTCGCCGTTCCGTTGGCTCCCCCGCGCCCCTTCCGGGAGAGGGCTCCAGCATGAAAGACGCCCGGGCCGCTGCGCGGCCCTCTGAAACCCGGACATGACCCATTCGCGCGCGGTGTTCCTGATGGTCCTCGTCACGCTGATGTGGAGCATCGCCGGGGTGGTCACGCGGCACCTGCACGCGGCCGAGAGTTTCGAAGTCACCTTCTGGCGCAGCGGGTTTACCGTGCTGGCGCTGACCGTCGGGTTGTCGGCGCTGCGCGGCCCATCGTCGTGGCGCGAGCTGCTGCGAGGCCGCTGGCCGCTGTGGGCCTCGGGCGTTTGCTGGGCGGTGATGTTCACTGCCTTCATGGTGGCGATCACGCTGACCACGGTGGCCAACGTGCTGGTCACGCTGGCGATCGGTCCGCTGGTCACGGCGCTGTTCGCCCGCGTGCTGCTGCAGCACCGGCTGCCGCGCCGCACCTGGGCGGCGATCGCGCTGGCCGGCGTCGGCATCGGCTGGATGTTCGGTCGCGAGATGCAGATCAGCGGTGCACTGGCCGGCATGTCGGTGGCGCTCGCGGTGCCGCTGGCCGGAGCCGCCAACTGGACGCTGCTGCAGCACATCGCGCACGGCAGCGGCGACCCTGACGAGCCGGCACACGACATGCTCGGCGCGGTGTGGATCGGCGCTGTCATTTCGACCTTCGTCGCCTTGCCGCTGGCCTGGCCGATGCGCGCCTCGGCACACGACCTCGGGCTGCTCGCGCTGCTGGGGGTGGTGCAACTGGCGATCCCATGCCTGCTGGTGGTGTGGTTGACGCGCGTGCTGCCGGGCCCGGAGATCGCACTGCTGGCGCTGCTCGAGGTGATCTTCGGTGTGACCTGGGCCTGGCTCGGCGCCGACGAGGTGCCGGCACGCGCGACGCTCACGGGCGGCACGCTGGTGCTGGCGGCGCTGGTGGGCAACGAGCTGCTGGCGCTGCAGCAGCGTCTGCGGCACGCAGCGGTGGCCGGCTAGACTGCGGCGCTTTCGCCGCACATGCCGATCGACGCTTCCGAACTGCACTCGCCGCACACCGCCGACCCCGACGCGCCGGTGGTGATCCGCTTCCCGTCGCTGGGCGACGTCGTGCTGCTCACCGTGCTGCTCGAGGCGCTGGCGCAGCGCTACGGCAGACCGGTGCACCTGCTCGCATCGGGCCCGTGGACACCGGTGCTGCTGCAGGCCGACCCGACGGTGACCGAGTTGCGCATGGTGTTCAGCCGGCGCACGCCGCACTGGCTCACGCCGTCGCGCTGGCACGCCGATGCCTGGCTGCGTGCGCACCGTGGGCCGGTCTACCACTGCGAACTCGACCGCTTCGGCGAGCGCATCGTGCAGCGCGCGCGCATTCCGGAGCAGCGCCTCGTGCGCGCCTGGCAGCACTGGCCGGGCGACGGCGCGCACTGGGCCGATTGGTGGCTCGACGTCGCGCAACTCGACGCCGCGGCGATGCCCGGGCCGGCGGTGCGGCCGCCGGTACCACCGCGGCCTCGGCTGCACGTGCCGCCCGAGTGGATATTGCAGGCCCGCCAATGGCTGCAGCAGCACGCCCTCCTCGGGCGACCGCTGGTGCTGGTGCAGCCGGGCCACAAGAAGACCCACAAGCGCGGGCGCATCGCCACGGCGAGCCACGACAAGCACTGGCCCGCGCAGCGCTGGGCGGCGGTCATCCGGGCGCTGCTGGAAGAGGTGCCGGACTGCGCCGTCTTGGTGTGCGGATCGACGCGCGAAGCGCCACTGGCGCAGGAGATCGTCGACGCCGCGGGCGCGCCGGCCGGCCGTGTTGTCAACGTCGCGGCGATGCAGCCCACGCTGCAACGGCTGGTGGCGCTGACCGCACTGGCGCACAGCATGGTGTCGGTCGACACCGGGCCGGCGCACGTCGCAGGGGCGATGGACTGCCCGCTGGTCGTGCTGTACGGCAGCGGCGGCTGGGGCCGCTGGCTGCCGCGTCCGGCCAGCGGCAACGTGGTGGCGCTCGGCCCGCGCCCGCCGACCCCGGGCGCCACGGTGATGGACATCGATGTCGACGCGGTGCTCGCGGGCTGGCGCTCGCTGCGCCCGCGCGCTCAGGCTTCAGGCATCATCGCCTCGCCATGACGACCACGGTCACCCGCGCCCTCCTCGAAGCCGCCCGCGTGCTGGTGGTGGGCGATGCGATGCTCGATCGCTACTGGTTCGGTGCTGTCGAGCGCATCTCGCCCGAGGCGCCGGTGCCGGTGGTGCTGGTGCAGCGCGAGGAGGAGCGGCTCGGCGGTGCCGCCAACGTGGCGCTCAACGTGCGCAGGCTCGGCGCCGGCGCGACCCTGCTCACGGTGCTGGGCGACGACGAACCCGCGCGCGCGCTGGTGCGGCTGCTGCAGCGCGAAGGGGTGCAGCGCGTGCTGGGGCAGGACCCGGCGCTGCGCACCACGATCAAGCTGCGCGTGGTCGGCCGCTCGCAGCAGCTCTTGCGGGTCGACTTCGAAAAACGGCCCGACCACGAGTTGCTGGCGCAGATGCTCGACGATTTCGAGCGCGTGCTGCCCGAGCACGATGCGGTGCTGTTCTCCGACTACGGCAAGGGCGGCCTGACGCACATCGCGCGCATGATTCGGCTGGCGCGCGAGGCCGGCAAGCCGGTGCTGGTCGACCCCAAGGGGCGCGATTTCTCCCGCTACGCGGGCGCCAGCGTGATCACCCCCAACCGCGCCGAACTGGCCACCGCAGTGGGGCCGTGGGACGACGAACCCCATCTCGCTGCACTGGCAGCGAAACTGCGCACCGAGCAGCGCATCGACAACGTGCTGTTGACGCGCTCCGAGGAGGGCATGTCGCTGTTCGACGCGCAGGGTGCGCTGCACGTGGGCGCGCAGGCGCAGCAGGTGTTCGACGTCACCGGCGCCGGCGATACGGTGATCGCGACCATGGCCGCGATGCTGGCCGCCGGCCTGACGCCGCGCGAAGCGGTGCCGATCGCCAACCGCGCCGCCGGCATCGTGGTCAGCCGCTTCGGCACCGCCAGCGTGACCTTCGAGGAGCTGTTCGGATGATCGGCGATCGAATTCGCCGGTCACTGGCGCGGCGCAGAGAGGGCGCGTCGTGAAGCTGGTGGTGACCGGCGCCGCCGGCATGATCGGTGCCAACCTGCTGCGCGGGCTCAACGCGCTGGGCCTCGACGACATCGTCGCCGTCGACGATCTGCACCACGGTGCGAAGTTCACCAACCTGCTCGGTACGCGCATCGCCGACTACCTCGACAGGGGCGAGTTCTACCCGCGCTTCGCGCGCGGCGACTTCGGCCGCGTCGACGCCGTGCTGCACCAGGGCGCGTGCTCCGACACCATGGAGCACGACGGCCGCCTGATGATGGCGCAGAACTACCGCTGCACCAAGGACCTGCTCGACGCCTGCCAGGCGCAGGGCGCGCGCTTGATCTACGCATCGTCGGCCGCGGTGTACGGCGGCAGCACGGTGTTTCGCGAGTCGCCCGATCACGAGCGGCCGCTCAACGTCTACGGCTACTCCAAGCTGCTCGCCGATCAGGTGGTGCGGCGCATGCTGCCGGCCAGTGGCGCCCAGGTGGTGGGCCTGCGCTATTTCAACGTCTACGGGCCGCACGAGCAGCACAAGGGTCGCATGGCGTCGGTGGCGTTCCATCACAGTGCGCAATACCGCAGCGAGGGCCGGGTTCGGCTGTTCGGCGCCTACGGCGGCTACGGGCCGGGGCAGCAGGTGCGCGACTTCGTCAGCGTCGACGACGTGGTCGACGTCAACCTGTGGTTCCTGCAGCACGGCGGCGTGAAGGGCGTCTTCAACGTCGGCAGCGGCCGCGCGCAGCCGTTCAACGACGTGGCGCACGCGGTGGTCAACGGCTGGCGCGAGCGCGCCGGCGAACCGCCGCTGCCGCTGCCGGAGCTGGTGGCGCGCGGCATCGTCGAGTACATCGACTTCCCCGCCGCGCTGGTCGGCAAGTACCAGTGCTTCACGCAGGCCGACCTCGGCGCGTTGCGCGCGGCCGGCTGCGACCATGCGTTCGCCGAT
Source organism: Burkholderiaceae bacterium (assembly GCA_022072045.1). Classification (GTDB taxonomy): domain Bacteria; phylum Pseudomonadota; class Gammaproteobacteria; order Burkholderiales; family Burkholderiaceae_C; genus JAEUPI01. The sequence continues at coordinate 59,757 of JAJVIL010000010.1, read as the reverse complement.
GTCGCCGCCGGCGTGCAGCGCTACGTGCGCTGGCTCGCCGATCAGCCGGCTTGATCCCTACACGCCCAGCGCCGTCTCGACCATCGCGCACAGCGTGTGTCCGATGAAGATGTGCGCCTCCTGGATGCGCGCCGTGGTGTCGCTGGGCACCACCAGCGCCACGTCGCACAGCGGCTTGATCGGGCCGCCGTCGCGGCCGAGCAGCCCGACCACGCCGATGTCGAGTTCGCGCGCGGCATGCACCGCGCGCAGCACGTTGGCCGACTTGCCCGACGTCGAGATCGCGACCAGCACGTCGCCGGAGCGTCCCAGCCCGCGCAACTGGCGCTCGAAAACCTGGTCGAACGCGTAGTCGTTGGCGATGCACGTCAGCGCCGAGCTGTCGGTCGACAAGGCCAGCGCGGCCAGCGGCCGCCGGTCGTCGACGAAGCGGCCGGTGAACTCCGAGGCCAGATGCTGGCTGTCGGCCGCCGAGCCGCCGTTGCCGCAGAACATCAGCTTGCCGCCCGCGCGCAGCGCGCCGCTCAACTGCTGCGCCGCGCGAGCCACGTCGGGCGCCAGCTCGTCGAGCCGCGCGAACAGCTCGCGGTGCTGCGCCAGATGTTGGGCAAAGGGTAGACTCAACGCACTTCCTTCGGGCGGCCGCCGTGGCCGCAGCCACGCATTGTGCCGCCGTCGTCAGCCACCATCCTGAGCCCGCAGCAGGTCGCGCGCGACCGCTGGCCACGCCCGCTGGTGTTCACCAACGGCGTGTTCGACGTGCTGCACCGCGGTCACGTGACCTACCTCGAGCGGGCACGCGCGCTCGGTGCTGCGTTGATGGTGGGCGTCAACAGCGACGCTTCGGCGCGCCGGCTGGGCAAGGGGCCCGAGCGCCCGCTCAACGGCGAGGCCGACCGTGCCGCCGTGGTGGCGGCGCTGCGGGCGGTGGACTTCGTCGTCGTTTTCGACGAGTCGACACCGTGCGAACTGATCGAGCGCGCGCGCCCCGATGTCTACGTCAAGGGTGGCGACTACGACATCGAGGCGCTGCGCGAGACGGCGCTGGTGCGCAGTTGGGGCGGGCGCGCCGTGGCCATCGCGTTCGTCGACGGCTACTCCACGACCCGGCTCGTCGAGCGCATCCGTGGCAGCTGAGCGGCCTGCCCGCCGCGCTGAACCGGCGCCTGGCTGATGCGCCGCGCCGTCTTCCTCGATCGCGACGGTGTGATCACCGTCGACCGCGGCTACACCCACCGCGTCGAGGATTTCGAGCTGGTGCCCGGCAGCGCGCAGGCCCTCGCGCTGCTGCAGCGCGCGGGCTGGCGGCTGGTGGTGGTGACCAACCAGAGTGGCATTGCGCGCGGCCTGTACACGAGCGAAGACTACGAGCGCTTCACCGCGCACATGCGTGCAGCCTTGGCGAGCGAGGGCGTGCGCTTCGACGCGGTGCTGCATTGCCCGCACCTGCCCGATGCGACCGTGGCGTCGTATCGGCAGGCCTGCGATTGCCGCAAGCCGGCGCCGGGCATGCTGCTGCGCGCAGCGCGCGAATGGTCGATCGACCTGCCGGCCAGCGCGATGATCGGCGACCGGCTGTCCGACGTGCAGGCCGGCCGGTCTGCGGGAGTGGGGCGCTGCCTGCTGGTGCGCAGCGGGCAGCCGTTGCGCGACGGCGACGAGCAGCAGGCCGATGCCGCCTACGCCGACCTCGCCGAGTGTGCACAAGCACTCGTCCGCGGCGACACGGCGCCGGCGCAGTAGGGACAGATCCCCAGCAGCGACGATCGTCCGCTGGGTAATATGTCGGCGTCGTTGCGAGAGACGCGCCGCGAGCGCGCCCGAATGAGAACACTGCCCAAGCTGCCCGGGCTGACCAGGCCCGGTGCGGAAGACCACCCCGGCGCGGCGCCCGGGGCGCTGCTGATGCTGTTGGAGGCACGCGCTCCCTGGGAAGCCGCCGCGCTGGCACTGGCCACGCCATGGCTCGACCGGCTGCCCGCGGGCGATGGCCATCCGGTGCTGGTGTTCCCGGGGCTCGCGACCTCGGACTTCAGCACCGCGCCGCTGCGCGCGTTCCTGCGCCGGCGCGGGCACTGGACGCATGCCTGGAAACAGGGCTTCAACTTCGGGCCCCGCAAGGGCGTGGTCGAAGCCTGCCGCGAGCGGCTGCAGCGCCTTGCCGACCGCCACGGCCGCCAGGTCAGCCTCGTCGGCTGGAGTTTGGGCGGGGTCTACGCGCGCGAACTCGCCAAGGAGACGCCCGACCTCGTGCGCTGCGTGATCACGCTCGGCTCGCCGTTTGCCGGCCACCCGCGCCACACCAACGCCTGGCGGATCTACGAGCTGATGAGCGGGCACAAGGTGCGTGACTTGCCGATGCTGCGCAAGCAATTGCGCGTCGCGCCGCCGGTGCCGACGACGTCGGTCTTCTCGCGCACCGATGGCATCGTGGCCTGGCACTGCAGCGTCAACGACGTGCTGCCGCACACCGAGAACATCGAGATCGCCGCCAGCCACGTCGGCATGGGGATGAATCCGCTGGCAATGTACGTGCTGGCCGATCGGCTGCGGCAAGACCCGCAGAACTGGCGGCGCTTCGATGCCAGCGGCGCACGCGGCTGGTTCTTCAAGCACGCGGAGCCACCGACGGCCTGAAGCCGATGCGGTTGCGTCAGGCTTGGGCCAGCAACCGCCGCAACTTGACGAAGGCCAGGCCCGCCATCACCGCGTCGTTGAGCGCGTCGTGCGCATCGAACGTCGGCAAGGCGAGGTCGTTCATCATGGTCTGGAAGCGCAGGTCGATCATGGTGTCGCGTTCGTGCGCCGGCCGGCGGCGGTTCCTGTAGTCGTAGTACATCGCCGACACCTCGATTTTCGGCTGCGGCAGCCGCACACCGAGCATGGGCCAGATCTCGCGGTTGATCATCGCGACGTCGAACTCGAGGTAATAGCCCACCAGGGGCCGGCTGCCGATGAATTCGAGCAGCCGCCGCATCGCATCCTCCGGCTTGATCCCTGCGGCCACGTCGCGCTCGCGCAACCGATGCACGCGCACGCTGCCGGCCGTGGGTGCCCGCTCGGGCCGCACCAGCAGCTCGAGCCGCTGGCTGGTCAGCAGCCGGTTGCCGACGATGCGCACCGCCCCGATCGAGATGATCTGATCGCGGTGCACGTCGAGCCCGGTGGTCTCGCAGTCGAGCGTCACCCATTCGTTGCGCGGCGGCGCGTCGTACATGAACGCGAACTGCGGGTCGGCCAGGTGGTACAGCAACCAGCCGCGCCGCAGCGGCTCGAGCGGCCCGAGCTTCACACGCTTTCCAGGCGAAACTGGTGGCGCACCAGCGCCTTGAAGCGCTTGACCACCGCGAGCGCGTCCTTCAGCAGGTCGCGCTCCAGGCTGCTCAGTCGCTGCGTCGCGATGCCTCCGCTGACCGCGCGGCCGGTGTCGATTTCGGCCAAGCCCGCCTTGAGTTTGAGCGCCATCAGGAAGTGCAGCGTGTCGGTGAGATCGGTGCCCAGCGCGGCATCGAGGCGGCCGGTCGCCACCAGCGCGTCCAGGCGCGCCGCCGTGCCGATGGCGGCGACGTGGTCGCGCAGCGCCAGGCTGCGCACGCCATGGACGATCGGAAAAATCGCCGCCTTCTTCAGGTCGAGCAGTTGCGGGTCCTGCTCGCCGATCAGCAACAGCCGGTTCCACCAGCCGCCGACCTCGCTCGGGAACGAATCGATCGCCGCGGCGAAGCGCCCGAGCAGCGCATCGTCGGCGCTGACGAGGCGATCGACTTCGGCACGCACGGGCGCCAGCAGCGTGGCATCGCCGGCCACGGTGCGCGCATCGATGAAGATCGCCAGCGCCATCAGGCTCTCGGGGCTCGGCCGCAGCAGCCACTGGCGCACCGTGGCGGTGAACTCGCTCTGGCGATGCCGCCACGCCGGGCGATTGACCATGATGCCGCCCGGGCACTCGGGGTAGCCGAATTCGCTCAACGCGGCCGAGAAGCGGTCGCAGGCAACGGCGACAGTGGCCTCGTCGAGCGCTGCGTCGTCGCGCAGCACGAGCCCGTTGTCCTGGTCGGTCTTCAGCAGCTGCTCGCCGCGGCCCTCGCTGCCCATCACGAACAGGCAGCTCGCGGCCAGCAGCTCGGGCGGTGCCACCAGTTGCCACGTGCGCTCGAACAGCTTGCCGTTGAGCGCCTGCACGAGCCGGCTGATCTGACCGACGCGGGTGCCGCCGCGGTACAGCAACGCCACCAGACCGTTGATGCGCGCAGCGGCGGCGCGCAGATCGTCGAGGCCACGCGCCTGCACGATCTGCACCGTGATCAGGTACGAGTGGTTCGACAGGTAGCTCAGCACGTCGAGCTGCTCGAGCAGGCCTTTGACGTCCGTGCCGTCGACGACGACCAGCCGGTGCACCTGGTGCTGGATCATCAGCGCCAGCGCTTCGAACAGCGGCGAACGCGGCGAGATCGTCACCAGGTCGAACGTCGCGTGCGCGCGCGCAGGCGTCTGCGCCAGCGGGCGCCCATCGACGATGGCGCGCTGCAACCCCGTGTTGGTGAGGATGCCCAGGCGCTCGCCGTCGCGCACCAGCACGCTGCTGGTGCGCTGCGCCTGCATGACGCGCGCCACCGACACCACGTCGGCGTCGCCGTCGACGGTGTGCGCGGGGCGCAGATAGGCCTGGCCGACGCGCGACATCGTCAGCGCCTGCATCTCGCGCTGGCTGTGGCGCTGCGCCAGCGCGCCGAGCTTGTTCGAGAGGTCGGAGAACAGCAGGGCGCCGAAGGTGGCGTTGCGCGAGATCAACTGATTCACCGTCGCCTTGGCGAGCTGGTAGGCCACCACCTCCTCGGCGGCGACGAAACGGTGGCTGGCGCGCCCGGCCACCAGCGAGCGGCCATCGAAGCAGTCGTTGGGCCCGTAGGTGGCGACCAGCTCGTCGCCGTCGAGCTGCGAGACGTGGCCCTTGATCACGACGAACAAGTGCGACGGCTCGCTGTCGCGGTCGAGCACGGTCTCGTCGTCGCGGAAGTAGGCGATGTCGACGTTGTCGCGCACCATGCGCTGCTCGTCGGCGTCGAGGCAGTCGAACGGCGAGGCCGAGAAATCGAACGCGTTGGGCATGGTGCATCATCGCTGACGCGAACCACGGGGAGCTTAAACGGTATGTCCGCACCCGCACGCGCGGCGATGCCGGCCGAGCACAGGCAGGTGATCGTCGCCTCGAGCATCGGCGCGCTGTTCGAGTGGTACGACTTCTACCTGTTCGGCGTGCTGGCGCCGGTGTTCGCGCAGGCGTTCTTCGCGCAGGCGGGCGAGCACGCGGCGCTGGCCACGACGCTGCTGGCCTTTGCCGCGGGCTTTCTGGTGCGGCCGGTGGGCGCGCTGCTGTTCGGACGACTCGGCGACCTGATCGGCCGCAAGTACACCTTCCTCGTCACCCTCGTGCTGATGGGGGGCGCCACCTTCGTGATCGGCCTGCTGCCGGGCTACGACACGATCGGTGCCGCTGCGCCGGCGCTGCTGGTGCTGCTGCGTCTGCTGCAGGGGCTGGCGATCGGCGGCGAGTACGGCGGCGTGGCCACCTACGTAGCCGAGCACGCGCCGCGGGATCGCCGAGGCCTGTACACCGGGTGGGTCCAGACCACCGCCAGCCTCGGCCTGCTGCTGGCGCTGGTGGCCAGCATCGGCCTGCGCAGCGTGCTGGGCGACGAGGCGTTTGCGGCCTGGGGCTGGCGCCTGCCGTTTCTGGCCTCGCTGGCGCTGCTGGTGGTGGGTATCTGGGTGCGGCTGCGGTTGCGCGAGTCGCCGCTGTACCTGGAACTCAAGCGATCGGGCGGCGCGTCGCGCCGGCCGCTGACCGAGGCGTTCGGCCATTGGCGCAACTTGCGACAGGTGCTGATCGCGCTGTTCGGACTGGTCGCCGCGCAGGCGGTCGTCTGGTACACGGGGCAGTTCGAGGCGCTGTTCTTCCTGACGATCACGCTCAAGGTGCCCGAGACGAGCGCGGCACTGCTGCTCGGCGCGGCGCTGCTGCTGGCGTCGCCGCTGTTCGTGCTGTTCGGCGCCTGGTCCGACCGCATCGGGCGCAAGCCGATCATCCTGACGGGCTGTGTGCTGGCCGCGGCGAGCTGGCTGCCGCTGTTCGGCGCACTGGCCGAGGCCGCCAATCCGGCGCTGGTGGCGGCGCAGCGGCGCGTGGCCGTGCAACTGCAGGCCGCACCGCAGGACTGCACCTGGCGCCTCGTGGCGCGCGACACGGCGTGCACGAAGGTGCAGCGGTTGCTGCAGCAGCGATCGGTGCATCACAGCCGGCTCGATGCGCCTGGCCCCGCCGTGCTCACCATCGCCGGCACGCGCATCGAGATCGAGGGCGACGAAGCGCTGTGGCGGCAGCGGATCGATGCCGCGCTCGATGCCGCCGGCTACCCGCGACACGCCGACCCGGCGCGCATCGCGCACGCCAAGGTGGTGGCGATCCTGTTCGTGCTGGTTGCCTTCGTCGCGATGGTCTACGGGCCGCTGGCCGCGACGCTGGTGGAGATGTTCCCGACGCGCGTGCGCTGCTCGTCGGTGAGCCTGCCGTACCACCTGGGCAACGGCTGGTTCGGTGGTCTTGTGCCGAGCACGGTGCTCGCTGTCTCGGCGCACAGCGGTAGCGTCGCCGACGGCCTGTGGGTGCCGATCGGGGTGACACTGGCCAGTGTGGCCATTGGGCTGGTGTTCCTTCGGGAGAGCCGAGGCGCGCCGTTGTAGTTCTGCAACCTGCGGCCGCGATCGCCACCGGGGAGATGGCTTGCCTGCCGCGCGCGCGGAGGACATGATCCGCACGGCCGAGAGGAGAAACCATGGAGAACGACCTGACCGCGCGCATCGTCGCCGATCCGCGCTACCAGCAACTCAAGAGAGCGCGCTCGCGCTTCGGCTGGTGGCTGACGCTGGCGATGCTGATCGTGTACTACGGCTTCATCTTGCTGGTGGCGTTCGACAAGTCGTTCCTGGCCGCCAGGATCGGCGCAGGCGTGACCACGATCGGCATGCCGATCGGTCTGGGCGTCATCGTCTTCACGATCATCATCACCGGCATCTACGTGCAGCGCGCCAACAAGCAGTACGACGATCTGACCGAACAGATCGTCAAGGGGGCGCTGAAATGAGCCGCTCCATCGTTCGTGCCAGCGCCGCGTCGCTCGCGCTCCTCGCCACGGCCGGTGCCGTCTGGCCGGCCGGTGCCGACCTCGGGCAGGCGCAGAAGCAAGCCACCAACTGGACCGCGATCATCATGTTCGCGGTGTTCGTCGTGGCGACGCTGTTCATCACCAAGTGGGCGGCGGCACGCACCAAGTCGGCCGCCGACTTCTACACCGCCGGTGGCGGCATCACCGGCTTCCAGAACGGGCTGGCGATCGCCGGCGACTACATGAGCGCGGCGTCGTTCCTCGGCATCTCGGCCGCGGTGATGGTGGGCGGCTTCGACGGGCTGATCTACTCGATCGGCTTCCTGGTCGGCTGGCCGGTGGTGACCTTCCTGCTCGCCGAGCGGCTGCGCAACCTGGGTAAGTTCACCTTCGCCGACGTCGCCGCGTTCCGCTTCGAGCAGGCGCCGGTGCGCGTGTTCGCGGCCTCCGGCACGCTGGTGGTGGTGGCGTTCTACCTGATCGCGCAGATGGTCGGCGCCGGGCAGTTGATCAAGCTGCTGTTCGGCCTGGACTACTGGATCGCGGTGGTGATCGTCGGCGCGCTGATGATGGTCTACGTGCTGTTCGGCGGCATGACCGCGACCACCTGGGTGCAGATCATCAAGGCCTGCCTGTTGCTGGGCGGCGCGACCTTCATGGCGCTGATGGTGCTGTGGAGCTTCGGTTTCTCGCCCGAGGCGATGTTCGCCAAGGCGGTCGAGGTCAAGACCGGCCTCGCCACCAGCGCCGGCAAGCCGCCCGACGCGGCGGCCAAGGAAGGCTTCGCGATCATGGGACCGGGCGGCTTCATCAAGGACCCGATCTCGGCCATCAGCTTCGGCATGGCGTTGATGTTCGGCACTGCCGGGCTGCCGCACATCCTGATGCGCTTCTTCACCGTGCCCAACGCCAAGGAGGCGCGCAAGTCGGTGTTCTGGGCCACCACCTGGATCGGCTACTTCTACGTGCTGACCTTCATCATCGGATTCGGCGCCATTACTTTCGTGCTGACCAATCCGCAGTTTCTCGACGCCAAGGGCGGCCTGCTCGGCGGCGGCAACATGGCCGCGGTGCACCTGGCCAACGCGGTGGGCGGCAACGTGTTCCTCGGCTTCATCTCGGCGGTGGCGTTCGCCACCATCCTGGCGGTGGTGGCCGGGCTCACGCTGTCGGGCGCCAGCGCGGTGTCGCACGATCTGTACTCCACGGTGATCAAGCAGGGCCGGGCCGAAAGCGCGTCGGAGCTGAAGGTGTCGCGCGTCACCACGGTGGCGCTGGGCATCATCGCGGTGCTGCTGGGCATCGCGTTCGAGAAGCAGAACATCGCCTTCATGGTCAGCCTGGCGTTCGCGATCGCGGCGTCGGCCAACTTCCCGGTGCTGCTGATGTCAGTGCTGTGGAAGGACTGCACCACCCGCGGTGCGGTGATTGGCGGCTTCCTCGGCCTCGTGTCGTCGGTGGTGCTGACGGTGGTGTCGCCCGCGGTGTGGGAGGCCACGCTGGGCAACCCGAAGGGGTCGTCGCTGTTCCCGTACGCGTCGCCGGCGCTGTTCTCGATGGTGATCGGCTTCGTCGGCATCTGGCTGTTCTCGGTGCTCGACAAGAGCCCGCGCGCGCAGCGCGACCGTGCCGGCTTCGTCGCGCAGCAGGTGCGCTCGGAAACCGGCATCGGCGCGGCATCGGCCTCTGCGCACTGAGGGTGGGCACGCGCGACGGCTGCGCGACGGCCCGGCGGCCGGCCGTGCGCACCGTCGTGGCATGCTTGGCGCATGCACTCGAACATCGGACCGCCAACGGTCACGACGCCGTCACCGGCAAGCTGGCGCCTGTGCGTGGCGCCGATGATGGACTGGACGGACCGCCACTGCCGGTACTTCCACCGCCTGATCGCGCCGCGCGCGCGGCTGTACACGGAGATGATCACCACCGGCGCGCTGCTGCACGGCGACGTGCCGCGCCATCTGGATTTCGACGCCGCCGAGCATCCGCTGGCATTGCAGTTGGGTGGCAGCGAGCCCGCCGAACTGGCGCAATGCGCGAAATTGGCGCAACGGTGGGGCTACGACGAGGTCAATCTCAATTGCGGCTGCCCGAGCCCGCGGGTGCAGCGCGGCGCCTTCGGTGCCTGCCTGATGGCCGAGCCCATGCTGGTGCGCGATTGCGTCACTGCGATGCGCGATGCGGTGACCCTACCGGTGACGGTCAAACACCGCATCGGCATCGACCGCATCGATGACTACGGCTTCGTGCGCGACTTCGTCGGCACGGTGGGCGAGGGCGGCTGCAGCGTTTTCATCGTGCACGCGCGCAATGCCTGGCTCGACGGCCTCAGCCCCAAGCGCAACCGCGAAGTGCCGCCGCTGCGCCCGGAGACCGTTGCGCATCTCAAGCGCGACTTTCCGTGCTGGACGTTCGTCCTCAATGGCGGCCTCGGTGAACCGGCGCCACTGCTGGCCGAACTGGAGCGCGTCGACGGCGTGATGATCGGCCGGGCCGCGTATCACGACCCGTGGCGTCTGCGCGAATGGGAGGCGCTGGCCTTCGGTTCACCGAGCGCACCAGGGCTCACGCGCGACGGGGTCGAGCAGGCGATGGTGCGCTACATGGTCGAACAACACGCGCGCCACGGCACCTCGTGGCTGGCCGTGGCGCGCCACATGATGGGGCTGCGACTCGGAGAGCCCGGCGCGCGACGCTGGCGTCAGGTGTGGTCGGACCACAAGCTGAATCGACTGGCGCCGGCCGAGGTCATGCGGCGTGCACGTGCCGCCATGAGCGGTCTCGAGCCGCAGCCCGCGTGAGGTGCCCGAGGGTCAAGCCCCCAAAGTGGCGGCAACCCGCATGCCACCCGGCCAAGTGGCCAGCAACAGGCCTCCCAATGCCAGACCGAACGCGGTGGCGTGCCACAGCGTGAACGACTCATGCAGCACCACCACGCCCACCAGCGCGGAGGCCACCGGCAGCAGCACCGTGAACACCCCGGCGCGCGAGGCCTGCACCTGACGCAGCCCGCGCATCCACAGCCACACGGTGGCGACGCTGGCCGCCAGCGAGTAGAAAACCAGCAGAGCCCAAGTGGCCGAGGACACCGCAGCGAAATCATGCGACCAGGCCTGCCACAGTCCTAACGGAGTGATCAGCACCAGGCCCCACAGGTTGATCAGCGCGCTGATGCGACGCGGCGACACTTGCGCAGTCAGCCGCTTGCCGATGACGACATAACTCGCCTCGCAGATCGCCGCGCCGATCAGCAGCGCATGGCCGAGGACAGGGTGCGCGCCGACGACCGCGACGTCGGGGTCAGCCCGTCCGAGCGCCAGCAGTGCGATGCCCGCCACCGCACAGGCGATGGCGGCCATGACGCGCGGCGCAATGCGCTCGTGCAGGAAGATGCGTGACAACACCGCCACCGCCGCCGGGATCGCCGCCAGCACGACGCCGGCGGCGACCGCCGAGCTGAACAGTACGCCGTAGAGCATGCAGATCGAGAACAGGAAGTTGCCGAGGAAGCTCTCCCAGAACAACAGCCAGCGGTCGTGGCGCGACAGCGCAGGCTCGCCCAGACGCCGCGGCAGCCAATGCGGCATCGCCAGAGCCGCGATGCCGAAGCGCAGCCATGCCAGCAGGAACACCGGGAACGCCGCCAGCAGCAGTTTCGAGAGCCCCACGTAGCTGCCGACCAGCGCCATGCTCGCCGCAAGGCTGGCGTAGGCGGCCCACGGCGGGCCGCTCACCGCGCGTTCACCTGCCGCGCGGCCGGCGGCACCTTCACGCGGCGCGCTGGATCGCGCCGCGCAGCGTGTCGACGATTCTGTCGATGTGCTCGCGCTCGACGATCAGCGGTGGTGACAACGCGATGATGTCGCCCGTGGTGCGCACCAGCACGCCCTTGTCGAAGCAGTCGAGGAAGACGTTGTACGCACGCTTGGTCGGCTCGCCGTCGATCGGCCGCAGCTCGATGCCGGCCACCAGGCCGAAATTGCGCACGTCGATCACGTTGGCCAGCCCGTTGAGCGAATGCACGGCCTCGCCGAAGTAGCTGTGCAGCGTGGCCGCGCGCGTCAACAGGCCCTCTTCGGCGTACGTTGCGAGGGTTCCGAGGCCCGCCGCGCAGGCCAGCGAATGGGCCGAATAGGTGTAGCCGTGGAAGAACTCGATCAGGTGCTCGGGCCCGCTCATGAAAGCGTCGTGGATCGCCTGCTTGACGAACACGCCGCCCATCGGCACGCAGCCGTTGGTGAGCCCCTTGGCCACCGTCATCAGGTCGGGCGTGACGCCGAAGGTCTGCGCGGCGAACGGCTGGCCGGTGCGGCCGAACCCCGTGATCACCTCGTCGAAGATCAGCAGGATGCCGTGCTTGTCGCAGATCTGGCGCAACCGCTGCAGGTAGCCCTTGGGCGGCAGGAACACGCCGGCCGAACCGGCGATTGGCTCGACGATCACCGCGGCAATGGTCGAAGGGTCGTGCAGCACGCACAGGCGCTCGAGATCGTCGGCCAGTTCGGCGCCGTGCTCGGGCAAGCCGACGCTGAACGCATTGCGCGCCAGATCGTGCGTGTGGCGCAGGTGGTCGACGCCGGCCAGCATGGCGCCGAACATCTTGCGGTTGGCCGTCATGCCACCGACCGACAGGCCACCGAAATTCACGCCGTGGTAGCCGCGCTCGCGGCCGATCAGCCGCGTGCGATGGCCTTCGCCGCGCACGCGGTGGTACGCCAGCGCCATCTTGAGCGCAGTGTCGACAGACTCCGAACCCGAGTTGGTGAAGAACAGCTTGGTCATCCCCGGCGGGGCAAGCTTGACGGCCTCCTCGGCCAGCTCGAACGCCTTCGGGTGCGCCATCTGGAACGGCGGTGCAAAGTCCAGCTCGGCCGCCTGCTCCTGGATCGCCTTCACGATCTTCGGGCGCGCATGGCCGGCGTTGACGCACCACATGCCCGCGATGGCGTCGAGGATCTGCCGGCCGTCGTGTGTCCAGTAGTGCATGCCATCGGCGCGGGCCAGCAGGCGAGGGGCCTTCTTGAATTGGCGGTTGGCCGTGAACGGCATCCAATAGGCGTCGAGCTTCATGCGTGGTTCTCCTGGTCTTGGGTCATGCAACGAGCCGTTCGTCACCGACGAAGCGGGCATTTTGCCTGTGCCGGCGCTTCCGTGTTCCCGCCGGGGCATGATGAAGGCAATACCAGATCGACTTTGCTCGGATCGTGACCAAGCCCGTACTGATCCTGCAGTTCATGGACGACGATGCGCCGGCCTACCTCGGCACCTGGCTGCAACGCCACGGCCTCGCCAGCGAATTGCGCGTGGCCACGGCAAGCGAAGGATTTCCCGACCGGATAGATCGCTACGCCGCGCTGGCGCTGCTGGGTGGCGTGATGAGCGCAAACGACGACCTGCCGTTCGTCCGCGCCGCGTGTCGCCTGATCGAGCAAGCGATGAGCCACGACGTTCCAGTGCTCGGTCACTGCCTCGGGGGTCAATTGATGGCGCATGTGCTCGGCGCACGCGTCGGTGCCTCACCATCGCCGGAGATCGGTTGGCACCGCATCGATCGCATCGATTCGCCGGCGAGCCGGGAGTGGCTCGGCCCGGAAGCGGCACAGCAGGTCTTCCAATGGCACTACGAGGCATTCGATCTGCCGGCCGATGCGCAGGGCCTTGCCACGAGCGCGCAGTGCTTGCATCAGGCGTTCGCCATCGGGCCCCACCTCGGCCTGCAGTTCCACGTCGAGGTCGACTCACCCAAGATCGATCTCTGGCTCGGACATGGCGACGCTCAGTACTTGCGGGCCCAACACAGCTTCGACAGCGTGCATCCCGCTGAGCGCATCCGCCAGGACACGGTCCGATTGCTCGAGCCACAGCAGCGATTGGCTGACCGGATCTATCGGCAATGGATCATGCGAGCTCGTTGGTTTTCGCATTAAGGGATTTCGATGCCATATCGTGGATTACTGTGTGAAAGCATGCGAGTAGAAGTTTCCGTGTTTCTATCTAAAATTTTACAATACAGAACATCATCGCTATCTATTTGATTTGCCGAAGTTAATTTTTCGTCTTCTATAAGATCATGTTGTCGGGCTCCCCATTAGGCTTGTCGCCATGCAGCATTCACCCACAACCGACCACTTGGAGCCCCGCAAATGACGCAAACGACCCGTGAGCAACAAGCCGCCGCCCTCGAACGCGAATGGACTGAGAGTCCGCGATGGAAGGGCGTCCGGCGTGGCTACAGCGCCGCGGATGTCGTCCGGCTGCGGGGCTCACTGGCGGTGGAACATACCCTGGCAAAGCGCGGCGCCGAGAAGCTCTGGACGCTGGTGAACACGGAGCCGTTCGTCAACACGCTCGGGGCACTGACCGGTAATCAGGCGCTGCAGCAAGTGAAGGCCGGACTGAAAGCGATCTACCTGTCGGGCTGGCAGGTGGCCGGCGACGCCAACAGCAACGGCGAGATGTACCCCGATCAATCGCTGTACTCGGTGGACTCGGTGCCCAAGGTGGTCCGGAAGATCAACAACACCTTCACCCGCGCCGACCAGATCCAGTGGAGCGAAGGCAAGAACGACATCGATTTCTTCGCGCCGATCGTCGCCGACGCCGAAGCCGGATTCGGCGGCGTGCTCAACGCGTTCGAGTTGATGAAGGCGATGATCGAGGCGGGCGCAGCGGGCGTGCACTTCGAAGACCAGCTCGCCTCGGTGAAGAAGTGCGGCCACATGGGTGGCAAGGTACTCGTGCCGACGCGCGAGAACGTGGCCAAGCTGGTGGCGGCGCGCTTGGCCGCCGACGTGATGGGCGTGCCGACCGTGCTGCTGGCGCGCACCGACGCCGAAGCGGCCGATCTGGTGACCAGCGACGTTGACGACAACGACAAGCCGTTCCTCACCGGCGAGCGCACGATTGAGGGCTTCTTCCGCACGAAGAAGGGTCTCGAGCAGGCCGTCAGCCGCGGGTTGGCCTATGCACCGTACGTCGACATGTTGTGGTGCGAGACCGGCACGCCCGACCTTGCCTTCGCCAAGGCGTTCGCCGATGCGATCCACGCCAAGTTCCCGGGCAAACTGCTGGCCTACAACTGCTCGCCGAGCTTCAACTGGAAGAAGAACCTCGACGACGCAACGATCGCCAAGTTCCAGCGCGAGCTGGGTGCGATGGGCTACAAGTTCCAGTTCATCACGCTGGCCGGCTTCCACGCGCTGAACTACGGCATGTTCGAGCTGGCCTACGGCTATGCGCGCAACAACATGAGCGCCTTCGTCGAGATGCAGGAGAAGGAGTTCGCTGCCGCCGAGAAGGGCTTCACCGCGGTCAAGCACCAGCGCGAGGTCGGCACGGGTTACTTCGATGCGGTGACCACCACGATCGAGCGCCAGTCGTCGACGGCTGCGCTGAAGGGTTCGACCGAAGACGAGCAGTTCTTCGAGCAGAAGCACGCCTGAGCCGTTTACGAACCGGACGACCCGGTCGCCCTTGCAGGCCCGATCGCCACCAGCGATCGGGCCTCGTCGTTCCATGGGCGACCGATGCAGCGCTCGCGGGGCTGCCCAGACGGGGAGGCCATCGCAGCATGGATCGGCTTGCCGGTCTTGTCGCGCGGCTTGGGTATGCTCGGCTTCGGCGGCATCGCACCGCACAAGTGACCACCATGACCACAACCCGATCGGACTTTCGCTACTTCGAGCGCCTGCGCGTGCGCTGGGCGGAAGTCGACATGCAGAACATCGTGTTCAACGCGCACTATCTGATGTACTTCGATACCGCGATGGCAGGCTACTGGCGCGCGCTCGCCATCCCGTATCACGAGACCATGGCGTACCTCGAAGGCGACTTCTACGCCCGCAAGGCGACGCTCGAGTACATGGCCTCGGCGCGCTACGACGATCTGATCGAGGTCGGCGTGCAAACGCAGAAGATCGGCAACTCGTCGATGGTGTTGGGGTGCGGAGTATTCCGTGGTGAACAACTGCTGGTCAGCGGCGACCTCGTGTATGTGTTTGCCGACCCGGCGACCATGACGGCCAAGCCGATTCCGCAGGCCTTCCGCGACCTCCTGCAGGCCTATGAGGCCGGAAAGTCGATGGTCGACGTGCGAGTCGGGCGCTGGAGCGATCTCGGCGATGCCGCACGCAAGATCCGCTCGCAGGTGTTCGTCGACGAGCAGCGCATCCCGGCCGACATGGAGTGGGACGGTGCCGACGAGGGCTGCGTTCACGCGCTGGCCAGCAACCGCTTCGGCGTGCCGCTGGGCACCGGCCGGATGCTCGAGCACGTGCCCGGCGTGGCGAAGATCGGTCGCATGGCCGTGCTGGCACCGATGCGCGGCGGTCATATCGGTCGCGCGGTGCTCGATGCGCTGCTGCAACACGCGCGCGAGCGCGGCGACCGCGAGGCACTGCTGCATGCGCAACTCGGCGCAGCGCCGTTCTACAGCCGTGCAGGGTTCGTCGCGCGCGGGCCGGTGTTCGAGGACGCCGGCATTCCGCACATCGAGATGGTGCGGGCTCTGTAGCGGTGCGTCAGTCGAGCGATTCGAACGTCTCGACGTGCCGGGCGCTGGTCAGCAGCGGGCCCAGCGCCTCGGCTGCCGCGTCGATCCGCGCGCGCAGGGCTTCGTCGATGCCAGCAGCGCGGTCGAGCGCGTAGATCTCCATCAAGGTCATCTCGCCGCTGGAAGCGTTCGGGCGCCTCAGCACGCGAGCGGCCAAGCCGGCGTGCGCACTGCGCAGGCTGCGCTGGAAGCCGCGCACGATCGCCAGCGCACGCGGCAGGTCCGCCTGCGTCACGCGGTAGTAGACGTACAGCTCCGCGCGACCGGTGGCGCTCACGCGTGGGCCAACTCGGGCACGCTGTAGGGCAGGGGCAGTTGTTGCAACTGCGCGCCCTCGGGACTGCCCAGGTGCAGACTGCCATCGTCGAGCGCGCCGAGCTTGACTTCGGCGAGCACACGGGTACCCAGACCCTGGATTGCCGCCGCGTTGACCACCATGCCGGCGGGCTGCGACGGATCCTGACTGTGAAAAAGCTCCTGTCCGGGCAGCGCCGAACCGGCTGTCGCAAACAGATGCAGGCGACGCTTGATCGTGCCGCGATACTGGCTGCGCGCCACCACTTCCTGCCCGGGATAGCAGCCCTTCTGGAAATGCACCCCGCCGACCAACTCGAAATTGATCATCTGCGGCACGAACTGCTCGCTGGTGGCCGCCGTGATGCGAGGCACGCCGCTGGTCACCTCGAGCCAGCCCCAGGCGCCGGGCTCCAACCCGGGCCCTGCGGGAGGCGGCGCATCGACCGGCTGCACGAGCAGCCAGCGAGGCACGCCGTCGACCACCGGCATGCCGAGCCACCATGGCCCGCCGTCGCGCTGACGCGCACGCCACGGTGCCGGCGCGTCGTCGCCGGCAACGGCCCTTCCGGCGACTCCGAACACGGCCCACTGGCTGTTGGCTTCGTCGATGCGACAGCGCGCACGCAAGATGTACATCGACAGCCGCTTGCGCACGGCCGCCGCCACGTCGGCGCTGCACACGAGGCCGAATTCGCCGCTGCCCATGCGCCAGATCACGAAGCTCGCAAGCAGCCGCCCCTTGGGCGAACAGTAGCCGCCCAGACGCATTTCATCGGCCGACATGCCCGATACGTCCTGCGTCAACTGGCCCTGAAGAAACGTGGCCGCGTCGGCGCCATGCGCACGCAACAGCGCCCAATCGGTCAAACGCACACTGCCGCCGCTTGCGAGCGAAGGTGGAAACTGGTGGTCCATGGCCGCCGATTATCATCGTTGTCCAACGGTATCCCTGCGACAGGGACTCGCCGCCATGCCGTGTAGCGCGTCATGAGATTTCTGCGCTGGTTGTTGATCGTGTTGCTGCTGGGTGCGGTCGGCGGCGCGGCCTGGGTGTGGCGCTGGCTCGATCGACCGCTGCCGCTGGCCACGGCCACAGTCGAACTCTCCATCGAGCCAGGGGCCACGCCGCGCGAAGTGGCCAATGCGTGGGTGCGCGCCGGCGTGCGGGTTGCGCCGGTCATGTTGTACGAGTGGTTCCGCTGGTCGGGCGATGCGCGGCGCATACGCGCCGGAAGCTACGTGGCGGGGCCCGATGTGACGCCGCGCCAGTTGCTTGCCAAGATGGTTCAGGGCGAGGAGTTCTTCGAGCGCGTGCGCTTGCTCGAGGGGTGGACGCTGCGCCAGTTCCGCGCCGAGCTGACTCGCGCCCCTTACCTGAGGCCGGTCAGTGTGGGCATGAGCGACGCGCAACTGATGGCGGCGCTTGGTGCACCGACAATCCCGGCGGAAGGGCGCTTCTTTCCCGACACCTACGTCTACAGCCGCGGCGTCAGCGATCTCACCGTGCTGAAGCGCGCTTACGAGCACATGCAACGCCAGCTCCAGTTGGCGTGGGATTCGCGGGCCGCTGGTCTGCCGTTGAAGTCCCCCGAGGAGGCATTGATCCTGGCATCGATCGTCGAGAAGGAAACCGGCAAGGCGAGCGACCGGGCCCAGATCGCCGGCGTGTTCACCAACCGGTTGCGCAAGGGCATGCCGCTGCAGACCGACCCCACCGTGATCTACGGCCTGGGGGAGTCGTTCGACGGCAACCTGCGAAAGCGCGACCTGCTTGCCGATGGGCCCTACAACACCTATACCCGCGCCGGCCTGCCCCCGACGCCGATCGCGATGCCTGGGCTGGCTTCGATTCGCGCGGCACTGAACCCCGAGCGCACGAAGGCCTTGTACTTCGTGGCGCGCGGCGACGGCAGCAGCGTGTTCAGCGAGTCGCTGGTCGAGCACAACCGGGCGGTGAACATTCATCAGCGCGGCGGTCGCTGAAAAATCGCGCATCATGCGCCGATGAGCGCACGCTTCATCACGTTCGAAGGCATCGACGGCGCCGGCAAGAGCTCGCACGTCGAGCCGCTCGCCCACTGGATCCGCGCGCGCGGACACACGGTGATCGTCACGCGCGAGCCGGGGGGAACACCATTGGCCGAGCAATTGCGCGAGCGCTTCCTGCGCGACGACATGGATGCATTGACCGAATGCCTGCTGGTGTTTGCGGCTCGCCGCGATCACCTGCGCCGGCGCATCGAACCGGCACTTGCGGCGGGCCATACGGTGTTGTGCGACCGCTTCACCGACGCCACCTTCGCGTACCAGGGCGCCGGCCGCGGTTTCGATTGGAACGTGCTGGCGCAGCTTGAGCGGTGGGTGCAGGGCGGTCGGCAACCCGATCTGACGTTATGGTTCGACCTCGAGCCGGCCGAAGCAGCGACGCGACGCGCAGCCGCCCGCCCGCCCGATCGCCTCGAACGGCAGGACGAGGCATTCTTCGCCCGCGTGCGCGAGGGCTACGCGCGGCGCCACGCCGAGCACCCGCAACGCATCGCCCGCATCGACGCCCGCGGCCCGGAGCCGTCGGTGTGGGCCCAGGTGGAGCAGGAGGTTGGCCGCCGTGGCTGGTGGTGAGCCCAAGACTGTCGGGGTGGCCGGCGACGGTTCTTTGCCGCTGCCTTGGCTGCGCGCGCCGCTCGATCAGGCGCTGCGGCTGAAGCGCTCGCACGCGCTGCTGGTGCACGCGGATCAGGACGTCGGGCAAACGGAGCTCGCCCTCACGCTCGCGCAGGCCCGGCTGTGCGAGCACGTGGAGCGGGCCCCGTGCGGCCAGTGCGCCGCCTGCCGCCAGGTGCACCGGCGCACCCATCCCGACCTGCGCATCGTCGTGCCCGAAGTGCTGCGGGTGCGGTTCGACTGGCTGGTCGAGGACGACCCGCTGCATCGCGCCAACGCCAAGCCGAGCCGCGAAATCAAGATCGAGCAGGTGCGCGAGGCCATTGAATGGACGCAGCGCAGTGCCAGCTCGGCGCGCGGCCGAGTGCTCCTGATCTTTCCTGCCGAGGCCATCCATGCGGCGTCGGCCAATGCGTTGCTCAAGACGCTGGAGGAGCCACCGGGCAACCTGCGCATCGTGATGGCGGGCGGCGACCCGCAGCGGCTCTTGCCCACCCTGCGCAGCCGTGTTCAGCGCCTGCGCATGGCGGTTCCCGATTCAGCGCAGGCGCTGGCCTGGCTGAGCACGCAGGGGGCGGCGCCCGCCAGCCGGGCGCTCGCCGTGTGCAGCGGCGGTCCCTTGGCGGCCCTTGCACTGCACGAAGCAGGCCTCGACGACGCAACGCTCGACCAGTTGCCAGCAGCGGTGGCGCGTGGCGATGCGCAAGCGTTGCTCGGCAAGCCCTTGCCCCTGGTGATCGATCTGTTGCAGCGAGTGGCGCACGACGCAATGGCGCGCGCTGCAGGCGGCGCGGCGCAGTACTTCGACGGCGCGACCGTGCCGGCCGGCGCAACCTTGTCCGCGCTCGCGCGGTGGCAACGTGAACTGCTTCGCACAGCGAGACACGACGATCATCCGTGGAACGCCCCGCTGCTGGTGGAGGCGCTTGTGACGAATGGCGCGCGATGTTGGTCGAGCGCCGCGGCGCCCGCGCATCAGCCCTCGACCCATTGGCTACACTCGCCCGGATGAGCGAATCAGCTTCTGGCCGATCTGCCGCGAGCGGTGCCGTCGCGTCGCGCCCTAGCGTGATTCAGCTCGTGTTTCGCGAGAAGGGGGCGCTTTACGCCGCTTACGTGCCCATCTTGCAGGATGGCGGGTTGTTCGTGCCGACCACGCGCGAGTACAAGCTGGGCGACGACATCTATCTGCTGTTGTCGCTGCCCGACGATCCACAGCGTTACCCGGTGGCCGGCAAGGTCGCGTGGATCACGCCGGCCAATGCGTCGGGCGGTCGCACGCAGGGCGTCGGCGTGCGGTTCCCCAACGACGAGAAGACGAGGTTGCTCAAGCTCAAGATCGAAGAGTTGCTCGGCACTCAATTGCAATCGGCCAAGCCGACGCAGACGATCTGACCTTAGGGCGTCGAGGGCGCACGGCAGGGCGCGACAATGGCGCCGATGTTCGTCGACTCGCACTGCCACCTGACCTTTCCCGAGTTGTTCGGGCGCATCGATGCGGTCCGCGCGAGCATGGCGGCGGCTGGCGTCGAGCGCGCGCTGGCGATCTGCACCACCCTCGAGGAGTTCCCGCGCGTGCAAGCGCTCGCGCGGCGCTTCGACAACTTCTGGGCCAGCGTCGGCGTCCATCCGGACAGCGAGGACGTCGAAGAGCCCGGCGTCGAACGCCTCGTCGAATTGTCCGCGCAGCCCAGGGTGGTGGCGATCGGCGAGACCGGGCTCGACTACTACCGGCTCGACGGCCGCACCCACGAGCAGATGCATTGGCAACGCGAGCGCTTTCGCGTCCACGTACGTGCGGCGCGTCAGGCGCGCAAGCCCCTTGTCGTGCACACGCGCAGCGCCTCGGCCGACACGCTGGCGATCCTGCGCGAGGAGGGCGCCCGCGATGCGGGTGGCGTCTTCCACTGCTTCACCGAGACGATGGAGGTAGCTCGGGCCGCGCTGGATCTCGGGTTCATGATCTCGTTCTCGGGCATCCTCACGTTCCGCAATGCCGACGACCTGCGCGCAGTCGCGCGAATGGTGCCGCTCGATCGATGCCTGGTCGAGACCGACAGCCCGTATCTCGCCCCGGTGCCGCATCGCGGCAGGATCAACGAGCCTGCCTGGGTAGCGCAAGTGGCAATGAAGCTCGCCGAGGTGAAGCAAATCTCGGTCGAGCGTGTTGCCGAAGCTACGACGGCGAACTTCGAGGGGCTATTCTTTCCGGCCTGATCCTCAGCAGCCGCTCAGTCAACAACATGAGAATCTACTTGAAGTTAACTCTGTATATCTTTGCCATTTTGACGGTTTCTCTTGCGCGCGCCGGGTCGTTCGACGACTTCTTTCAAGCGATTCGCGCCAACGACGCGACCACTGTCGCCAGTTTGCTCGAACGTGGTTTCGACCCGAATGCCCGCGACGCGCAGGGGCAGTGTGCGCTGGGTCTGGCGGCGCGCGATGGCGCCGAGCAAGTCGTCGACGTCTTGCTGAGGCAGCCGCGACTCAATGTCGACACCCGGAACAACGCCGGTGAAACGGCATTGATGCTTGCTGCGCTTCACGGGCGCCTCGGCATTGCGGACAATCTGATCGCCCGCGGCGCCGCCATCACGCAACAGGGTTGGAATGCGCTGCTCTACGCTGCGGCCGGACCGGATCCGAAGATGGTCGCTCGGTTGCTGGAGAAGGGCGCACCGATCGACTCGCGATCGCCCAACGGCACGACGCCGTTGATGATGGCAGCGCGCTACGGGAACGAGCAGTCGGTAACGATTCTGCTGGCGCACCACGCCGATGTCGCGGCGCGCAACGAGCGTGGCATGAACGCCGCAGATTTCGCGCGGTCGGTCGGTCGAGACGCGCTTGCGCAGCGACTTGATTCACGCTAGGCGCCGTCACGTTGGCAAGACTTGCCGTGTCGATGAAATCCGCCACGAACGCGCGTCCGCGAAGGCTATGAGCGGCGGCGCCGGCTGCCTACAGTCGGCGGCGTCGGCGCAGACTCGCACGGAGCTTCGAATGGAGAACCACCAGGACCGGATCGTTGTAGGTGATCCCTTTGCGATGCTGATCAATCCGCAGGCTGTGTTGGAGGCCATCGAGCAGTCAGGCCGGCTCGGCGCGCTCAACAGCCGCGTCTGCCGCCCACTCGACAAGCCGCTGATCCCGAAGCGTGAAGGCGACGATCAGCGCCACTTCGACGAGATCATCGACGCCTCTCGGGAACAACTCGTCGACTCGCAACTCGGCACGATCTACTGATCGACGTCGAGGGCGCCTGAACGCCGGCCGCTCTCAGCTCTGGGATTGCGCATCAATATATGCGCGACAATGTATATTATGTCGACTTCTATAATTGGCACGCCATGGATCAATCGATCCAGCGCACCGCTTCGGTCAATGCGGCCCGGCTGGTTCTGAACCCGTTGGCCGGGTGATCCGGGTCTTCCAAGCCGAACGCCAGGCCACAGACCACGCGTCGCTGCGGATCGAGCCCCCATTCGCGGCGCCAGAACTCCGGATACGCCGCCAGCGCCGCCATGGCGATCGACGCCACGCCGCAAGCGCGGGCTGCCAGCATGAAGATGCCGATGTAGGCGCCGCAATCGATCGCGCCGTACGTGCCCAAGGGCTCTTCGGTCGTCAGGATGGCTACGTGGGGCGCGCCGAAGAAGCGGAAGTTCTCTAGCCGCTGTCGATCGGCGCCCTCTTTGTCACCACGCGCTACACCGACTGCCGCATAGAGCTGGTAGCCGCATTCTCGGCGCCGCTGCAGATAGACCCCGCGGTACTCGCGCGGCCAGTCAAGGTCCGGCTTCGACGGCAGACCCTGTTGTGCGTAGGCCAGCAGCGCATGCCGCGCGCGCTCGGTCGCCAAGGCGCTGCCAACCGTGAGTTGCCAGGCCTGCGAGTTGCACCAGGAAGGACTGCGCTGCGCGATCGTCAGGATGCGATCGATCGTGCTGCGCGGCAACGGCTCGGGCAGGAAGCCGCGGCAGCTATACCGCTCGGCGGCGAGGCGCCCGAATCGCTCGCCGGCATCGCCATCGGATGCAGTCATGGTGGCCTCGCTGTTGTTGATCCGGCAAGCCGCCATTCTGCTGTGCGGATCTGCCGGCGGTGCGGCCGCCGACCTCAGGCGGGCTCGAGCAGCATCAGGCCCGATGCGGTGTTGGAGATCGGGATGTGGTAGTTGCTGTGCCGCTTGCGCGCCAGCGGTCCAAGCGCCGCCCGGGCCGCCAGCCACATCACCAACTCGACCCCTTGCGTGCCGGTGAGCCGAACGAGTTCGGGGATCGAGTAGCGGGTGGCCCACTCCGGGTCGTCGACCAGGCTGGCCATGAAGCGCTCGTCGAAGTTCTTGTTGATGAACCCGGCGCGTTCGCCGTCGAGTTGGTGCGACAGGCCACCGGTACCGATCACCAACACCCGGGCATCCTCGCCCCAGGAGCGGATGGCTCGACCGACCGCCGCACCCAACCGGTAGCAGCGCTGAGCCGAAGGCAGCGGATGCTGCACGGTGTTGATGCACACGGGCACCACGCGAACCGGCCAGCGCTGGTCGGGCCACAGCAGCGCCATCGGCAGCGATACGCCGTGGTCGATCACCATTTCCTGGCAGGTGGTGACGTCGAAGTCCTCGCCGACCAGCGATTCGATCAGGTGCCACGACAGCGTCTGATCCCCCTGCAACGGCGGCAACTGCGGAATGCCCCATCCCTCGTCGGCGTTGCGGTACTCGGGTGCCGCACCGACGGCGAAGGTCGGCATCTTGTCGAGAAAGAAGTTCAGGCCGTGGTCGTTGTAGAACACGACGGCAACATCGGGCTTCACTTCCTTCAGCCAGTGCCGCACGGGCGGAAAACCGTCGAAGAACGGCTTCCAGTACGGATCGGCCTGCAAGCCCTTGGCGATTGCACCGCCGATGGCGGGCACGTGCGATGTCGTGATCGCGCCGATGATCTGGGCCATGGCGTTCACCCCCGCGCGGCGACGAGCCGCGCCTTGAATTCGTCCTTGGTTGTGCCGGTCTGCTGTGCGCCGAGATCCTGCACGTCGAGACCGAAGATGCCGGCGAACTTGGCCAGGTAGTACACGTTGCCACCCGCGGCGATCAGCTTGAGCACGTTGCGTTCGCGGATCGCCTCGCGCTGCTGCGGGCTGAGGCCGAAGCGGGCGCAGTAGGCGTCCTCGTCGGCGACAAACGCCTGCCGGTTGGCCGCCTCGTTGAACGAATAGCACATCTTGTTCAGCGCGTAGCCTTTCCTGGCTTGCGCACCATCGAACAACGTGGTGCCCGGAATGTCGATGCGCTCGCTCATGGCAGCCTCTGCTTGCGTGGTCCGTGCGATGCCGATCACCTTGCCAGCAATCGCCGCTCAGGCGTTTGCCCTGGGTCAAACCAGCGCCTGATCGGCGCGGGCGAGCCCGCCACGCCGCAGCAATTACGGCAGTTGCTGCTCCAACCGATGCAGCACCTCGTAGCACGGCAGCACCTGCGCCACGCTCGCGTTGGGCTCCCTGCCCTCGCGGATGGCGGCGAAGAACTCACGGTCCTGCAGTTCGATGCCATTGGTCGATACGTCGACCTTCGAGACGTCGATCTTCTCTTCCTTGCCGTTGAAGAGGTCGTCGTAGCGCGCGATGTAGGTGCCGCTGTCGCCGATGTAGCGGAAGAAGGTGCCCAGTGGTCCTTCGTTGTTGAAGCTCAAGGAGAGCGTGCAGATCGCGCCGTTGGCCGACTTGAGCTGGATGCTCATGTCCATCGCGATGCCGAGCACCGGATGGATCGGGCCCTGCACTGCGTTGGCCTTCACGATCGGCGACCGCGCCTGGTAGGCGAACAGGTCGACCGTGTGCGCCGCGTGGTGCCACAGCAGGTGATCGGTCCAGCTTCGCGCCTGGCCGAGCGCGTTCATGTTGGTGCGACGGAAGAAGTACGTCTGCACGTCCATCTGCTGGATGTTGAATTCGCCGGCGACGATGCGCTTGCGCACCCACTGATGGCTGGGATTGAAGCGCCGCGTGTGGCCGCACATCGCCACCTTGCCGGTGCGCTTCTGCAGCGCCACCACCGCCTGGCCGTCGGCCAGCTTGTCGCACAGCGGAATCTCCACTTGCACATGCTTGCCGGCTTCGAGGCATGCAATCGATTGCGCGGCGTGCATCTGCGTGGGCGTGGCGAGGATCACCGCGTCGAGTTCCTTCAGCTTCAGGCTTTCGGCGAGGTCGGTGGCCACGTGCGCGATGCCGTACTTCTCGGCGACTTCCCTGGTCTTGCCGTGCTCGCGCCCGACCACCGAGATCACCTTCACATCGGCGATGTTCTTGATCGCGTCGAGGTGCTTGATGCCGAACGCGCCGGCGCCGGCCAGTGCCACGTGAATCGTCACGTCAGTTCTCCAAGATGAGATGGCCCACCGCCGTGTTCGACGCGGGCACGTGGTAGAAGCGGTGCGCGACCTTCGGCGATGCACCGCCAGCGACGTCGGCCATCGCGCCGCGGGCGATCAGCCACATCACCAGCTCGATTCCCTCGCTACCAGCCTCGCGCACGTACTCGATGTGCGGGATCCCGGCCAGGCCACCGGGGTCGGCGATCAGGCGATCGAGAAAGCGGTTGTCCCATTCCTTGTTGATCAGTCCGGCGCGAGGGCCTTGCAACTGGTGGCTCATGCCGCCGGTGCCCCACACCTGCACGTTCAGCGGTGCGTCGAACGATTCGATCGCCCGGCGGATCGCCTGCCCCAGCATGAAGCAGCGACGCCCCGACGGTACCGGGTACTGCACCACGTTGACGGCAAACGGGATCACGCGGCACGGCCACGCATCCACCTGACCGAACAGCAGTGACAGCGGCACCGTGAGGCCGTGGTCGACGGCCATCTTGTTCACGATCGTGAGGTCGAAATCGTCCTGAATCACGCTCTGCGCGATGTGCGAGGCAAGCTCCGGGTGCCCGATCACTTTCGGCACCGGGCGAGGTCCCCAGCCTTCATCGGCCACCGGGAACTCACCCGCAGTGCCGATCGCGAAGGTCGGGATGATCTCCAGGCTGAATGCGGTGGCGTGGTCGTTGTAGACGAGGAAGATCACGTCCGGCACGTGCTGCTTCATCCACTGCCGACTGAAGTCGTAGCCGGAGAACATCCGCTGCCAGTAGGGTTCGTGGGTCTTGCCGAGATCCATCGCCGCGCCGATCGCGGGCACGTGGCTGGTGTAGATCGATGCCGTGATGCGGGCCATCAGAGCGTCCCCTTGCCGTGACCCTGCGGCTGGCGGTCAGCCTGCGCGTCGCCGCCCTCGCCGATGACGCGGTTGCCTTCGACCGAGCGCCCTCCCCGCACCATCATGTCGCGGTACTCGTCCTCGGTCATCCCGGTCATGCTGCCGGCCATCTGCTGGAAGCTCTTGCCGTCGGTGGCCCCGATCTTGGCCAGGAAGTAGATGTTGCCGCCGGCGGCAATGCAGCGATTGAGGTCACGCGCCAGCACCGCCTGCTTCTGCTCCTCGGTCATCGGCCATTCGTCGAGATAGGCGCGCTCGTTGGCCTTGAAGCGCGCACGGTTGCCCGCCTTCATCAGCGACATGCAGAACTGATTCAGCCAGTAGCCTTTGCGCGACTGATCGGCGTCGAAGATCGTGGTGCCGGGAACATCGCGATAGGGCTTGTCCAGTGCCATTGGAACCTCCGCTGCCTCAGTTTTCGCGCGCGACGCCGGCCTCTTCGGGCCAGTACAGCCGCATCGGGTTGTCGACCAGCAGCTTGCGCTGCAGTGCCGCCGTGACCGCGATGTGCGGAATGAAATCGACCAGCAGGCCGTCGTCGGGCATGTGTTCCTTCAGGTTCGGATGCGGCCAGTCGGTTCCCCACAGGACGCGATCGGGGAACGTTTCGACCACGCGGCGCGCGAAAGGCACCACGTCGCGGTATGCCGCGCGCTCGCCGTTCAGCGCGGGCGGGCCGCCCACCGAAAGCCGCTCGGGGCAGCTCACCTTGCTCCACACGTTGTCGTGCTCGCGCATGAACCTCAGGAACAGCGCGAACTCGGGGCCGTCGAGCGGCTTGCGCACGTCGGGCCGGCCCATGTGGTCGACCACCACGGTGGTCGGCAGCGCGGTGAAGAAGTCCCACAACTCCGGCAGATCCTGCGCCTCGAAGTAGATGACGACGTGCCAGCCCAGCAACCGGACGCGGCCGGCGATCTCCATCAACTCGTCCTTCGGCGTGAAATCGACCAGCCGCTTGACGAAGTTGAACCGCACGCCGCGCACGCCCGCTGCGTGCAACATCTCGAGTTCGCGGTCGGTGACGCTGCGCCGGACGGTCGCCACGCCACGCGCATTGCCGTCGCTGGTGAAACAGGCATCGGCCATCGCACGATTGTCGGCGCCGTGGCAGGTGGCCTGCACGATCACGTTGCGGGCGAAGCCCAGGTGATCGCGCAGTGCGAAGAGCTGTGCCTTGCTGGCGTCGCACGGCGTGTACTTGCGCTCGGGTGCATAGGGGAAATGCGCGCCCGGGCCGAACACATGGCAGTGCGCATCGACGCTGCCCGACGGCAGGCTGAACCGCGGCCTGCTCGGAGCCGCGTACCAGTCGAGCCAGCCGGGGGTCTTCTCGAACTTCATCGCCTGGCCTCGCACCGCTGCAGATGAGTCAGGATGCGATCGGCCTCGGTGCGCCAGTTCTCGCTGCGGGCGAATCCCGGCTCGCTCCTGTGGCCGAACGCGCCCGCGTCGGCAAGGTCGGCCATCCACGCCTGTCGTTCGGCAGTACCGCTGGCGCTCCAGGGCTCGAGCCCGGCCTCGCGCACCGTCACCGCGACCTCGCGCACCTCTTCGCTGCGGCGCCGTCCGTGCTCGATGGCGCGCTGGAACAGGTAGGCGCCCTGCCGCTCCCAGTCGATGCCGGGGAAGGTTTCCTGCAACGACGCGAGCACCGCGTCCTCGACTCCGTAGTGGCGTGCCGTGGTGAAGCTCTCGATGAGCATGGCTTCGAGGCCCTTGATCATCACGCTGCGGCACATCTTGGTGGCCGAGGCAACCCCGAGCTTGTCGCTCGCCACCTTGGCCGCGAACCCCAGGCCATCGAGCAATGGCAGCAGCGCCTTCGCATCGGGACCACCCAACAGCAGCGGCACCTTGATGCGATACGGCGGCACCGAGGTCATCACTGCGCCCTCGACGTAGCGTGCGCCGGTGGCGTTGACGATGTCGGCGGCGCGGGTCTTCGCGCCCGGCGAGGCCGAGTTGAAGTCGAGAAGGAAGCTGCCCCGTGTCAGCCCAGGCGCACAGGCTTGCGCCACCGCCACCGTCTGGCTCGCGGTGACTGCCGACACCACCAGCGCAGCGCCTTTCACCGCGGCCTCGTGGGAACCTGCCAACGTGATCCCGCACGATCGGGCGTGTTCCCGCAGCGGTTGGGCCGTGGCGCCGTCGAGCTTGAGGTCGTAGGCGGCAACGTTGACGTCGCGCGCGCGCAAGTCCTCGGCCAGGATGCGGCCGACCTCGCCATAGCCGATCAGTGCGACTCGCATCGCCGCGTCAGTCGATGTACTTCAAGCCGGCCTTCTGCAGGGGCTCGCGCATCTTGTACATGTCGAGCCCCAACACCCCGGCGGCCAGCTTGGCGCGCTTTTCGCCCTCGTTGGCTTCACGCGCTGCCGCCGCCTCGGCTGTCCTGGCCGCCGACGCAGCGGGCACGACCACCACGCCGTCGTCGTCGGCAACGATCACATCGCCCGGGTGCACCAGGGCTCCCGCGCACACCAGCGGGATGTTCACCGAGCCGAGCGTGGACTTGACCGTTCCCTTGGCGCTGATCGCCTTGCTCCACACCGGAAACGCCATCTCGGTGAGCACCTTCACGTCGCGCACGCCGCCGTCGATCACCAGGCCGCGAGCGCCACGCGCGCGAAAACTGGTGGCCAGCAAGTCGCCGAAGAAGCCATCGGTGTTGTCGCTGGTGCAGGCGGCGACCACGATGTCGCCCTCTTGAATCTGCTCGGCGGCGACGTGCAGCATCCAGTTGTCGCCCGGCTGCAGCAGCACCGTGACCGCCGTGCCCGCGATCTGCGCGCCGGGATAGATCGGCCGCATGGTGGGCTGCATCAGCCCGACGCGCCCCTGCGCCTCGTGCACCGTGGCCACGCCGAACGGGACGAGCCGCTCGACCGCCTGCCGATCGGCGCGCGTGATGTTGCGCCTGACGATACCCAACTCGTACATCTCACTTCCCCTTGCGCTTCAGCGCGGCGTCGAGCCGCGGGAACACGCGGCGTGCATTGCCCTCGTAGATCTTGAAGCGCTGCTCGGGCGTGAGCGCGGCGGCCTCGATGTAGCGCTTGGTATCGTCGTAGTTGAATCCGGTCTCGGGGTCGACTCCGCGGACCGCGCCGATCATCTCGCTGGCGAACAGCACGTTGTCGATCGGGATCACGCGCGTCAGCAGGTCGATGCCCGGCTGGTGGTAGACACAGGTATCGAAGAAGACGTTGTTCAGCAGGTGATCGGCCAGCAGCGGCTTCTTGAGCTCCTGCGCCAACCCCCGATAGCGGCCCCAGTGGTAGGGTGCGGCGCCGCCACCGTGCGGAACAACCAGTTTGAGCGTCGGGAAGTCCTTGAACAGGTCGCCCTGGATCAGCTGCATCACCGCGGTGGTGTCGGCGTTGATGTAGTGTGCGCCGGTGGTATGGAAGCACGCATTGCAGCTCGTGCTCACGTGGATCATCGCGGGGATGCCGTACTCGACCATCTTCTCGTAGATCGGGTACCAATGCCGGTCGGTGAGCGGCGGACTGGTCCAGTGGCCGCCCGACGGATCGGGGTTCAGGTTGATGCCCACGTTGCCGTACTGCTCGACGCACTTCACGAGTTCCGGAATGCAGGTCTTCGGATCGACTCCGGGCGACTGCGGCAGCATCGCCGCCGCAGCGAAGTGGTCGGGGAACAGCCTCGACACGCGAAAGCACAGCTCGTTGCAGATCGCGGCCCAGGTACTCGAGACCTGGAAGTCGCCGATGTGGTGCGCCATGAAGCTGGCGCGCGGGCTGAAGATCGTGAGATCCGAACCGCGCTGCTTCATCAGCTTGAGCTGGTTGCTCTCGATCGCTTCGCGCAGTTCGTCGTCGGAGATCTTCAGGTCGCCCGGCTTAGGAGCCACCGACCGATCCTTGATCCCCGCGATCTGCGCATTGCGCCACGTCTCCAGCGCCTTGGGTGCGGTGGTGAAGTGACCGTGACAGTCGATGATCATGGGCAGAGACTCCTTCAGCCGGGCTCCATGCCGTGGCCACGCTTGCATTGGGCCGTCGTCGGCGAAGTCATGAACGCCAGCACGGCGCGCACCAGGTCGGCACGCTGGGATTGGGCACACAACCCGGCGGAAAACGTGGTGATGAACTGGGTTTCGCCGGGCAGCGCGCCGATCACGTCGACGCCCGGCAGATTCATCAGCTCGCTGAGCTGCTGAAACCCCAGGTCCACATCGCCGCGCGCCACCAGCGCGCCCACCGGCACACCGGGCGGTGCCTGCACGAGGCGCGGTGCGATCTCGGCGGCGATCCCCCACTGGTCGAACAGCCTGCGCAGGTGCGCGCCGCTCGGGCCGGTGGAGTAGCTGATGCGCGTGGCGCCCAGCACGGCGGCCTCGAGCGCTGCCGGCGTGCTCACGTCGGGTCGCGGCGCGCCGGCACGCACCGCAACTGCAACCGGCGACCGCGCCAGATCGCTGCGCGGGCCGAGCACATGGCCCGAGGCGACCAGACGATCGATCGCATCGGAGGCGAGGAACACCACATCGAAGGCCTCGCCGGCCTCCACTCGTCTGGCGGCGTCAACGCCACCGACCGATTCGATGGTCAGTGCAATCCCGGTGCGGCGCTCGCATTCGCGAGCCAGGTCGGCCAGCAGCGCGCGGGTGGCCATCGATGAAATGCCGGTGATGCGTTGGCTCATGTCACCTTCGCCACTCGCGACGACACGCGAAACCAGATTGTGCGCGCCGCGCGGGCGCGAGCCAAGGCGCAAAGCGACTAGCAGCTATGCCGCAATGGCATGGCCGCGGCCGTCAGCGCTTGGCGCGACGCGCAGACGGTTCGACCAACTCCGCCAACAGCCGGGTCACCCGTCGCCCCAAGGGCGAAATCGGCTTGGTGGCCGACTGGGCGAGAAACAGCACGGTCAGCAGCTCGGGTTCGACAATCGGCCGCGCCGTCAGTTCGCGGCTCCGCCCCGACGCTTCGACAGCGGTCGCGTTCAGCACGGCGCAGCCCACGCGTGCGCACACCAAGTCGATGATCGTCGGCACGCTGGAGACTTCCCAAGCCACCTGCAGCTTCACGCCGGCCGAGTTGGCCTGGGTCTGCAGCAGCCTGCGGATCGACTGGTGGCGCTCCGGCAGAATCAGCGGGTACGCACCGAGTTCGCGCAGGGGTACGCGGTTCTGCCGCCTTGGCGCCCCGCGCGCCGCCTCCACCAGGCAAAGGCGCTCGCGCAACAGCGGCGTGAGTTCGAGCCCTGGCTGAACTTCGGGGTTGTAGAGCAGACCGAGGTCGGCCCGCCCACTGGTGATCCATTCGGCGATCTGTGCGCTCAGGCCCTCGACGAGGGTCAGGCGCGCGCGCGGCAGATGCTCGCGGAAGCCTTCGATCAGCGGCAGAGTGAGCCTTCGGCCGATGCTCGGCGGCAGGCCGATCGTCACGTGGCCCACCGCCGCGCCGCGCTGGGCGCCCATCTCCTCACGCGCTAGAGACACCTGCTGCAGGATCTGCACGCCGTGGTCGAACAGCCGCCTTCCGGCGTCGGTCAGAGATACCCCGCGGCCGTTGCGCAGCAGCAGGGTCTCGCGCAGATCGGTCTCGAGCGCGCGCACCTGGCGGCTCAGCGCCGGCTGCGCGAGGTCGAGCACGCGTGCGGCCTTGCTGAAGCTGCCGAGTTCGGCGACGCGGACGAAGCTTTGGAGATGCTTGAGGTTGATCACCGCAAACCCTACTGCCGCTCGATTCCCGCCGACTCGATCACCCGCGTCCAGCGCCGGATCTCGCTCGCCAGCAGTTGCTCGAGCTGCTGTGGCGTGCAGGCCTGCGCGCGAACACCCAGCGCCTGCAGTTCGCCACGCAGCGAGGGCAGCGCCAAGGCATCGCGCGCCGCGCCCCACAGCAGATCGATGGCGCTTTTCGGCGTGCGAACTGGCACTGCCAGCGCGTTCCACGATGCCGCGGTGTAGCCATGCAGGCCGGACTCTTGGACCGTCGGCACCTCGGGCAGGCCCGCGAAGCGCTGGTCAGAGGTCACCGCGAGCGCACGCAACGCGCCGCCTTGGATCTGTGGCAGCATCGGCCCCAGGATCTCGAACGCCAGGTCGACCTGGCCGGCACGCAGCGCGGTGATCACCGCCTGCGTGCTCCTGTAGGGCACGATCAGCACATCGATGCCCGCCATCGACTTGAACAGCTCGGCGGCCAGGTGCTGCGTGCTGCCGCTGGCGATCGTACCGACGCTGAGCTTGCCGGGCTGCCCGCGTGCCTGCGCCAGCAAGTCGCCGATGCCGCGCCACTGCGAGCCCTGAACGACGAACAGCGCGAGGTCGAAGAAGCCGAGCGTCGTGACGGGCGCGAAATCGCGTTGCACATCGAACGGCAGTTTGCGAAACAGCCCTGCGCTGACCGCATTGGCGTTGCTGAGCAGCAGCACCGTGTGGCCGTCGGGTGCGGCACGCGCGACCGCCGCCGCGCCGACGATCGCGCCCGCGCTCGGCCGGTTGTCGATGACGATCGGCTGCCGCAGCGTTCGGCTCATCTCCTTGGCCACCGTGCGCGCCGTGATATCGGCGATACCGCCCGCGCCGAACGGCACGACCAGCGTGACCGCGCGGCTCTGGAAACCAGCGGTGGCGCGTGCGGCGCGCCACGGCGCCAGCCCCCACGTCGCGGCGAGCATGGACCGGCGGGTCAGCGGCGACGGGTCACCCGATTTCATGAAGGTGGTCGGGGTGAGACGATTCGAACGTCCGACCCACTGCTCCCAAAGCAGTTGCGCTACCAGGCTGCGCTACACCCCGAACGGCGCCGATTCTACCGGTGGCCCTTCGATGCGACCGCACGATCGCTGCGCCGCCACGAACCCGTGCGCAGGCCTCGGCTCAAGTGTTTCGCTGCCGCCCCTGCCGACGGATGGCGCCAAGCGTCGTTCGCGTCGTGATGACGTCGGTGTCGAGCTTCAAGTGCAGCAGCGTCGGCCGCTGCGCCTGCAGCGCCTGCGCGAAAGCCGTCTCGAACTGCTCGGTTCGTTCGACGCGCGCGGCGTGCCAGCCATACGCCTGCGCCAGCTGCGCGAAGTCGGGGTTGACCAGCTCGGTACCGCTGATGCGCGACGGGTATTCGCGCTCCTGATGCATCCGGATCGTGCCGTAGCTGCCGTTGTCGACAACGATCGAGATCAACTTGCCGTGGCCACGCCCCGCGTCGTAGCCTGTGGCGGTGGCCAGCTCCTGCCCGGTCATCAGGAAGTCGCCGTCTCCAGCCACATTGACCACCGTGCGCTGCGGCTGCAGCAGCGACGCCGCGATGGCGGCCGGTACGCCGTAGCCCATCGCACCCGAGGTCGGCGCCAGTTGGGTGCGTCCGTGGTGTTGCAACCCCGGGTACTGCACGTACCGGTGCAGCCAACCCGAGAAGTTGCCTGCACCGTTGGTGTACACGGTGTCCGCCGGTGCCAGCCGCTGCACGGTCTTCATCACCTGTGCCAGATCCAGCGGCGATACTGCGGTCGGTTCGAGGTTGGCCAGGTAATCGCGTTGCGCGGCGGAGGCCCATTCGCGCCAAGGCAGGTCGGCCGGCGCGCTCAACGTCTCCAGCGCTCGGGCGGCGTGCGCCATCGAGGCCTGCAACAGCACATCAGCCCGATAGACGCGGCCGAGCTCCTCGGCCCCGGCGTGGATGTGGATCAGTTTCTGCTGCGGACGCGGCACCTGCAGCAGCGAGTAGCCGCCAGTGGTCATCTCGCCGAGCCGGATACCGAGCGCGACGATCAGGTCAGCCTCGCGCACGCGCGCCGCCAGCTTGGGGTTGATGCCGATGCCGACGTCGCCGGCGTACAGCGGGTGCCGGTTGTCGAAGGTGTCCTGGAACCGAAAGGCACAGCTCACCGGCAGCGCCCAGTTCTCTGCAAAACGCTGCAGCGCCAGACAAGCCTCGGCGTCCCAGCCGCTGCCGCCAGCGATCACCAGAGGCCGCTGCGCCGCCAGCAGCAGGCTGCGAGCATCGCTGAGCGCCTCCGGCGCCGGCCAGGCCGATGCCGCCTGCACACGCGGCAGCACCGGCACGGCGGTGTGCGTGGTCAACATGTCTTCAGGCAACGCCAGCACCACCGGCCCCGGCCGGCCCTGCAGTGCCGTGTGGAAGGCGCGCGCCACGTACTCGGGCAAGCGATCGGCGCTGTCGATCTGTGCAGCCCACTTGGCCATGCCGAGCGTGCCGGGACCGAACATCTGGCGGTAGTCGACCTCCTGAAACGCTTCGCGGTCGCGCTGATCGCTGGCCACCTGGCCGACGAACAGGATCATCGGCGTCGAGTCCTGCCACGCGGTGTGCACGCCGACCGCCGCATTGCTGGCACCCGGTCCGCGGGTGACGAAGCAGATCCCCGGCCGCCCGCTCAGCTTGCCCTGCGCGTCGGCCATGAACGCCGCCCCGCCCTCCTGCCGGCAGGCGACGAAGCGGATGCGCTGCGCGTGCTGGTGGAAGCCGTCGAGCACCGCAAGAAAGCTCTCGCCAGGCACGCCGAACGCGGTGTCGACTCCCTGGGCGACGAGGGCCTCGACCAGGGCATGGCCGGCGATTCGCTGTGTCATCGGTAGATCCTTCGCTGGTGGCGGCGATTATCGGCAGCCGGCCGCAGGCGCCGGACGCCAGCAAGAATTGTGTACGTTGGTGACGGTCGAGCGTCCGCGGCGCGCCAGCCGGCGACGGAGCACCCGGCGCGCTGCGCAATTCACCCCGACGAACCGGTGGCCGGGGAGCAGACTGCGACATCTGCCCTACCCGCGAGCAGTGACATTCGCGTACACCGCAACAGGCGCGCGCGGGCGCTGCGTCCTAGAGTCGCTCGTCGCGCGGGAGTGACTTGCAATGCTGAAGACCCTGTTCGGCGAACTCGGGCCACGGCCCGTCGGCGCCGGTTACGCACCGACCGAAGTGGCCTTCGCGGCCACCGCGGTGCTCGAGGAAGCCGCACCACCCGCCGCACTGCCGCGCGAACACGACCCGCACGTGGTCGACGTCTTCGTCGCCGGCTCGCCGGCGCAATCGATCCGCGAGCACTTCACCAAGAGCCGTGCCGACCTCGGCAGTGCGCCGTCGATGATCACCTTGCTCGACCCGTCGCGCATCTGGGCGCCGGCGGTCGTGAAGGCGCTGTCCGACGCCACCGGGCAGCCGGTCGAGAAGCTGCACCTGCGCGAGCGCGCGGCGCTGCGCACGCTGGCGGTGATCGAGCGCACTGCCGTGCCTCGTCGCGCGTCGGGCCCGTTGAAGATCTACCACGCCGACGTGCGCGTCTCGGGGCTCGACCACGACGAGATTGTCAACGCGCTGGCCGAGCGCTCGCACATGACCGCCGTGATCGTCGGTGCGTTGCAGCCGCATGCGCTCGACGCGTTGCTGCAATCGCTGCTGATCGCAACCCAGCAGCCCGACTGGCATTGCCCGTGGGTGGTGTTTCTGTTGCCGCCGAACGCCGGCGCGATGCGCCACCGCATCCTGAGCCAGCCGTGGCCGGCGCGCGTGCGCGCGACCACGCTGACCGAGACGCTCAACGGCGCCTCCACTGTCTGGAACACCGTGCTGTCGGCGTGGGAAGCGTGCGCCAACGCGCCGACCTTCTCGGCCACCTCGCAGGCCAAGCTGCTCGACGACTCCGCGGTCACCAAGGCGCTGTTCGGCCTGGTACGCACCGAAGGCGTGATCGCCTGCGGCGTGGTCGACCTGGCCAGCGGCGAACTGCTCGCACACGACAGCCGCGACAGCCTCACCTTCGACCTCGGCGCGCGGGCGCGCCGGCTGACCGCGGCGCGGCGCGTCTTCAGCCAGGCCGGTGGCGAGTACGGCAGCGAGAGCGAGGAGTTGATGGTGACCCAGGGCGCGCGCATCGAACTGCTGCGCGCGGGGTTGCCGCCGCCGACGCGCTTGGGCCTCGTGCTGATGCTCGACCGGAGGCTGGCCAACGTGCCGCTGGTGCGCTTCAAGACCCTGCAAGCCGAAAAGCACCTGCTCTGAAGTGTCCGAGAACCCTGGGCTACCATGACGTGCCCAGGTCAACCCCGGCCGCCGATCGCGGTGACCCTCTCGCATGAGCCAAGTTCGCTACGACTACACGCGTATCGACGCCAGCGGCGCGAGTTGCGTGGCGCATGCCTGGGCCAAGGTGCCGCCGCCGCTGACTGAAAAGCGGCGCGGCGAGCTGAAGCAGACCATTGCGCACGAGTTGAAGGCGCGCGACGCGGTGATGGTCGTGCACTACTACGTCGACGGCGATCTGCAGGATCTGGCGCAGACCACCGGCGGCTGCGTGTCCGATTCGCTGGAGATGGCGCGCTTCGGCCGCGACCATCCGGCGCGCACGCTGATCGTCTGCGGCGTGCGCTTCATGGGTGAAACCGCGAAGATCCTGTCGCCTGGCAAGCGCGTCTTGATGCCCGACCTCGATGCCACCTGCTCGCTCGACCTCGGCTGCCCGGCAGACGATTTCGCTCGCTTCTGCGATGCCCATCCCGATCGCCAGGTGGTGGTGTATGCGAACACCAGTGCCGCGGTGAAGGCGCGCGCCGACTGGATGGTCACCAGTTCGTGCGCGCCGGCGATCGTGGCTCACCTGCACCAGCAGGGGCACAAGATCCTGTGGGCGCCCGACAAGCACCTGGGACGCTACATCCAGGACACCACCGGCGCCGACATGCTGCTGTGGGACGCCGCCTGCATCGTGCACGACGAATTCAAGGGCCTCGAACTCGAGCTGCTGCGCAAGGAGCATCCGCAGGCGATGGTGCTGGTGCATCCCGAGTCGCCGCCTGCCGTGGTGGCTCAGGCCGACGTCGTCGGTTCGACGTCGCAGCTGCTGAAGGCTGTGGTCGCAGGCAAGGCCGACGAGTTCATCGTCGCCACCGACAAAGGCATGTTCCACCGCATGCGGCAGCTCGCGCCCGGCAAGACGCTGATCGAAGCGCCCACCGCCGGCGACAGCGCCACCTGCAAGAGCTGCGCACACTGCCCGTGGATGGCGATGAACGGCCTCGAAGGCGTGCTCGCCTGCTTGCAGCGTGGAACGGGCGAGATCCTGGTACCCGAGCCGACGCGCACGCAGGCGCTCGGCTGCATCGAGCGCATGCTCGAGTTTGTCGCGCGCAACCCCGGCGCAATCGGTCAGCCGGCGCGCGGCTTCGTGCCCCACATCGGCGTGGCGTGAGTACAGCGGCCACCGACGACGCGACGCTACGTTTCGACTTCAACGAGACGCTCGAGCAGGCGCGCGCCCGCAACATCCGCGACGCGCTGCTCGAAGACGTCGGTCGTGGCGACTGCACCGGCGCCTTGTTGCCCGCAGGACGCCGGGTGCAGGCTCAAGTGCGTGTTCGCGAGACGGCTGTTCTCGCCGGCCGCGACTGGTTCGACGGCGTCATGCATGCCGTGGCCGCGCAGACGCAGGTGCGATGGCGCTGCGACGAAGGCGCCGACCTGTTGCCCGACACCGTGGTGTGCGACCTCGAAGGCGACGCGCGCGATCTGCTCACGGCCGAGCGGCCGGCGTTGAACTTCCTGCAACTGTTGTCGGGCACTGCCACTGCCACGCGCGCGCACGCGAGGGCGATCGCCGGGGTGTCGCCCAACCCGCGCGGCTGCGCGGTGCTCGACACGCGCAAGACGATCCCCGGGCTGCGCCAGGCGCAGAAGTACGCGGTGCGGGTCGGCGGTGGCGCCAACCAGCGCCTGGCGTTGTGGGACGGCATCCTGATCAAGGAAAACCACATCGCTGCGGCCGGTGGCGTGGGCGTGGCACTGCAGCGGGCGCTGGCGCTGCGCGCCGGCGTCCCCATCCAGATCGAGGTCGAATCGCTCGATCAGTTGCGCGAGGCGCTCGCTGCCGGCGCCACCAGCGTGCTGCTCGACAACTTCTCGCTGCCGCAGATGCGCGAGGCGGTTGCCATCAACGCCGGACGCGCCTTGCTCGAAGCCTCGGGCGGCATCGGCCTCGACCGCCTGCGCGAGGTGGCCGCCACCGGCGTCGACCGCATCTCGGTGGGCAAGCTGACCAAGGACGTGCGCGCGATCGATTACTCGATGCGCGTGGTCTGACGGCTGCGCGCGCGCGCAGGCTCGGCACTGCTGCGCGCCGGCCGCGTCAGCACGGTAGGCAGGCTCACCGGCAGCGTGGTCGGGAAGTCGCGGCTGTAGTGCAGCCCGCGGCTCTCGCGGCGCACCAGCGCCGAGCGCACGATCAGCTCGGCGCACTCGACCAGATTGCGTAGCTCGAGCAGATCGCGCGAGACGCGGAAGTTGGCGTAGTAATCGTCGATCTCGTGCCTCAGCAATTCGATGCGATGCAACGCGCGCTCCAGCCGCTTGGTGGTGCGCACGATGCCGACGTAGTTCCACATCAGCAGGCGCAGCTCGTCCCAGTTGTGCGCGATGACCACCTGCTCGTCGGCGTCCTCGACCTGGCTCTCGTCCCACGCCGGTACGTCGGCGATTGCCGCTGCGTCGCTGCTCAGGATGTGCTCGGCGCAGGTGCGGCCGAGCACCACGCACTCGAGCAGCGAGTTGCTGGCCAGCCGGTTGGCGCCGTGCAGGCCGGTGTAGGTGGTTTCGCCCACCGCATAGAGGCCGGCGACGTCGGCGCGACCATGGAGGTCGCTGACCACGCCGCCGCAGGTGTAGTGCGCCGCCGGCACCACCGGAATCGGCTGGCGTGCGATGTCGATGCCCAGCGCCAGGCAGCGCGCGTGAATCGTCGGGAAGTGCTCTTTCAGGAACCCCTCGCCGAGGTGCGTGGCATCGAGCCACACGTGGTCGAGGCCGTGCTTCTTCATCTCGAAGTCGATCGCCCGCGCGACGATGTCGCGCGGTGCCAGCTCCTCGCGTGCGTCATGCGCACGCATGAAGCGTGCGCCGTCGGGCAGCTTCAGTTGGGCGCCCTCGCCGCGCAGCGCCTCGGTGATCAGGAAGCTGCGCTCCTGCGGGTGGTACAGGCAAGTGGGGTGGAACTGGATGAACTCCATGTTGCCGACACGGCAGCCGGCGCGCCAGGCCATCGCGATGCCGTCGCCGGTGGAGGTTTCGGGATTGGTGGTGTAGCGGTAGACCTTGCCGGCGCCGCCGGTGGCCAGCACCACGGCCGCCGCTGGCAACGCCTCGACGCGATTGGCGTCGATGTGCAGCGCATACGTCCCGTAGCAGCGCGCCGGTTCGTTGCGCCCGAGGTGGCGCGAGGTGATCAGATCGATCGCCATCCAGCGCTCGCGCAGGTCGATGTTCGGGTGCGCGCGCGCCGTGGCCAGCAAGACCTCGTGGATCGCGCGCCCGGTGGCATCGGCGGCGTGTGCGATGCGCCGTACGGCGTGACCGCCTTCACGGGTGAGGTGCAAGCCGAGCGGCCCGCTCGGATCGGCCGAGAAGGGGACGCCCTGGTCCACCAGCCACTGCACCGCCGCCGCGCTGTGTTCGGCGATGAAGCGCGCGGTATGCTCGTCGACCAGACCGGCGCCCGCGTCCTGCGTATCGCGCACGTGCGATTCGACGCTGTCGTCGCTGCCCAACACGCCGACGATCCCTCCCTGGGCCCACGCGGTGGCGGCTTCGGACATCTCGCGCTTGGCGAGCACCACCACCGGCCCGCGGTCGGCCAATTCGAGGGCCACCGTCAGGCCAGCCAGACCGGCGCCTATCACCACTACCGCGGGATTCGATTGCGACACGCTGTCTCCATTGGGTTCGCCTGCTTTCGGTGCGGGTGGCTCGCCGCGCCGGCGCCACCGTTATCACGCCCTCAACGAGGGGGGCCGTGGGCCCCCGCCGGCCTGTCGCTCATTGTGACGAAATCCCGCGGCGTCAGGCGCTCGAGTCCTACACTTTGACGCCGAAGCCGCGCGGTCATTCGGCCACCCAGAGAGCCGCCATGTCGAAACCGATTCATGAGATGTCGCAGTGGGACGCATCGGTCCACAACTCGCGCGTTCCCGAAGAGGAATGGCAGGCCACGCGCGAGCTGACGCACGTCGCCACGCAGATCCTCACGAATCGCGAAGAGTACCTGGCGCCGGAGCGTCGCGAGATCGGTCGTCGAATCGGTGACCAGCAACACGAGATGTTCGTCGTCTGCGCACCCTCCGAAGCGCTGCAGCAGCAATTTCAGCAATGGGCGTCGGACTTCATCGCGATCCACGACATCGCGACTGACTCGTCGCCGCGCATCCTGGCCGGCCTGGCCGCGGCCACGCAGCGCAAGGTGCAGAAGCTGGTGATCCGCCGCCAGGGTCACGGCATGGCACTGGCGACGCTCGAGTTTGCCGAACTGCCCGGCGCCAACGGCCAGATGTTGCGCGTGTACTCGACGCGCGTCGATGCCGACAGCCAGCAGCGCGCCGCGCTGGCGCGCGTGCTGCTCGGCTACAGCCGCCTGGGCGTCGTGATGGTCGGCGATCTGCCGCAACACGCGCTCGATACCGCGCTGCAACCGCTGCGCGAAGGGATCGCTCGCGGGCCGTGGCCGGGCCGTCAGTTGCTTTTCGTTCCGCTGTCGGCGCCCGGTGCCTTGCACCAGCTCGCGGCGCAGGTCGCGGGGCGCACGGGTGTGCAGGTGTCGATCGCGCCGCAGGCGATCAAGCCCTCCGATGCGTGGACTTCGATCAGCAGCACCTGGAATCGCGTGCGCGGTGACCCCAGCGCCGCGATGCAGTCCCTGCAGTCAACGGCTGCGGCAGCGACGACTGCACGCGACCCGATCGCGTTTCCAGCGCCGGCGCCGATGCGTCCGCTGGCGCCGCCGCCCGCGCCGCTGCCGATGCAACCGATGCCACCGACGCGGCCTGCCGCGCCGACTACCGAGGCCAACAATCCGTGGCAGGCTTACGTGCGCCAGTGCATCGAGATCACCGGCATGATCAGTTGCTGCGTGTTCGAGCTGACCACCCAGCGCACGCTGGCCCACGCTGGCGCGCGCCCCGGGCCCGCCTCGCTGGCCGCGCAGGGTGCTGCGCTGCACGAGGCGGCCAACGCGGCCGCCAAGGCGATGGGCCTGCCGGTGGCGCCGCCCGATTTGGCGGTGACGTTGGCCGGCCATCACCTGATCGTGCGCGCGATCGCCGGCCGCCCCGGGCTGGCGCTGCATGCAGTGCTCGACAGCCATGCCGCCAACCTGATGCTGGTGAAAATGAAGCTGCAGCGTCTGGACGGCGACAGCGCCGCATCGGCCGCATAGAGTCCGCGCCCGGCGCAAAAGCACGAAGCCCTCCTCGCGGAGGGCTTCGTCATGCTGGGCAATGCCCGTCAGTGGACGACGCGGCCGAAGGTGAACTCGCCCTTCTTGAAGTCCACCGGCACCACGTCCTTCGGGCCGAAACGGCCCTCGAGGATCAGCTTGGCCACCGGATTCTCGATGCGCTGCTGGATGGCCCGCTTCAGCGGCCGCGCACCGAACACCGGGTCGAAGCCGACCTTGGCGATCTCGGCCAGCGCCGCGGCCGACACGTCGAGCTTCATGTCCATCTTCTCGATGCGCTGCTCGAGCACCTTGAGCTGGATGCGCGCGATCGATTCGATGTGCTTCTGGTCGAGCGCGTGGAACACCACGGTCTCGTCGATGCGGTTCAGGAACTCGGGTCGGAAGTGCGACTTGACCTCGGCCCACACGGCGTCGCGGATGCGCTCGCTGCTCTGCCCGGCCATCTGCATGATCATCTGCGAGCCGAGGTTGCTGGTCATCACGATCACGGTGTTCTTGAAGTCCACCGTGCGACCCTGGCCGTCGGTGAGCCGGCCGTCGTCGAGCACCTGCAGCAGCACGTTGAAGACGTCGGGGTGCGCCTTCTCGACCTCGTCGAGCAGCAGCACCGAGTACGGCTTGCGCCGCACTGCCTCGGTCAGGTGGCCGCCTTCGTCGTAACCCACGTAGCCCGGCGGCGCACCGATCAGCCGCGACACCGAGTGCTTCTCCATGAACTCGCTCATGTCGATGCGGATCATGTGGTCGTCGCTGTCGAACAGGAAGCCGGCCAGCGCCTTGCACAGCTCGGTCTTGCCGACCCCGGTGGGGCCGAGGAACAGGAACGAGCCGAGCGGCCGGTTCGGATCGCTGAGACCTGCCCGTGAGCGGCGGATGGCGTCGGCCACCGCGGTGATCGCCTCGTCCTGGCCGACTACCCGCTCGTGCAGCCTGGCCTCCATCTGCAGCAGCTTGTCGCGCTCGCCCTGCATCAGCTTGGCAACCGGGATGCCGGTGGCACGTGACACCACCTCGGCGATCTCTTCGGCGCCGACCATCGTGCGCAGCAGTTGCGGCTTGCCGCTCTTGCCCTTGCCGGCTTCCTTGGCCTGCGCCTCCTTCAGGCGCTTCTCCAGCTCGGGCAGCTTGCCGTACTGCAGCTCGGCGACCTTGTTGAAGTCGCCCTTGCGCTTGAGCTCGTCGATCTGGTGGCGGATGCGGTCGATCTCTTCCTTGACCTGCGCGGAGCCCTGCGCGGTGGCCTTCTCGGCCTTCCAGATCTCCTCCAGATCGGCGTACTCGCGCTCGAGCTTGCCGATCTCTTCCTCGATCAGGCCGAGGCGCTTCTGCGAGGCTTCGTCCTTCTCCTTCTTGACCGCCTCGCGCTCGATCTTGAGCTGGATCAGGCGGCGATCGAGCTTGTCCATCGCCTCGGGCTTGGAGTCGATCTCGATCTTGATCTTGGCCGCCGCCTCGTCGATCAGGTCGATCGCCTTGTCGGGCAGGAAGCGGTCGGTGATGTAGCGGTGGCTCAGCTCGGCCGCGGCGACGATTGCCGGGTCGGTGATCTCGACGCCGTGGTGCACCTCGTACTTCTCCTGCAGGCCACGCAGGATCGCCACCGTCGCCTCGACGCTCGGCTCGTCGACCAGCACCTTCTGGAAGCGGCGTTCGAGCGCGGCGTCCTTCTCGACGTACTTGCGGTATTCGTCGAGGGTGGTCGCGCCGATGCAGTGCAGCTCGCCGCGCGCCAGCGCCGGCTTGAGCATGTTGCCGGCGTCGATCGCGCCTTCGGCCTTGCCGGCGCCGACCATGGTGTGCAGCTCGTCGATGAATAGGATGATGCGGCCTTCGTCGGCTGCCACTTCCTTGAGCACCGCCTTCAGGCGCTCTTCGAACTCGCCGCGGTACTTGGCCCCGGCCAGCAGACCGGCCATGTCGAGCGAGAGCACGCGCTTGTCGCGCAGCGAATCGGGCACCTCGCCGTTGACGATGCGCTGCGCCAGGCCTTCGACGATCGCCGTCTTGCCGACGCCGGGTTCGCCGATCAGCACCGGGTTGTTCTTGGTGCGCCGCTGCAGCACCTGAACCGAGCGGCGAATCTCGTCGTCGCGGCCGATCACCGGGTCGAGCTTGCCCTGGCGCGCGCGCTCGGTGAGGTCGAGCGTGTACTTCTTGAGTGCCTCGCGCTGGCCCTCGGCATCGGCCGAGTCGACCTTCTGGCCGCCGCGAACGGCGTCGATCGCCGCCTCGAGCGCCTTGCGGGTCAGGCCGTGGCCGCGCACGACGCCGCCGAGGTCGGTCTTGGACTCGGCCAGCGCCAGCAGGAACATCTCGCTGGCGATGAACTGGTCGCCGCGCTTGGTGGCCTCCTTGTCGGCCGCCTGCAGCAGCGACAGCAGGTCGCGCCCGGGCTGCACCGGTTGGCCGCCACCTTGCACCTGCGGCAGCGCGGCGATGGTGGTCTCCATCGCCGTGCGCAGCGCCGCCGTGTTGGCGCCGGCGCGGTCGAGCAGGGCCTTCGGGCCGTCGGGCTGGCTCAGCATCGCCGCCAGCAGGTGCGCCGGCTCGATGTACGGGTTGTCGCGGCTGACCGCCAGGCTCTGGGCGTCGGCCAGGGCCTGCTGGAAAGCCGTGGTGAGTTTGTCGACACGCATGGAATCCTCCGAACTGCCAAGGCAGGTGAGGAGGCGAGCCGGCATTTCAAGGCGGCGCGCAACCTTTTGCGTCTGCACCGTGCCCGCGGCCGCGGCCGAGCGCGTCGCGGGGGCTACAGCGCGTCGCCCAGGCGGCGGTAGCGGCTGGTGTGAAACAGCAGCGGTGTGCCGGCGTGGGCGCTGTGGTGCAGCACCTCGCCGATGAACAGCACGTGGTCGCCGTGGCGCTGCGCCGAGCGACGGGCGCACTCGAACACGGCCAGCGCGCCCGCCAGCACGGGGCAGCCGGTATGGCCGGGGTGCCAGCGGCCGTGGTCGAAGCGGTTGGTCGCCGCCGCCGCGAAGCGCCGCGCCAGCTCCAGATGACCCTCGGCCAGCACATTGATCGCGAAGTGCTCCGTCGCCTCGAACGCGCGCAGGCTCGGGCTTTCGCAGCGTAGGGCCCATTGCACCAGCGGCGGCACCAGCGACAACGCGCCGAACGAGTTGACCGTCAGCC
Source organism: Burkholderiaceae bacterium (assembly GCA_022072045.1). Taxonomy (GTDB): domain Bacteria; phylum Pseudomonadota; class Gammaproteobacteria; order Burkholderiales; family Burkholderiaceae_C; genus JAEUPI01. The sequence goes on along the minus strand of JAJVIL010000010.1, from coordinate 15,471 downwards.
CGACCGGCGCTCCGTCGCCGTCGCGGCAGGTGGCCACGGTGACGCCGGTGGCGAAGCGGCCGAGCGCGGAGCGCAACTCCGCGGTTTCGGCGCCACCTTCGAAGGGGCCGCGGGTCGCCACGTCAACCCGCCAGCGCGCGCGCCAGCACCACGCCCAGCGCGGCACAGGCGAGCGCACCGAGCACGTGGGCCAGCGTGTGTGTCGCCGCCATCATCAATTGGCCGCGCTCCAGCAGCGTGAGCGATTCGGCCGAGAACGCCGAGAACGTGGTGAAGCCGCCGAGCACGCCGGTCATCGCGAACAGGCGCAGCGCGCCGTACTCGCGCTCCTGCAGCCAGACCAGCGCCACACCCATGAGCAGCCCGCCCAGCAGGTTGACGAACAGGGTGCCGAGCGGAAAGCCCGGCCAGCGTGCATTGAGCCAGACCCCGGCACCCCAGCGACCCAGGGCTCCGATGGCGGCGCCAGCGGCAACTGCGGCCGCCTCGCCCCATGCGCCGGAGGCGCTCACCCGGCGTTGCCCACCGGCAAGCCCCAGCGCGCCAACGCTGCGTCGTCGCTCGCGCGAGCGTCGACCCAACGCGCGCCTTCTGGCGTGGACTCCTGCTTCCAGAACGGCGCCTGCGTCTTCAGGTAGTCCATCAGAAACTCGCAGGCCTGGAACGCATCGCGACGGTGCGCGGCAGACACTGCCACCAGCACGATCTGGTCGCCCTGCCGCAGCGCGCCGACCCGATGGATCACGCGCACGCCTCGGATGTCGAAGCGGCGGTGCGCTTCGGTCACCATCGCGTCGATGGCGCGTTCGGTCATTCCCGGGTAATGCTCGAGTTCCATCGCGCTGACGCCGGCGCCATCGTTGCGGTCTCGCACTGTGCCGACGAAGGTCGCCACGGCACCGACCTGGCCATCGGCCACGCGCAACGCGGCCACTTCGGCGCTCAGGTCGAAGTCGGCTTGCTGGATGCTGATCGCGCGCATGCGCGCGATTCTGTCACGCGACGGCGCTTCGCCTTGGTTGCTTCGGACATTCACCCGCCGGTGACCGGCGGAAAGAAGGCCACCTCGGCGCCGTCGTGCAGCGCGGCGGTCTCGTCGGTCATCACTTGCTGCAACGCGCAGCGCACCGCACGGCCGCGCGCCAGCAGGCGAGCGTGCTCGCCGCCGCGGGCGATCAGCAGGTCGCGCAGCGCGCCGACGGTCGACCCGGCGTCGACCTCGACGGTCTCGGCGCTGCCCAGCGCTTCGCGCAACGAGGCGAAGTAACGCACCTGGACGATCAGGCCGCTGCTCATCGGACCCGCGATCCGCGCCGCAGCCTTTGCCCCGGAATGACCTCGTGGCTCATGCCAGCATCATCGGAAGCGGCAGGAACTGCACGCGGTCACCGCGAACGATCGGCTGCCCTGGCGGGTTGTCGACCAGGCCATCGGCCCAGACCAGCGAGGTCAGCACACCAGACCCCTGGTTGCGATAGATCTCCAGCCGGCCGTCGTCGCCGACACGGGCACGCAGAAACTCGCGGCGGGAGTACGGCTTGGGCCAGTCGAACCCGGCAGTCATCGCAATCGGCCTGGGCCCTTGCGGCGGCGAGTGGCACAGCGCCCGCAGCACCGGCATCACCGCGACCAGGAAGGTCACGGTGCTCGACACCGGATTCCCGGGCAGCCCGATGTACAAGGCCTCGCCGCCCTCGGCGCGCCGCACCGCGCCGAAGGCGAGCGGCTTGCCCGGCTTGATGGCGATCGACCACAGGTCGAGCCGCCCTTCGGCCCGCAGCGCCGGCTTCAGATGATCCTCCTCGCCGACCGAGACGCCACCGCAGGTGAGCACCAGATCGGCGCCGGCGGCGGCGCGGCGCAATGCGTCGCGCGTGGCGTCGAGCTTGTCGGGCACGATGCCGAGATCGATCACCGTGCAGCCGGCGGCCTGCAGCAGGCCGCGCAGCGTGAAGCGGTTGGAGTTGTAGATCGCGCCGGGCTTCAGCGGCTCGCCGGGCATCGCCAGTTCGTCGCCGGTTGAAAACAGCGCCACCCGCGGCCGCCGGCAAACCTGCAGCGTGGCAGCGCCCACCGCGGCGGCGAGGCCCATCGCCTGCGGCGTGATGCGGGTACCACGGCGCAGCACGACGGCATCGAGCGCCACGTCCTCGCCGCGGCGGCGGATCGACATGCCGGCAGTCGGCAGCGTGCGCACGCGCACGCTGCCGAAGTCGCCTTCGCTTGCCGGTGCGATCGCGTCGCACAGTTCCTGCATCACGACCGCGTCGGCGCCTGGTGGTATCGGCGCCCCGGTGAAGATGCGCGCCGCGGTTCCTTGCCGCAGAGCGTGACCGACCCGGCCGGCCGGGATGCGCTGCGACACCGGCAGCACGGTGCCGGCGACGGGCACGTCGGACGTGCGCAGTGCGTAGCCGTCCATCTCGCTGTTGTCCGCGGGCGGCACGTTCAGAGCCGAGCGCACGTCCTGCGCCAGCACCCGCTGCAGCGAATCGAGGGTCGGCACCGTCTCGAACTCGCCGATGGCGTGCCCGCGCGCACCGCCGAGCAGGCGCTCGATCGCCTCGTCGAGGCTGAGCAGCGGTGCGGCGCTGGCCTGACGCGCCGCAACGGTCGAATTCGTGTCGATCACCGGGCCGATTGTGCCAAGCCGGCACCGCCGCTGCCTCGCGCGGCGCGAAGCGCCTGCCTCAGGCAGGGTCGTGCGCTTCGATCAATGCCTTGACGCGCTCGGCGCTCGGCGGCAGAACGACGACGCGGCGCGGCCTCTCCTCGAGGCCGCGCAAGCCTTCGGGTCGCCGCGGGGCGCTGCCGACGGCCTCGACGATGGTCTCGGCGAACTTCGCCGGCAGCGCCGTCTCGAGCGCAATCACCGTCTCGCCCGGCCGGCGCAACGCGCGCGCCACCTTCACACCGTCGGCGGTGTGCGGGTCGATCAGGTCCCCGTGTTGGCGTCGGACCTGCCGGATCGTCTCCAGCCGGTCGGCGTGCGTGCTGCGGCCGGAGACGAAGCCGAAGTCGGCGCAGCGCGCCAGCGCCGCCGCGTCGAGCGTGAAGCCGCCGTCGCGCGGGAGTCGTTCGGCGAACAGCTCGCGGGTGCGCGCGCTGTCGCGCTGCAGCAGGTCGCACACGAAGCGTTCGAAGTTCGACGCCTTGCTGATGTCCATCGACGGGCTCGACGTCTCGTGCGTCTCGGTGGCACTGCGCACGCGGTAGCGGCCGGTGCGGAAGAACTCGTCGAGCACGTCGTTCTCGTTGGTGGCGACGATCAGTCGGTCGATCGGCAAGCCCATCATGCGCGCGACGTGACCGGCAAAGACATTGCCGAAGTTGCCCGAAGGTACGGCGAAGCTGATCCGCTCGGCGGCGGCCGCGGTCAAGCCGGAGCCGGGGGTCCGTGATGTGGCCTGGAACCAGCCGGCGAAGTAGTACACCACCTGCGCCACCAGGCGTGCCCAGTTGATCGAATTGACGCTGCCGATGCGGTGAGCGCGCTTGAACGCCAGGTCGGCAGCCACCGCCTTGACGATGTCCTGGCAGTCGTCGAACACGCCTTCGATCGCTATGTTGTGAATGTTGGCGTCGCTCAGGCTGTACATCTGAGCCTGCTGGAACGGACTCATGCGGCCGTGCGGGGACAGCATGAATACCTGCACGCCGCGTTTGCCGCGCATCGCGTACTCGGCCGCGCTGCCCGTGTCGCCCGAAGTCGCGCCGAGGATGTTGAGCCGCTCGCCGCGGCGCGCCAGCTCGTACTCGAACAGTGCGCCGAGCAACTGCATCGCCATGTCCTTGAAGGCGAGCGTCGGCCCGTTGGAGAGGCCTTCGATCCACAGCCCCGGCTCGAGCGGGCGCAGCGGCACGATCGCCTCGCTGCCGAACACCGCGGGCGAGTACACCTTGCGGCACAGCGCGCGCAGATCGGCAGCGGCAATGTCGTCGATGTACAGCGACAGGACCTCGAAAGCGAGGTCGGCATAAGGCAGCATGCGCCAGCGGCTCAGCGTCGCCTCATCGACCCGGGGATAGCGCTGCGGCAGGTAGAGCCCGCCGTCGGGCGCCAGCCCTTCGAGCAGGATCTCCGAGAACGTGCGCGGGGTCGCGTCGCCGCGCGTGCTGACGTATCTCATCGCGCCGCTCGCCGGGCTGCCCCAAGGGCGGCGCGGCCTTGCAGGCCGCGGCGTTGCGAGACGCAACGCCCCCTCATGCCGTCCACGCCGGCGCCGGCCGGCGTGGAGCCGCGGCACTCGGCCCCCTCGGGGGGCAGCAGCGCGGCGGAGCCGCTGGCGTGGGGGCGCATCAGTTCAACTCTTCCTTGCGGATGCGCACGATCGGTGCGAGCACGGTGGACAGCGCCTGCATCTTGACGATCGCCTGATTCATGCGGCCCTCGCGGGTGTCGTGCGTCAGGATGATGAGGTCGGTCTGGCGTTCGCCCTCCGCCGACTCGCGCTGCAGCACGGCGTCGATCGAAATGTCGTGCTCGGCCAGAATGGTCGTGATGCGGCTGAGCACGCCCGTCTGGTCGGCCACGCGCAGGCGCAGGTAGTACGCGGTGACCACCTCGTCCATTGGAAGAATCGGCGTCGTCGCCAGCGCATCGGGCTGAAACGCCAGGTGCGGCACGCGGTGATCCGGATCGGCGGTGTGCAGCCGCGTGATGTCCACGAGGTCGGCCACCACCGCCGACGCGGTGGGCTCGGCGCCGGCGCCCTTGCCGTAGTACAGCGTGGTGCCGACAGCGTCGCCCTGCACCACCACGGCGTTCATGGCGCCTTCGACGTTGGCGATCAGCCGCCGCGCAGGGATCAGCGTCGGGTGCACGCGCAACTCGATGCCCTGCTCGCTGCGCCTTGCCATCGCGATCAGCTTGATGCGATAGCCCAGTTGCTCGGCGTAGCGGATGTCGGTGGCCGAGAGCGCCGTGATGCCTTCGACGTGCGCCTTGTCGAACTGCATCGGTACACCGAAAGCGATCGCGCACATGATCGTCGCCTTGTGCGCGGCGTCGATGCCCTCGATGTCGAACGTCGGGTCGGCCTCGGCGTAGCCCAGGCGCTGCGCCTCTTTCAGCACACTGCCGAAGTCGAGGCCTTTGTCGCGCATCTCGCTGAGGATGAAATTGGTCGTGCCGTTGACGATGCCGGCGGCCCATTCGATGCGGTTGGCGGTGAGCCCTTCGCGCAGCGCCTTGATGATCGGGATGCCGCCGGCCACCGCCGCCTCGAAGCCGACCATCACGCCCTTGGCGTGCGCGGCGGCGAAGATCTCGTTGCCGTGCACCGCCAGCAGCGCCTTGTTGGCCGTGACGACGTGCTTGCCCTGTTCGATCGCTTCGAGCACGAGCGCTCTGGCGGCCGTCGTGCCGCCGATCAACTCGACCACGATGTCGATCGCGGGGTCGGCGATCACGCGCCGCGCGTCGTCGACCACGGGCGCGGCGTCGCCGACGATGCCGCGCGCGCGCGCCTGGTCGAGGTCGGCGACCGCCGCGATGCGGATCGCGCGGCCGGCGCGGCGCCGGATCTCCTCCTGGTTGCGCTGCAGCACCTTGAACGTGCCGCTGCCGACAATGCCGATGCCCAGCAGCCCGACCTGGATGGGTTTGGCTTGATTCTGCGGCGCAACGCTTCGAGTCTTCATTTGCTGTGTCGCTGACGGTAGTGATGCAGGAAGCGCTCGATGCGGCCGATCGCGTCGGTGAGATCGTCGGCATTGGGCAGGAACACGAGGCGGAAGTGATCGGGCCGCGGCCAGTTGAAGCCGGTTCCCTGCACGATCAGCACCTTTTCCTCGGCCAGCAACTCGTAGGCGAACTGCTGGTCGTCGGCGATCGGGTAGACCTTCGCGTCGAGCCGCGGGAACATGTACAGCGCCGCCTTCGGCCTGACGACGCTGACGCCGGGGATCGACGTCAGCAGTTGGTACGCCAGGTCACGCTGCTTCGTCAGGCGGCCGCCGGGCGCCACCAAGTCCCTGATGCTCTGGTAGCCGCCGAGCGCGGTCTGGATCGCGAGTTGCCCCGGCGTGTTGGCGCACAGCCTCATCGACGACAGCATGTTCAGGCCTTCGATGTAGTCCCTGGCATGCCGCTTGTCGCCCGATACCACCATCCAGCCGGCGCGATAGCCGCAGGCGCGGTAGTTCTTCGACAGCCCGTTGAAGGTGACGAACAGCACGTCGTCGGCCAGCGACGCGATGCTGGTGTGCGCGTGGCCGTCGTACAGCGTCTTGTCGTAGATCTCGTCGGCGAACACGATCAGGTGGTGCCGTCGGGCGATCTCGACGATCTCCTTCAGCAGGTCGGGCGGGTACAGCGCGCCGGTCGGGTTGTTCGGGTTGATCACCACGATGCCGCGCGTGGCCGGCGTGATCTTGCGGCGCAGGTCGGCCAGGTCGGGCAGCCAGTCTGCTTGCTCGTCGCACAGGTAGTGCACCGGCGTGCCGCCCGACAGCGACACCGCGGCGGTCCACAGCGGATAGTCGGGCGCCGGCACCAGGATCTCGTCGCCCGCGTCGAGCAGTGCGTTGAGGCTCAGCGCGATCAGCTCGGAGGCGCCGTTGCCCAGGTAGACATCGTCCACCGCGACGCCCGCGATGTGCTTTTCCTGCGTGTAGTGCATCACCGCCTTGCGCGGCGCGAACAGCCCCTTGCTGTCGGTGTAGCCCGCGCTCGCCGGGAGGTTGCGGATCATGTCCTGCACGATCTCGTCGGGAGGGTCGAAGCCGAACACCGCCAGGTTGCCGATGTTGAGCTGGATGATCTTGTGGCCCTCCTCCTGCATCTGGCGGGCCTTCTCGAGCACCGGACCACGGATGTCGTAGCCGACGTCGGCGAGCTTGCTGGACTTGGCGATCGGCTTCACCGACGCGGGCTCCTGGGTTGTGCGAGGCAGATCCGATTGCTGCACTGCCGCCACGTAGAATTTAACCATAGCGACTTCCTCGATCCGGCACGACGAGCGGTGAAGTCGCACGCCAGCCCGGCGGGCCAACGCGCAACATGAAGTTCCAACCCGATTTCCTGCCCGGCGTGAACACCATCGCGCGTCACGACGGGCGCTGCGTGTGGGTCGGGGCGCAGGTCTACGAAGGCAGCGTCGTCGTGCCGTGGAGCGGCGGCGTGCGCCCTTGGGCGCCTGCAGGCTTCGATGAACTGCAGCAGGCGCACTTCGACGAATTGCTGCTGCACGGGACGGAACTGGTCATCTTCGGCAGCGGCGAGCGGTTGCGCTTTCCGCGGCCGGCACTGCTGCGCATGTTGATCGAACGGCGGGTCGGCGTCGAAACCATGGACACCGCGGCTGCCTGCAGAACCTTCAACGTGCTGGCCACCGAAGGCCGCAACGTGGTCGCGGCGCTGCTGCTCGGTGCGCCCTGATCGCCGCGGTTCGGCGCGGGCGCTGCGGCGCCGGCCAAGGCCCCGCCCCAGGGGCACCGGCGGCGGAACTTTATAATTGCCGATTGTGCCCTCTGGGGCGGCCCGCAACGAACCCCATGACGCCTGTTCTGAACAAACCCCTGCCCGAGTTCGAAGCTGCCGCGACCAATGGGGTGAAGTTCACCCCCCAGGCGTTCCTCGGCAAGGTGGTGGTGCTGTACTTCTATCCGAAGGATCACACGCCGGGCTGCACCACCGAGGCGATCCAGTTTCGCGACCGCCACAAGGATTTCGTGAAGGCGGGCGCCGTGGTGTTCGGCGTATCGCGCGACAACATGGTCTCGCACGACAAGTTCCGCCGCAACCTCGAGTTGCCGTTCGACCTGATCGCCGACACCGAAGAGAAGCTGTGCCACATGTTCGGCGTGGTTAAGAACAAGATCATGTACGGCAAGAAGGTCAAGGGCATCGAGCGCAGCACCTTCTTGATCGACGCCACCGGCGTGCTGCGGGCCGAGTGGCGCGGCATCAAGGTGGCCGGTCACGTCGACGAGGTGCTCAAGGCCGTGAAGGATTTGAAGAAGGCCGCTTGAGATGCCGCCACGGGCGTGGCGCATAATGCCCATATGCCCGTGAGTCGCGAATCGCGCTTCACCCGTTAGCGAAGGCCGCACAGACGACTGTGCGGCTTTTTTGTTTGGACCGTGCCGTACCGCCCCATGCCACTACCCAAGCCGCCTGCCTCCAAAGCCACCCTGTTGTCCGCCACCGACTACGAAGCCCAGGCCGCTGCGCGCACCGCCAAACGTTCGTTGCAATCACCCCACGACGCCGGCAAGGAGCCGCTGGCGTTGACCAATGCCGCCGCCTTCGCTGCCGCACCGCGCCTCGACGCGCCGCCGCAGGGCGAGAAGCCCGCGATCGCGCGCACGCCGAAGGCCACCCGGCCAGCGGGCCCGAAGCGGTTGTTCGTGCTCGACACCAACGTGCTGATGCACGACCCGCTGTGTCTGTTTCGCTTCGAGGAACACGACATCTTCCTGCCGATGATCACGTTGGAGGAACTCGACAGTCACAAGCGCGGCATGAGCGAAGTGGCGCGCAACGCCCGGCAGGCGAGTCGCGAACTCGACACGCTGGTTTCGGGCAGCGACCTCGACCCGAAGAACGGCATTGCGCTTTCCAAGACCGGCAAGCGCGAAGCCATGGGGCGGCTGTACTTCCAGGAGACGCTGCACGAAATCAAGCTGCCCGACGGTCTGCCGCAGGGCAAGGCCGACAACCAGATTCTCGGCGTCGTCAAGGCGTTGCGCGAACAGCATCCGGGACGCGACGTGGTGCTGGTGTCCAAGGACATCAACATGCGCGTCAAGGCACGCGCACTGGGTCTGCCAGCCGAGGACTACCAGAACGACAAGACCCTCGACGACGGCGACCTGCTGTACACCGGTCTGCTGCCGCTGCCGGCCGACTTCTGGGAGCGCCATGGCAAGACCATGGAAAGCTGGAGCCAGGGCGGCCACACCTACTACCGCATCGCCGGGCCGCTGGTGCCGGCGCTGATGATCAACCAGTTCGTCTTCCTCGAGTCGCCCGGCGCCGCGCCGTTGTATGCACGCGTCACCGAGATCACCGGCAAGACCGCGGTGCTGAAGACGTTGAAGGACTACACCCACGCCAAGAACGCGGTGTGGGGGGTGACCGCACGCAACCGCGAGCAGAACTTCGCGCTCAACCTGCTGATGGACCCCGAGGTCGACTTCATCACGCTGACGGGCACAGCCGGCACCGGCAAGACGCTGATGACGCTGGCCTCGGGCCTGAGCCAGGTGCTCGACGACCGGCGCTACAGCGAGATCATCGTCACTCGCGTCACGGTGCCGCTGGGCGAGGACATCGGCTTCCTGCCCGGCACCGAAGAGGAAAAGATGGGCCCGTGGATGGGCGCGCTCGACGACAACCTCGAGGTGCTGGCTCGCGGCGACGGCAGTGCCGGCGAATGGGGCCGCGCGGCGACGCAGGATCTGGTGCGCAGCAAGATCCGCATCAAGAGCCTCAACTTCATGCGCGGGCGCACCTTCCTCAGCAAGTACGTTCTCATCGACGAGGCACAGAACCTGACGCCCAAGCAGATGAAGACGCTGATCACGCGCGCCGGCCCCGGCACCAAGATCGTGTGTCTGGGCAACCTGGCGCAGATCGACACCCCGTACCTCAGCGAGGGCAGCTCGGGGCTCACCTTCGCGGTCGATCGCTTCAAGGGCTGGCCGCACTCGGGCCACGTGACACTGGCCCGCGGCGAGCGCTCGCGGCTGGCCGACTACGCGTCCGACGTGCTGTAGCGGCGCGCGTCACGCGCTGGCTGCCTGTCGACGGCTCGACCACGCGAGCCGCCGCCGCGGCTAGGAAGCCACCAGATCCTTGATCTGCTGCAGCGCCGCCGGGTCTTCGATGGTGGTGAGGTCGCCGGGATCCCGGCGTTCGCACACGGCCTGAATCGCCCGCCGCAGCAGCTTGCCCGAGCGCGTCTTCGGCAGCACGCTGACGAAATGCACCCGCGACGGGCGCGCCACCGCGCCGAGCTGCTCGTCGACCCGCTTCATGATCTCGCCTTCGAGCCGCAGCGCGGCCTCGGGCGTGGCGGCGCGCGCCGGATCCTTCAGCACCGCGAAGCCCATCGCCACCTGACCCTTGAGTGCGTCGGCGACGCCGACCACGGCGACCTCGGCGACGTCGGGATGGCTGGAGATGCTCTCCTCGATCTCGCGCGTGCCGAGGCGGTGCCCGGCGACGTTGATCACGTCGTCGGTGCGGCCGAGGATGAAGTAGTAGCCGTCGTCGTCGCGGATTCCCCAGTCGAACGTGCTGTAGATCTGTCTGCCCGGCAGCGTGCTCCAGTAGGTCTTGACGAAGCGCTCGTCGTCGCCCCATACCGTCTGCATGCACCCAGGCGGCAGCGGCCCTTCGATCGCCACCACCCCCTTCTGATTGGCACCCGTCAGTTCCTGTCCGGTCTTCTCGTCGATCAGCTTGACGTCGTAGCCGTAGACCGCCTTGCCCGGCGAACCGAACTTCGGCGCCGAGCGGTCGACGGCGTTGCAGATCGTGAGGATCGGCCAGCCGGTCTCGGTCTGCCAGTAGTTGTCGACGATCGGCTTGCGCAGGCTCTCGGAGATCCAGACCGCGGTGGGTTCGTCGAGCGGCTCGCCGGCGAGGAACAGCGTGCGCAGCGAAGAGAGGTCGTACTTCCTCAGGTAGGCCGGGTCGTGCTTCTTCAGCACGCGCACCGCGGTGGGCGCGCTGAACATCGCGGTGACCTTGTACTGCTGCACCAGCCGCCACCAGATGCCGGCATCGGGTCGCACCGGGAGGCCTTCGTAGAGGATGGTGGCCATGCCCGCCAACAGCGGTCCGTAGACGATATAGCTGTGGCCAACCACCCAGCCGATGTCGCTGGTGGAGAAATAGGTCTCGCCCGCGTTGCAGCAGAAGATGTGCTTCATCGACGCGGCCAGTGCGACCGCGTGGCCGCCGGTGTCGCGTTGCACGCCCTTGGGCCTGCCGGTGGTGCCGCTGGTGTACAGCGTGTAGCTCGGGTGCGTCGCCTCGACCCAGACGCATGGCACCACGGTCTGGAGGTGCTGCGCGCGCAGTGCTGCGTAGTCGACGTCGCGGCCGGCCTGAGCGTCGAATCGCGCGAGGCCGCGGTCGATCATCAGCACGCGCTCGGGCTTGTGCCGCGCCAGACGGATCGCCTCGTCGAGCAACGGCTTGTACGGCACCACCTTGCCGTTGCGGCTGCCGGCGTCGGCGCTGACGATCACCCGCGGCGTGGCGTCGTCGATGCGGCTGGCCAGGCTGACGCTGGCGAAGCCGCCGAACACCACCGAGTGGATGGCACCGATCCGGGCGCACGCCAGCATCGCGAACACCGCCTCCGGCACCATCGGCATGTAGATCAGGACGCGGTCCCCGCGCTGTACGCCCAGCGCCAACAGGCTCGCTGCCATGCGCTGCACCTCGGCGTGCAGTTCGACGAAGGTGTAGGTCTGCTCGCGGTCGGCCTCGGTGGACACATAGATCAAGGCCGCCTGGCCGCCGCGCGCTCCCAGGTGGCGGTCTACCGCGTTGTGGCACAGGTTCGTGCGTCCACCGACGAACCAGCGCGCGAACGGCGGGCGGCTGTAGTCGAGCACTTGGTCGAACGGCCGCTCCCAATCGATCAGCCGCGCCTGCTCGCTCCAGAAGTTGTCGCGGTCGTCGATCGAGCGGCGGTGGAAATCGCGGTAGTCCATGGTGTCTCTCCGGGCCCAGAGTTCGACGGGATCCCGGCGCATTCTCGGCCTGCGTCCGATGCCGTCCAAGGGTGGTGATCCGCAGGCCCCAATCGGTTGCAAATCCAGGCCTGAGATCGAACTTTAAGTCACAGCGATAACCGCTGGTTCTGGTTGATATTTTTCGTTGACACCTGTCGACTCGGGCGCTATCTTTCGCGACCATGCCATCCCGGCTTCGACCCCTCGGCCTGGGGGCGCTTGCTGCCAGCGCACTGATGGTCGCGTGCGCCAGTCATGCTCCGCGCACCCCCGATGCGGCGTTCGCAGCCGCGTCGATCGGTGTCGATCAGCCTGCGCCGCCGGCGGCGGGCGAGGTGGTGATCGCGGCGCTGACTTATCTCGATCGCCCCTACACCGCCGGCGGTGAAAGCGTGGGCACCGGGTTCGATTGCAGCGGCTTCACCCGTCACGTATTTGCCGAGACGCTCGGCGTCGAGCTGCCGCGCACCGCACGCGAGCAGGCGCAGACACCCTTGCTGCGGCCGGTAATGCGCGAATCGCTGCAACCAGGCGACCTGGTCTTCTTCAACACCCAGCGGCGCGCGCACTCGCACGTCGGCATCTATGTCGGCGGTGGGCGCTTCATCCACGCGCCGCGCACGGGTGCCCAGATCCGCACCGAGAACATGGCAGGCTCGTACTGGGCGCGGCGCTACGACGGCGCTCGCCGCGCCTTGGCCTTGTCGGTAGCGACCGGTCCGTAGCCTCAGGCCTGCCTGCCGGTGGCCCCGCTCGCGCAACGGCCGCCGACAGCCGGCACAATCGGCCGATGGGCGAATCCGTCATCCCGTTGGCCGATCTGCGCTACGCGGCTGCAGTGCCAGCCATTCCGCAGCGGCTGCAGGAACCGACCGGTCTGGTGAGCGACCAGCTCGGGCGACCGCTGCACGACTTGCGCATCTCGCTGACCGACCGCTGCAATTTCCGCTGCGGCTACTGCATGCCCAAGTCGGTGTTCGACCGCGAGTATCAGTTCTTGCCGCACAGCTCGCTGCTCAGCTTCGAGGAGATCACCCGTCTGGTGCGCGTGTTCGCCGCGCACGGTGTGGGCAAGGTACGGCTCACCGGCGGCGAACCGCTGCTGCGCAAGGATGCCGAAGAGCTGGTCGCGATGCTCGCGCAGGTGCGCGGCGCCGACGGCGAGCCGCTGGAGCTGACCCTCACCACCAACGGGTCGCTGCTGGCGCGCAAGGCACGGGCGCTGAGGGCAGCCGGCCTGTCGCGCGTGACCGTGAGCCTGGACGCGCTGGACGATGCGGTGTTCCGCCGCATGAACGACATGGACTTTCCGGTCGCCGACGTGCTCGCCGGCATCGACGCTGCGGTACAGGTCGGTCTGGGACCGATCAAGGTGAACATGGTCGTGCAGCGCGGCATCAACGACCACGAGATCGTCCCGATGGCGCGCCACTTCCGCGGCAGCGGCATGGTGCTGCGCTTCATCGAGTACATGGACGTCGGGTCGAGCAACGGTTGGCGCATGGACCAGGTGGTGCCTTCGGCGCAGGTGCTCGAACGGCTTCAAAGCCAGTGGGCGCTGGAGCCGCTGGCGCCGACCGCGCGCGGCGAGACCGCCGAGCGCTGGCGTTACCGCGACGGTGGCGGCGAGATCGGCCTCATTTCCAGCGTCACCAAGGCCTTTTGCCGCGACTGCAACCGGGCACGCCTGTCCACCGAGGGCAAGCTCTTCACGTGCCTGTTCGCTACCCGCGGCCACGACTTGCGCGCGCTGCTGCGTGGCGGCCGCAGCGACCTCGAGATCGCGACTGTGCTGGGCGAGCTGTGGGGTCGCCGCAGCGATCGCTATTCGGATCTGCGCAGCGCTCAGGGCGCGGCGACGCAGCCCGAGGAACGCCGCATCGAAATGCACTACATCGGCGGCTGAGCGCGGGTCCGATCGGCGTCGCTGCGTCGATCACCGAACGCTCGTCACGCCCTTGTTCGCCAGCTCGTCGGCGCGTTCGTTGCCCGGGTCGCCCTCGTGCCCGCGCACCCAGTGCCAACGCACGTCGTGCGCGGCAGCCAGCTCGTCGAGGCGCTGCCACAGATCGACGTTCTTCACCGGCTTCTTGTCGGCGGTGCGCCAGCCGCGCGCCTTCCAGTTGTGGATCCACGCGGTGATGCCGTTCTTCACGTACTCGCTGTCGGTGTATACCGCGGCGCTGCAGCGTGGTTTCAAGGCGGCCAGCGCCTCGATCACCGCGGTGAGCTCCATGCGGTTGTTGGTGGTGCGGGCTTCGCCGCCGAACAGCTCCTTCTCGTGGCCACCCCAGCGCAGCAGCGCGCCCCAGCCGCCGGGCCCGGGGTTGCCCTTGCAGGCACCGTCGGTATAGATCACGACCGATTCGTCCAATGTCGCCGCCTCAGTCGATCTCGACCGTCTCGCGGCTGCGGTGCGCCACCACCGGCGCCGCCTGGCGCTTGCTCTTCTCGCTGCGCGCCAGCCCGACCAGGCGCATGCCGCGCACCCGCTTGACGGCCATCACGATGTACACCGCACCGAGCACCGGCCACCAGCGCTCGCCGACGCCTTCGATCCAGGCCCAGCGGTCGAGCCACGCCTGTGAACGCACCGGCGCGCGCCAACAGCCGAAGCGGCCGACCTCGACCTCGAAGCTCAACAGGCGCAGCCAATCGCGCAGCCGCCAATAGCCGATGAACTCGCCGGCATGCGGCAGGAAGCCGGGCCGCCGCGACACGCGCAGCCGATCGCGCATCGAGCCCACGCGGTGGCGCAGCCCCCACAGGCTCGCCGGGTTGAAGCCGACGATCAGGACCCGCCCCTCGGGTACCAGCACGCGCTCGACTTCGCGGAGGGCTTCGTACGGGTCGCGCGCCAGTTCGAGGCCGTGCGGCAGCACCAGCAGGTCGATGCTCTGATTCGGGAACGGCAACGCGTCGAAGTCGCAGTGCAAAGCCACCGGCAGGTTCGGCGATTGCGTGGTGATCGGCTCGCGCGGCGCAGGCAACTCGGCCCGCTGCGGCACGACCAGCGAGTCGTGCGCCACCCATCGATGCGGCATGCGATTGGCGCGCAGCGCGTCGAGCTGCGGCAGGCCGAGTTGCAGCGCGTGAAAGCCGAACACGTCGGCCACCGCGTGGTCGATGCTCGATTGCTCCCACGCCAGCAGGTAGCGGCCCGGCGGGCTGAGCAGCCAGTCGGCGAACTCTATAATCCCCTCGTCTCGCGTCGTCATGCTCGATCGTGATGGCGCTTCGCTCGCGACGGCTCGTTGCCGTTGCTCATGCTGCCGGGCTGCAGGGTGTGCCGCGGGCCACCCACCGGTGTCGTTGTGACTGCGAGGCATTCTAGTGACCCGACGCTTCGGTGGCGCGCGCGAGCTTCGTGCGGCGATTTCGCGGTGATCGATGGCAAGCCTGTGCGTCACCCGGCTGCGCGCTGCGGCGTGAATTCGGTAACGCTTGCCGTCGGACCATGAATGGACAATGCGCCGAGCCGATGGCCTGCAGGCGCATCGGTTGACCGACGCGATCAGCGCACAGCCGTGGCCAACCCCCAGTCGATGACTCCATTCATCCCGTGCCGACCTCCACGGCGACGGATCCTGCTGCGCCATGGCATCGTGCTGGCGCTGGCGGTGCTGGCCGCTGGCTGTGCGGTGGCACCGGCGTCGCCCGGCAGCAAGGCAGCCGGCGAAGTGCGTGGATCCGCGGCGGCAGTCGCAACGGCCACGCAACCCGCCGCGCCTGCCTCGGCCGCGGCCGGCGCAGCCGCTGCGTCCGCGCCCGTTG
>JAJVIL010000003.1 GCA_022072045.1 Burkholderiaceae bacterium | reverse complement strand
AGCAGCGGCGTGTAGATGTAGTTCGTGAGGAACTTGGTCAGGGTGATGTGCCACCGGTTCCAGAAGTCGATCGCGCTGGTGGCCTTCAGTGGCGAGTTGAAGTTCATCGGCAAGCGGATGCCGAACAACCTGGCCGCTCCGATCGCCATGTCGGAGTACCCCGAGAAATCGAAATAGACCTGAAGCGTGTACGCCATCACGCCCATCCACGCTCGCAGCATCCCGAGCGTCTCGCCGCGATCGCCGGCGGCGAAGATCGCGTTCGCGTGCGGGGCGATGCCGTCGGCCAGCACCACCTTCTTGAACAAGCCGATCGAGAACAACGCGATGCCGATGGCCAGGTCGGTCGACGTGAGGCCGCGGCCGCGAGTCGCCTGAAACTGGGGTACCACCTCTCGGTAGTGGACGATTGGCCCGGCGATCAATTGGGGAAAGAAGAAGACAAAGGTCAGGAACTCGCCGAGATCGAAATCCTTGACCCGCTCGGTCCGGACGTCGACCAGGAACGCGATCTTCTGAAAGGTGATGAACGAGATGCCCAGCGGGAGAAAGATTGCCCCGAGGGCAATGTCAGTTCCGAACAGCGCGTTGGTCGATTCGAGAAAGAAGTTCTTGTACTTGAAATAGCCCAGGAAGGCCACGTTGAAGGCGATACCGAGCGCAAGCCACGCAGACGCGGCTCGCTGCCCCTGGTCTCCACGCCGCAGTTGGTCGCGCATCGCCATCGCGACGGCATAGTTCACGGCGATCGACGGCCCGATCACCGCGAGATTCCACGGATTCCACATCCCGTAAAAGGCGATCGAGCACGCAATCAGCCAAGCCTGGCGCACGCGCACGGACGCCAGGCCGCCGGCCAGCACGTACCCGATGTACGTGACGGGCAAGAACAGAAAGATGAATCCGTACGAGCTGAAGAGCATTCGGGGCGGCGCGGCCGAGGCGGGGACCCTAAGCAACTTGGGCGCGCCATGGTATCGACATCTGCCACGCTTCACCACACCTGATTCGTGCCATGCGAGACGGGAAGCAACGTCTACCGGGCGCGCGTTGTGCCGCCGTCGACGCCGGCGTGAAGATCGCCACCGGGTCAGGGGGTAATTGGCGCGCAGGCATGCGCTTTTTCGGAACTGTCGCCACCGACGCCCGTAAGATGCGGCCGGCACGAGCGTCCACCGTGCAGGGGCGATCGGTGCCTCCTCCGCTCGAATCATGCCGCACACGAACCCAGTAGCGCCCGCTTCCTGCTGCAACAGCTCGACGAGCGAGCGCCGCTGGCAGACCATCATCGGAACCGTGTTCCCGAGGAACTAGCGATGTGCGGAATCGCAGGGATCTGGCAACGCGAACGTGCACCGGTCGACAGTGCAGCGCTGCGACGGATGACGCGCGCGTTGGTTCACCGCGGCCCCGACGAAGAGGGCTACTTCGAACGCGACGGCATCGGCCTGGGCCACCGGCGGTTGTCGATCATCGATCTCGGCAGCGGCCAGCAGCCCCTGTGCAACGAGGATGGGTCCGTCTGGATCAGCTTCAACGGCGAGATCTTCAACTACGTCGAACTGCGAAAGGATCTCGAGCGGCGCGGGCATGTGTTCCGCACCCACAGCGATACCGAGACGATCGTCCACCTTTACGAAGAGAAGGGCCTGCGCTTCGTCGACGACCTGAACGGCCAGTTCGCGCTGGCGCTGTGGGACGCGCGCGAACGCAGGCTGATCCTGGCGCGCGACCGGGTCGGCATCCGGCCACTGTTCCACACGACGCTCGCCGATGGCGCGTTCCTGTTCGCCTCGGAGATGAAGGCGCTGCTGGCCCACGGCGGTGTCGGCGCCGAGATCGACCCGGTGGCGATCGGCCAGGTGGCGACCTTCTGGGTGACCGTGCCGCCGCGTACGCCGTTCAAGGGCATCGAAGAGTTGCCGCCGGGCCACTTGCTGGTGCTGAACGAGCGCGGGCGCTCGGCGCAGCGCTACTGGAGGCATGTCTTCCCCGGCGAGCACGAGTACGAACAGCGATCGTTGGACGCATGGGCCGGCGACGTGCACGAGTTGCTCCACGACGCGGTGCGGCTTCAGTTGCGCTCGGATGTGCCGGTGGCAACCTACTTGAGCGGCGGTCTCGATTCGTCGATCCTGACTTCGATCGTTCAGCGGCATCACAACCATCACCTGAACACGTTCTCGGTGCAGTTCGCCGACGCCCGCTTCGACGAGTCGGAATACCAGCGGCAGATGGTGGAGCACCTCCGAACCAATCACCGCAGCACCACGGTCAGCAGCGCGGACGTCGGCAATGCATTCGCCGACGTGGTCTGGTTCGCCGAGCGCCCGACCATGCGCACCGCGCCGGCGCCGCTGTTGCGGCTGTCGGGCCTGGTGCGCGAGGCGGGAATCAAGGTCGTGCTGACCGGAGAGGGTGCCGACGAGATCTTCGGCGGGTACAACATTTTTCGCGAAGACAAGGTGCGGCGCTACTGGGCGCGCGATCCGGCGTCGGAGCGGCGCGCGGCGCTGCTGTCGCGGCTGTACGGCTATGTGGAACGCGACCGGCGGGCCGAATCCTTCTGGCGCATGTTCTTCCGCAAGAACCTGGAGTTGACCGACGATCCGTACTATTCCCATCGGCGGCGCTGGGACAACGCCACCCAGATCAAGCGAGCCTTCGCGCCCGATCTGCGTGCGCAGATGCAGAGCGAGGAGGAGTCGCTCGACGAACTGACCGCCTATCTCGACCCCGGCCGGCAACGCTGGCACCCGATGTGCAGGGCGCAATACCTCGAGATGATGCTGTTCATGTCGTGCTACCTGCTCAACACGCAGGGCGACCGCATGATGATGGCCAATTCAGTGGAGGGGCGCGTACCGTTCCTCGATCATCGCGTCATCGAGTTGGCGGCGCGCGTTCCACCGCAATTCAAGATCAGGGGGCTGCAGGAGAAATACCTGCTGAAGCAGGCATTCGTGCGCGAACTCCCCCCGATCATCACGCAGCGGCCGAAGCAGCCGTACCGGGCACCGATCTCGAGCTGCTTCTCGCCGCGGCAGAACCACCTTGCCGCCGAGCTGATGAGAGAGGGCGAGCTCGTTCGGACGGGCGTGGCCAACGCTTCGGTCGTCGGCCGCCTGCTGCAGGCCGCCGACAAGGGCGCACTGGCTGAGCGCGACGAGATGGCGGTGTGCACCGTCGCTTCCGTGCAGCTTCTCAAGCATCTTTTCGTCGACAAGCTTCAACCCAATGAGACCCCAAACCCAAATGACCACCGACGCGCAATGGCGAGCTGACATCCGCCGCTTCGTTCTCGAGGATCTGCTGCTCAACGACGCCGGCTCGATGCCGAAGGACGACGAATCGTTCCTGGATACCGGCACCATCGATTCGACCGGGGTGCTCGAAATCGTGATGTTCCTGGAGCAGAGCTACAACTTCAAGGTGCTCGACCGCGAGCTGGTCCCCGAGAACCTGGATTCGATCGACCGCCTGGTCGACTTCGTCAAGCGCAAGACCCATGCTGCTTGATCGGTTCCTGCATGCCGCTGCGCAGCGCCACCCCGACAAGGAGGTGCTGATCTGCGGCGAGCGGCGCGTGACCTACGGACGCCTCGAGGCGGAGGCCAACGCGCTCGGGCATGCCCTGCGCGGGCTCGGCCTGATGCGCCAGCAGCGTGTGGCGATCTATCTCGAGAACTCCACCGAGGCCGTGCTGGGCATCTTCGCCGCGATGAAGGCGTCGGGCGTGTTCGTGGTCGTCAACCCGCAGGTCAAGGCCGACAAGCTGGCGTTCATCCTCGACGATTGCCAGGTTGCAGTGCTGCTGACCAGTGCCCGCCAACTCGCCGCGATCGCGCCACAGGCGGCGGGGTGTGCAGGCCTGCGGCACGTCGTAATCACCGATTGGGCGAATCCGGGCGCCGTGCCAGCGGGAGTCGACGAACTGCGTGCCGCAGGCAAGGGCGCGCATGCGCTCGCGGAGCTGCTGAACTCGCACCCGATCGCCTTGCCCGACAACCGCAACGTCAGCATCGATCTGGCAAGCCTGATCTACACGTCGGGGTCGACCGGCGTTCCGAAGGGCGTGATGCTGACGCACGCCAACATGCTGGCAGCGTCCTGGTCGATCACCACGTACCTGCGCAACCAGGCCGACGATGTGATCCTCAGTCCGCTGCCCCTGGCCTTCGACTACGGGCTGTATCAGGTGCTGATGGCGATTCGCTTCGGCGGCACCGTGGTGCTAGAGCGATCGTTCACCTACCCCTATCGCTACATCGAATTGATCGCCACCGAGCGCGTGACCGGGCTGCCGATCGTCTCGACGATGAGCGCGATCCTGCTCAACCTGGCCGACCTGGAGCAGCACGACTTCTCCTCGGTGCGGTACCTCACCAACACGGCGCAGGCACTGCCCGAGCGGCACATCCGGCGGCTGCGGCAGGTGATGCCGCAGGCCCGGATCTACTCGATGTACGGCCTCACCGAGTGCAAGCGGGTTGCCTACCTGCCGCCCGAGCTGATCGATCGCAAGCCGACGTCGGTCGGCGTCGCGATGCCCGACACCGAGGTCTGGATCGAGAACGACGCGGGTCAGGTCGTCACGACGCCCGGCGAACGTGGCGAGTTGGTCGTGCGCGGCCCGCACGTCATGCTCGGGTACTGGAACCGACCCGAAGAAACCGCGCGGGCGCTGCGCCCCGGTCGCTATCCGTACGAGCGCGAGCTGCGCACCGGCGACCTCTTCACGCAGGATGCCGACGGCCACCTCTACTTCGTCTCGCGCAAGGACGATCTGATCAAGACCGCCGGCGAGCGCGTCGGCCCGCGCGAGGTGGAGAACGTGCTGTACGAGCTCGACGCGGTCAAGGAAGCAGCCGTCATCGGGGTGCCCGACGACACGCTGGGCAGCGCCATCAAGGCGGTGCTCGCATTGCGCGACGGCATGCAGCTCGACGAAGCCACGGTGATCAAGCACTGCCAGCGCCGGCTCGAGCGCTTCATGGTCCCGAAGCACGTGGCTTTCGTGGCCGAGTTGCCGAAGACATCGACAGGCAAGATCAACAAGCGAGCCCTCGCCGGCTAGCGCCCGGCAGTCACCTCGTTGGGGAAGATCATGACCACGGCAACCGACCTCTTGCGCATCGACGCTGCCGCCGAGTGCACCAAGATCGGCGCGGCCATGCGCCGCCAACTGCTGCAGATCCGGCGCAAAGGGCTCGTTCTCGGCCTGTCGGGTGGTATCGACAGCTCGGTCACCGCTGCATTGGCCGTGCGTGCACTGGGCCCCGAGCGGGTGTTCGGCCTGTGCATGCCCGAAGCCGACTCGGATCCCGAATCGCTGGAATTGGGCAGCCTGGTCGCGCGGCATCTGGGCATCCGCCACGAGGTGGAAGACATCGCGCCGGCACTGGCGGCACTCGGGTGTTATCGGCGGCGCAACGAGGCCGTGGCGTCTGTCGTTCCGGGCTTCGACGAATCGTGGAAGTTCAAGCTGGTGCTCGGCGATGCCGCTGACAACCGGCTGAACTTCTTCTATGTCGTCGCGAGATCGCCCGCGGGCGCGCAAGTGCGCGAGCGCCTCCCGCTGGATGCCTATCTGGCCGTGCTCGCGGCGACCAACTTCAAGCAGCGAGTTCGCAAAATGGTCGAGTACCACTGGGCCGATCGGCTGAACTTTGCCGTCGCCGGCACCCCCAATCGTCTCGAATTCGATCAGGGTTTCTTCGTCAAGCAGGGCGACGGCGCCGCCGACCTGAAGCCCATCGCGCATCTGTACAAGTCGCAGGTCTACCAACTGGCCGAGGAACTCGGGATTCCCGAGCGCATTCGCCGTCGGCCGCCGAGCACGGACACCTACTCGCTGCCGCAGGGTCAGGACGAGTTCTATTTCAAACTGCCGTACGACAAGATGGATCTGTGCCTGTACGGCAAGAACCATGGCCTGCCAGCGGCAGAGGTCGCGGCCCTGGGTGGGATGCCGACCGACGCCGTCGAGCGCGCCTACAAGGAGATCGACACCAAGCGCTCGACCACCCGCTACCAGCATCTCGGCCCGCTGCTGGTGCAAGACATTCCGGGCGTCGGCTGATGCGCTGGCACCTGACACATCGCGCGCCCGACTGCTCGTAGCCGACAGCAGACAGGTGCGCCATGTCCACGGCAGCCGACGCGCTCCTGGCAATCGATGCGGCCGCCGAAGCCGACCGCATCGCCGGCTGGATCCGTGCTGGCGTGCATGCCCTGGGCCGCCGCGGAATCGTGCTGGGAATCAGCGGGGGCATCGACTCGGCCGTGTGCCTGGCACTGTGCGTTCACGCAGTGGGAACCGATCGGGTCGTGCCGTTGGTGCTCCCCGAACGCGACTCGGACCCGGCCTCGAGGCGATTGGCCGAAGAGCTGGCGGCGCGCCACGGCGTGACACCGGTGGTCGAAGACATCACCGAGGCACTGTGCGCCCTCGGCTGCTACCGCCGGCGCGACGCGGCGATCGCGCGCGTGTTTCCCTGGTACGACCCGGGTGCCGGGCATCGAGCCAAGATCGCGTTGCCGCCCGACCTGCTCGACGCGGGCACGTTGAGCGTGTACTCTTTGATCGTCGTGACGCCGGATGGCCAGGAACACATCACCCGTGTGCCACCCGACGCGCTTGCACAGATCGTCGCTTCGACCAATCTGAAACAGCGCACTCGAGCCGCCATGCTGTATCACCATGCCGAGCTGCGACGATTCGCGGTGATCGGTGCGATCAACCGCAGCGAGCAGGATCTCGGCTTCTTCGTCAAGCACGCCGACAACGGAGTCGACCTCAAGCCGATCGCCCATCTCTACAAGACGCAGGTCTACCAGATGGCGCGGCACCTCGGGGTCCCGAGCGAGATCATCGATCGCACGCCGACGTCGGACACCTACAGCGCGCCGGTGTCCCAGCAGGCGTTCTTCTTTCGGGTCCCGTTCGGCGTTCTCGATCCGCTGCTGGCGGCGCAGCACCATCGCGAATCGACGGCGCACATCGCGGAGTCGCTTCGCCTCGAAACCGAACAGGCCCGCCGCCTGCAAGACGACACCAGCCGCAAGGTCCGTACGGCACGCTACGTGCAGACGCCTGCCATGCAATTGCCCTCGCCGGAGCGACCGGCTGGCATGTCTGACGGGTGACGACAACCCAACCGGGAGTACGACATGCCAAGTTCGATCCTCGCACCCACGCCGCGACGAGTCGTCCAGACACCGCGGTCTGCCGTCGTGGCGGCGCTGTCGCTCGCCCTTGCCGCCGCTGCCTGCACGCCCGCCATCGATGCGCAGCCACCGCTCGATCGCGCGCATGCGTCCCAGACCAAGAACGCCCGCATCGTGCTGCTGCATCACAGCGTCGGCGAGGTCATCTGGAACGGCGGGCTGGCCAACTACATCAGCGACTGGAATTCGGCGCATGGTTCGCGCTACGAAATCACCGAGTTGACGTATCCGAACACGCTGGGCGGCCACGCCGACCTGCGCCGGGTGATGCCGGGGCGGCTGTTCGTCAAGCTGGTACCTGATCGATACCCATGGGACAACTACCCCTACGACTACTGGAACCTCTGGATCGCGCACAAGGGCAACCAGCACGACCGGTACGAACTCAACCTCGACGATCTGGTTCGCTCGTACGACGTGATCGTGTTCAAGCACTGCTACCCGGTCAGCGGCATCGAGCCCGACAACGGGGTGCCGAGCGTGTCGTCGCCCGTCAAGACAGAGGCCAACTACAGGCTCCAATACGAGGCGCTCAAGCAGCGCATGCACGAGTTCCCGCAGACCAAGTTCATCTTGTGGACACCGACCGGCCTGACCCAGGCGTTCACCAACCCGACGCAGGCCGAGAGGGCCGACCGCTTCACTGCCTGGGTCAAGGACAGTTGGGACACCAAGGGCGACAACATCTTCCTGTGGGATTTCCGCAAATTGCAGACCGGTGGCGATCTGTACGTCCAAGCGGCCCACGCGCGCAAAGGCGACGAAGCGCATCCGTCCGACGAGTTCGCGGCGCAGGTGGCCCCGTTGCTCGGCCGGCGCATCGTCGATGTCATCGAGGGTCGCGGCGACACGGGCAGCTTGACCGGTGGTTCTCCGGCGCGCGGCGATCAGATGGTTCGAGGGGGCTCGCGTCCACGCACATGACACTCACCACCGATCTGATTGCACAACTGACGGCGACCCTGGTCCCGGTGGCCGGCGCTGGAGCCGGCGCCGAAGCCGCGCGCATCGTCGAAGCCGCGAAAACAGCCCGGCCCGACGCCTTTGCCGAACTGGCCGCGTCCTGGGCGCAGCGCCGCGCCGAAGGCGTCCCGCTCGGGCAAATTCTCGGGCGGCAGCGGTTTCTCGGCGTCGACCTCGTGGTCGGCAACAACGTACTGGCACCTCGCGAAGAGACCGAGATCCTGGGTCGCGAGGCGCTAGCCTTCTTGCGCGAGCGGGATTCCAAGCACCCAGGCCGCGAGTTGCGCATCATCGACATGGGCTGTGGCTCGGGCAATCTGGCCTGCGCGCTCGCGGTAGCCATGCCCCGACTGAAGGTCTGGGCCTCCGACATCTCCACCGATTGCGCCGAGTCGACCCGAGCCAACGTTGCGCGGCTTTCATTGCAGGATCGCGTGCAGGTTTTCGCCGGCGACCTCTTCGCACCGTTGGCAGACCTCGGCCTGGCCAAGAGCATCGACATGGTCGTGATGAACCCGCCCTACATTCCGTCGATATCGCTCGAGAAGGGCCGCGCCGAACTGCTCCGGCACGAACCTCGCGAGGCATTCGACGGCGGCCCCTACGGCATCTCGGTCCTGGGGCGGCTGGTCGAGGAGTCGCCGCCCTTCCTCAAGGAGGGAGGCGCGCTGCTGTTCGAGTTCGGCCTCGCGCAGGAGCGAATGATCAAGGCGGTCGTCGCCCGCAAGGGGTACTACACCCGTTCGCGCATGGCCTCGGATTCGCAGGGACAACCACGCGTCATGGTGCTGCAGCAGTAGGTGGCGTTGACACTACAGGTTCTGCGCGTACCAGCGTATCGCGGCGCTCAGACCGGCGCGAACGTCGTGCGTCGGTGCATAGCCGAGCAATCGGCCCGCGCGCCCGACATCGGCCAGCGAGTGACGCACATCGCCGGCCCGGAAATCCGAGAACTGCGGCGGCGCGATCTCGAGGCCCGGCCGTTCGGCCCGCAGAGCTTCGGCGATCAGGCCGTGCAGTTGCAGCAGCGTCGTGCGTTGCCCCACGGCCACGTTGTAGACCTGCCCCAGCGCCTGCGCATCGTCAACGAGGGCGGCTCGCAGGTTGGCCTGCACCGCGTTGTCGACATAGCAGAAGTCGCGCGAAGTTTCGCCGTCGCCGTTGATCACGCATGCGCGCCCATCGAGCATCGCCGCCACCCAGCGCGGAATCACCGCCGCGTAGGCACCTTCGGGATCCTGGCGTGGCCCGAAGACGTTGAAATAGCGCAGCCCGATCGTCTGCAGGCCATAGCAACGATGAAAGACCTCGGCGTACAGCTCGTTGAGGTACTTGGTCACCGCGTACGGCGACAGCGGCCGACCGATCACCTCCTCGACCTTGGGCAGCGACGGCGAATCGCCGTACGTCGAACTCGACGCCGCGAAGACGAAGCGGCCAACCGCGGCGTCCTTGGCCGCGACGAGCATGTTGATGAAGCCGGTCGCGTTGGCACGGTGGGTCGCCAGCGGGTCGTTGATCGAGCGTGGTACGGAACCGAGCGCGGCCTGGTGGAGAACGATCTCCGCCCCATCGCAGGCACGCCGGCAGGTGTCGGGGTCGGCAATGTCGCCCTCGATGAAGCGGTGGCGGGCCCATGCCGCCGCGCCGACGTTGGCGCAAACCTGTTCGAGATTGCGCCGATGTCCGGTGGCGAAGCTGTCGATGCTGACCACCGACTGACCGGTGCGCAGCAGCACCTCGAGCAGGTTGGAACCGATGAACCCGGCGCTGCCGGTGAGCAGCCAGCGCCGCGAGCGTTGGCGCAACGCTTCGTCGAGCGCTCGGGGGCCCGGCGTCACAGACGCCACACGTGCACGCCTCGCGCGCGAAGCGCCGGGGCGTCGGCCGTGCCCTTGACGTCGATGTAGACGCCACCGGCCGACAGCTTGGCCAGCGTCTGGTCCAGCGAGCGCTCGGCAAACTCGCTGTGCGACACCGCGGCGACGATCGCACTCGCCCGCGGCAACTGCTCCCATGCCACCAGCTTCACCCCGTACTCATGCTCGGCCTCGGCGCTCCTGGCCACCGGGTCGTGCACGTGCACCGTCGCGCCGTAGCTTTCGAGCTCGCGAATCACGTCGATCACCTTGCTGTTGCGCAGGTCGGGGCAGTTCTCCTTGAAGGTCAGCCCCAGCACGACGACATGAGCGCCCTTGACCGAGACGCCGGCGTGAATCATCTGCTTGACGGCTTGCTCGGCGATGTACTTGCCCATGCCGTCGTTGATCCGGCGGCCCGCGAGGATGACCTGCGGGTGGTAACCCAACGTCTCGGCCTTGTGGGTCAGGTAGTACGGGTCGACGCCGATGCAGTGGCCGCCGACCAGCCCGGGCCGGAACGGCAGGAAGTTCCACTTCGTGCCGGCCGCCTGCAGCACCTCGAGCGTGTCGATGCCGATGCGGTGAAAGATCAACGACAACTCGTTGACCAGCGCGATGTTGAGGTCGCGTTGCGTGTTCTCGATCACCTTGGCGGCCTCGGCCACCTTGATGCTCGAGGCCTTGTGCACGCCGGCCGTGATGATGCTGCCATAGACCTCGGCCACCTTTTCGAGCGTGGCAGGCGTATCGCCCGACACGACCTTCGTGATCTTGGTGACCGTGTGCTGCTTGTCGCCAGGGTTGATCCGCTCCGGCGAATAGCCGACGAAGAAGTCGCGCTTCCACCTCATGCCCGAGTGCTTCTCGAGCAGCGGTATGCACACCTCCTCGGTGGCGCCAGGGTAGACCGTGGACTCGTAGACGACGATGGCACCCTTCTTCAGGTTCTTACCCACCGACGTGCTGGACCCGATCAAGGGCGAGAAATCGGGGATGTGCGCCTCGTCCACCGGGGTGGGCACCGCCACCACGATGAAATCAGCGGCCTTGAGCGCTGCGGCGTCGGTGGTGGGCTTCAGGTGCACCGCGGCCCGAAGGTCGGCGGTGCTGACTTCGCCGGTGGGGTCTATGTGGCGCTTGTAGGCATCGACCTTATCGGCGGAGAGGTCCAGGCCGATGGTCGGGTACTTCTTGCCGAACTCCACGGCCAGGGGCAGGCCCACGTAGCCCAATCCAACAACGGCAAGGGTCGTCACTGCTGAACTGCTCCGTTCGGTCGAAAGATGATCTCGTCCGTGCGCCGGACACCACCGCAATTATGCGGTTGCGTGCGCTCGCACCGACGCACGGGCACCAGGACCGGTGTCCATTCGTTCGAGTGTTGCCTCGGCAGTCGCAGGCCGCGTGCAGTTGTGAATGCATGCACGGGCTACACCAGCACCTCGATGCAGCCAGGGTGCCCGAGAAAGGCCTGCGGGCTGGCGCTGGCCCCGTACGCGCCGGACTGAAACACGACGAACAAGTCGCCGACGTCGGCGCGCGGCAATTCCATTCGCTCGGCAAGCTGATCCAGCGGCGTACACAGCGGCCCCACCACGGTCACGCGCTCGAGCGGTTGCGCCCCCATCCGCGTGCCCACTGCCACCGGATAGTTCTTGCGCACCACCTGGCCAAAATTCCCCGAGGCCGCGAGATGATGGTTCAATCCGCCGTCGGTCACCAGGAAGACTTCGCCGCGCGATTCCTTGCGATCGACGATGCGCGTGACGTAGACGCCGGCTTCGCCGACGAGGTAGCGCCCCAGTTCGATCACCAGCGCAGCACTGGGCATCTCGCGAGCCGCGCGCTCGACGAGCGCATGCAGGTTGTCCCCGATCGGCTGCGTGTCGAGCGCCCGCTCCCCCGGGAAGTACGGGATGCCGAACCCGCCACCGAGGTTGACGAAACGCACCTGCGCCGGCGCGTGCGCCGACAAGCGCAGCGCCAGTTCGTATGCCTGCCGCTGGGCTTCGCAGATGGCCTCGGCGCGCAGATTCTGCGAACCGGCAAAGATGTGGAAGCCCTCGAAAGCCAGGCCGGACGCACCGATCTGCGACAGCACTGCGGGCACGCGATCGGCGTCGATGCCGAACTGCTTCGGGCCACCGGCCATCTTCATGCCCGAACCCTTGAGTTCGAAGTCGGGGTTGACTCGAACCGCCACCCTTGCCGGCAGCCCGATCTCCTCTGACACCGACTGCAGCAGCGTCACTTCTCGCGTGGATTCGACATTGACCAGCACGCCCGCGGCCACGGCTTGCCGCAGCTCGACTTCGCGCTTGCCGGGGCCGGCGAAGCTGATCTCCGACGGATCGACGCCGGCGTCGAGCGCGACGAGCAACTCGCCGCCCGATGCGACGTCGATGCCCTCGACCAGGTGCGCCATCGCACACACCAGCGGGGCGAAGGGGTTCGCCTTCATCGCATAGTGCAGATGCACCGTGCGCGGCAGCACCGCTCGCAATTCCGCCGCGCGCCGGTGCAGCAGCGCTCGGTCGTAGGCGTAGAAAGGCGTGCAGCCGACTCGCGCTGCGAGCCGCGAAAGCCGCTGCCCGCCGACGACCAGTTCCCTGCCATCGACGGCGAACCCGGTGATCGGGGCATGGGCCGGTGGCGCGTGGTTCATTGGTCTTGCAAGCCCGCCATGTTCGAGACGCTGTCCCCTGACGCGCCTTCAGAAGGCGCCGACCTCAGCCGTGCGCGGAAGCTCGGCCCATTGCGAAGCGAGCAGCTTGCGGTCGATCTTGCCGTTGGGGTTGCGCGGCAGCGGGCCCGCCACCACGTGAATGCCGGCGGGCACCATGTAGGCGGGCATGCGTTGCCGGCAAGCGTCGAGCAATGCGGCCGGGTCGAGCCGCGTCGCACCGCCTGCGGACGTGGCTACCACCTGAATCGCCTGCCCGAGCACGGGATGCTCGACACCGAATGCGGCGCACTCGCCGACCTGACCTGTTGCGTACAGCATCTCTTCCACTTCGGTCGGGCTGACGCGGTAGCCCGATGTCTTGATCATCTCGTCGCGGCGCCCCACGAAGTAGAGAAACCCCTCGGCATCGCGCCGAACGGTGTCACCGGAATACACCGCGATCTCGGGCAACTGCAACGCGTGTTCGCGCCCACCGATGCCCGGCGGCAGCGGCCGGTAGCGCTCGGCGGTCTTCTCCGCGTCGTTCCAGTAACCCATGCCGACGAGCGCCCCGCGATGCACGAGTTCGCCAGGCTCGTCGGGCCCGCACTCCGAGCCGTCGTCGCGCAGCACCAGAATCTCGGCGTTCGGTATCGCCTTGCCGATCGAGTCGGGGCGGCGGTCGACCTCCTCGGGCGGCAGATAGGTCGAGCGGAAGGCTTCGGTCAAACCGTACATCAGGTACGGCTTGGCGCCCGGCACCCGCTGCCGCAACTTGGCCAAGGTATCACGTGGCATACGACCGCCGGTGTTGGCGAAGTAGCGCAAGGTGCCGTTGATGGAGGCAGGCCACTCGAGCTGCGCGAGTTGAATGTACAACGGCGGCACAGCGGTCAGACCGGTGACGTGCTCGCGCTCGAGTGCCTTCAGCACGTCGCGCGGCAACAGGTAGTTGAGCAATTCGACGCGCGCACCGGCATGAAACGCGGTGGTGAGCTGGCTGAACCCGGCGTCGAACGACAGCGGCAGCGCGGCGAGCAACGTATCGTCGGCATGATTGCCGAGGTAAGACGCGACGCTCTTCGCACCGGCCACCATGTTCCGGTGCGAGAGCACCACCCCCTTGGGCCGCCCGGTGCTGCCCGATGTATAGAGGATGGCGACCACATCGGTGTCGATCACACGGTGACCAGCACGTGCGGGTGCCGCCAGCAGACTGCCCCAACTTGCGACCGCAGCGTGCGCGGTCGCGGCGACACCGACA
Source organism: Burkholderiaceae bacterium (assembly GCA_022072045.1). Taxonomy (GTDB): domain Bacteria; phylum Pseudomonadota; class Gammaproteobacteria; order Burkholderiales; family Burkholderiaceae_C; genus JAEUPI01. The sequence continues at coordinate 64,367 of JAJVIL010000003.1, read as the reverse complement.
TCGTCGCCGGTGACCACGATGCTTCGCAACTCAGGGCAGACAGGCAGCACCTGCGAAAGCAGCGCCAGGCGCTCGGGCGACGTGATCAACACGCGCACCGCGCAGTCGCGCAGGATGTAGCCCACCTGTTCGGGCTTGAGCAGTGGGTTGATCGGCACGAACACGCCGCCCGCCGCGGGTGCGGCAAAGCACGAGATCACCATCTCGAACCGCTTGTCGAGCCAGATCGCGACGCGCTCACCTCGGCCAACGCCAAGCCCGAGCAAGCCGCCCGCGCAGCGGCCGATGGCGTCGCTCAGCTCGCCATATCGCAATGCCACGCCGGCAGCCGACAGTGCAGGCGACGATGGCGATCGCGTGGCCGCAACGGCCACCAGCTCGTGCAGCAAGTGGGCTTCGGTCATGCGCAAGTCGGGCGGCGGGGCGAGCGGATTACTGTAGCCGAGCGGTCGCGCCGACTCGGGGCAACGCGCCCCTTGTTTTCGGGGGATTCGTGCACCGCGTGGCAAGTTGTGCACGCCGCGGTCGCGATGTGCCGCGGTGCCGGCCTAGAATCGCCGCCGCCATGGACGTAGCGCGCGAAGTGATACTGACCCTCGACGAAGTCTTGTCGCTGAACGGCCGTGGCCGCGCTTTCACGCACGAGACCCATTTGCTCGGCGCCATTCCAGAGTTCGATTCGATGGCGGTGGTGTCGTTGATCACTGCCCTCGAAGAGCGCTTCGGCATCAGCGTGGCCGACGACGAGATCGACGGACAGACCTTCGCCACGGTGGGCCGCTTGGTCGATTTCGTTTCCGACAAGCTGGCCGCTTGACGCTGCCGACCGCGATGCCCGCGGCCGCACACCCGTTCTTTCTCGACCTCGGTCCGCGCAGGCGACGCTTCTGCATTCATCACGCGCCGGTCGGGGCGGTGCAGCGCTGCATCGTTTACACCCACCCGTTCGCCGAAGAGATGAACAAGTCGCGACGCATGGCCAGCCAGTGCGCACGGGCGCTGTGCGCCGCCGGGCACGCCGTGTTGCAGATCGACCTGCTCGGATGCGGCGACAGCGACGGCGACATCGGCGATGCAAGCTGGGACGACTGGGTTCGCGACGTGGTGGCAGCCGCACAGTGGCTGCAGCAGCGTCATGGCAGACCGCTCGCGTTCTGGGGGTTGCGCAGCGGCGCACTGCTTGCCACCCAGGCCGCTGCGCTGATGAGGCAGACCGCCGACTTCGTCTTCTGGCAGCCGGCGATCCGCGGCGACCCCTTGCTGCAGCAATTCCTGCGACTCAAGGTGGCTGCGCGTCTGCACGACGATGGCGGCAGCCCCAGGGAGTCGACGAGCGCGCTGCGCGCGGCGCTCGAGGCCGGGCGCAGTGTCGAGGTGGCGGGCTACAACCTCCCGCCAGGCGTGGCCCTCGGCATGTCGTCAGCAAGCCTGGAGCCCCCTTCGCACCCCGGCGCGGTGACCTGGCTGGAGCTATCCACCCGCCCCGACCCGACCCTGTTGCCTGCGTCGACAACGGCAATCGAGCACTGGCGCCGCGCCGGCCATCGCGTCGACGCGCAGATGCTGGCCGGGCCGGCTTTCTGGTCGACCACCGAGATCGAGGAGGCTCCCGCGCTGGTGCACGCCACGCTGGCTGCCCTCGCGCCGACGACCTCAGAGACGGAGCGCGCCACGTGACCGAACACGCCGTGAGCTTCATCTGCCAGGGCGAGCAGTTGCTCGGCATTCTTCACTGCCCCGAGCAACCCGCGTCGGACCTCGGCGTGGTGATCGTCGTCGGTGGTCCGCAGTACCGCGCCGGCAGCCACCGTCAGTTCGTTCACCTCGCGCGCGCGCTGGCCGATGGCGGGTTCCCGGCCCTTCGCTTCGATTGCCGCGGCATGGGCGACAGCAGCGGCAGCCCACGCTCGTTCGAGCAGCTCGACGACGATATCCGCGCCGCAGTCGCCGAGTTGCAGGCGCGCGTGCCGACGGTGCAGCGGGTCGTCTTGTGGGGTCTGTGCGACGGCGCGTCGGCAGCCCTGCTGTACATGAACGCGCGCCGTGATCCCGCCGTCCACGGCCTGGCGCTGGCCAATCCCTGGGTGCGCACCGAGGCCACTCTCGCGCGCACCCAATTGCGCCACTACTACTGGCGCCGGTTGCTGCAAGGCGAGTTCTGGCGGCAACGGCTGACAGGCAAGGGCTGGGGTCCCGCCTGGCGCGGCTTCATCGAAACCGTACGATCGCGGCGCGAACTTGCGCCTGCTGCGCGTGCCCACTTCAGCATCCGAATGGCACACGGCTGGATGTCGTTCGGCGGCGACATCCTGCTGGTGCTCAGTGGCGACGACATGACAGCCAGCGAGTTCGTCGAGGCGACCCGAGCTTCCACCGAATGGCGCGGTGCGCTGACGCGCACCAACGTCAAGCGCTTCGACCTGCGTGGCGCGGATCACACGTTCTCGCGCGCGGATTGGCGCGACGCTGTCGGCGCCGCCACCGTCGCTTGGCTGCGGCAGATCGCAGCGCCGAGCGCTCGACGGCTGCTTGCCGGCGGCTGAACTGCCAACCCCATGTTGCCGGGGTTGCCGCCACTGGGGCGACGGTGTTCAATCGAAGCCCGATGCGGCCGAAGGGACCCCTCGGCCCAACCGGTGAGTCATGCCGCCTGACGCTGGCACCGCCCAAGTTCTGGCTCCGAGCGCCCCGGCGCCGATGGCGCGCGGGCGCGTCGAGTCGCGCCTCCTCGCTGTGGATGCACTGCGCGGCATCGCGGCGCTGGCGGTCGTGTTGTTCCACTACACCACCCGATTCACGCAGCTGTATCCCCAAGACTCTGCGCCTTCGGTGTCGTTTCCGCTGGGCTATCTGGGTGTCAACCTGTTCTTCATCATCAGCGGGTTCGTGATCTTCATGACCCTCGAGAAGACACGACGCCCGATGGATTTCGTGGTCTCACGGTTTTCGCGACTGTTCCCCACCTACTGGGCTGCGGTTGCGATCACTTTCGCGACGGTCAGCGTGTTCGGCCTACCGGGCAAGGAAGTTTCGCTGCTGCAGGCGGTGGGCAACTTGCTGATGATCCACGGCTTCCTGCGGATTCCGCATGTCGACGGCGTGTACTGGACGCTCGAGGTCGAGATGCTCTTCTATGTCTGGATGCTGCTGCTGTACAGCCTGGGCTGGATGTCGCGAATCTACTGGGCCCTGTGGATGCTGTTGACGCTGCGGCTGGTCTATCACCTGGCCTTCGCTTGGGGCGGCATCGAGCTCTCGTGGACGGTCTCGCGCATTCTGATCCTGCCCTACATCGCCTGGTTCTCGCTGGGAATCAGCGTGTACAGGCTGCTCCGTCCGGACGGTAGCGCTGCGGGGCTGGCCTGGGGCACGGCGGTCGCCGCGGTGCTGTGCATCGCGATCGTCGAGGGGCCCATGCTCGGTGTGCTTGCGGTCGGCCTGGCCTGGGCAGTATGGGTCGCTGCGGCAGGACGCGTCGCTGCGCTGAATCACCCTGTTGTCGTGTTTCTCGGCACGATTTCGTATCCGCTGTATCTCATCCACGAGAACGTCGGTTGGGTCATTCAGCGCGGCCTGCTGGCGGCCGGATGGACCTTCGACTTCGCCGCGCTGGCGACCTTGGGGCTTATCCTGGTGGTGGCGTGGATGCTTTCGACAGCAGTCGAAAAGCCGGCGCTGGCGGCCATACGGGGCCTGTACAAGCGCCGCTGCGAAACATCGCGAAGGTGAGCCGGGTGTTCGCGGGGGTCGCGGTGCTGGCGTTCGCCGCCGGCGCGTGGCTCGTCACGCAGCACTGGCGTGCCGAGCGTGCGCTGCTTGCCCGGCTCGATCAACGCGTGCCCTTTCCTGCCATCGGCGTACGGCCATGCCCGCCGCCAGGCACCGGGCGATTGGTGATCCTGGTGCTCGGCCAATCGAACGCGGGCAACCACGGCGCGGAGGAGCAACCTCCCCCACCGACGTCATCGACATGGGTGCTGATCTCCAACGGCCGCGAATGCGCGCGCGTGGGCGACCCACTGCCCGGTGCCACCGGCAGACATCGCAGTCTGTGGACCCAGGTGGCCGAGAAAATGCACGCTATCGGCTACACGCGCGAGATCGTCTTCATGCCGCTGGCAGTGGAATCGACGTCGATCGCTGATTGGACGCACACAACCAGCCCGTTGCGCGCCGCGCTGCAGCACCTGCTGGCCGACAGCGTCTCTGCGCGAATGCGCCCCGATCTCATCGTGTGGCAGCAAGGTGAAGCAGATGCGCGGCTAGGCACGCCGCAAGACGAATACGCGCGAGGCCTGGAAGCCCTGCTGTCCATCATCCGTAGCTCGGGCATCGAGGCGCCGTTCGTAGCCGCGCTGTCCAGCCGTTGCGGTACAGCCGGGCCGTCCGATGCCATCCGCTCGGCGATTGCCAACGTCGCCTCGTCGCACAGCAACGTGGTCGTGGGGCCGGACACCGACGCCATCGGCGGCAAGATGCGCAATGACGAGTGCCACTTCACGGCTCGAGGTCTGGCAGTGGCCGCAGCTTTGTGGGCGAGCGCACTCAGGGTCCTGGTGCCCTCAGGCGTGTGACTGTCGAGCGTGCTCGTCACCTGCACCACCGGCACCCAGGTGGACGATGCGCGCCCGGGGGCAAAACTGCTACGCTTCGGCGCGCCATCTGCAGATTGCACGCGCCTTCCCACCGATCACACGACGCGAAATGCTGGATACCCTGAGGTCTGCCTTGCCAGGTCCGTCATGCGCGACAGCCGACCCGACATCCGGCCCGCAACAAGCCGAGCGCAGCCCCGGCAAGGCGCTGCGGGTGCTGTATCACCACCGCATCGCATCGAGCGACGGCCAGTTCACGCACATCGAAGAAATGGTCGGCGCGCTGCGCGCGATCGGCGCCGAGGTGCTCGTGGTCGGACCCGAATTGCACAAGTCCGATAGCGGCAAAAGCGGCAGCCCGGGCTGGGTGGGCGTGCTCAAGACCGTGCTGCCGGCGGCCGTCTACGAGATGGCCGAAGCCGCGTACGCACTCGTGGCTTACCGCCGCCTGCGTCGCGCAGTGGCGAGTTTCGAGCCCGACGTGATCTACGAACGTTACGCGCTCTATCAGCCGGCTGGTGTGTGGGTGAGCCGGCGTACCCGGGTACCTCTGCTGCTGGAAGTCAACGCGCCTTACGTGATTGAGAAGCAACGCTACGGCAAGCTGAAACTTGGCTGGCTTGCCCGCCTTGTCGAGCGCTACACGCTGACCGGTGCGGCGCGAGTGTTTCCAGTGACCCAGGTGCTGGGCGAGATGCTGGTCGAAATCGGCGTGCCGCGCGAACGTGTGACCGTCATTCCCAATGCCATCGACCCGAAGAACTTCCAGAGGCTGCCGACCTCCGCCCAGGCGAAGGCCAAGCTCGGCCTCGCAGGGCGCACAGTGATCGGCTTCATCGGCTTCGTCCGCGAATGGGACCAGCTCGACAGAATCGTCGACTGGCTCGCGCGCCGCCCCGAGCGCGATCAGGCCGTATTGCTCGTGGTGGGCGACGGCGTGGTCAGGCCGCAACTGGAGGGGCAGGCCCGCCGGCTCGGTGTGGCACACAAGCTGCACTTCACGGGAGTGCTGCCCAGGCAGCAAGTGCCGGCCGTCGCGGCGTCATTCGACGTGGCGCTGCAGACCGCACTCGTTCCTTACGCCTCGCCATTGTGCTTGTTCGAGTACATGGCACTCGGCAAGGCCATCGTCGCCCCCGACCAGCCCAACCACCATGAAGTGCTGCGCAGAGGCATCGATTGCGAGATGTACCAACCGGACCGCCAGGGCAGCCTGGAGGCCGCGATCGAAGCGCTGGTCGATAACCCCGCACATTGCGCGCGGCTCGGGGCAGCCGCCCGCGACGCGGTCGCGGAACGGCAATTCCATTGGGCCGGCAACGCGAGGCGCGCGGCCGGGGTTGCGCAAGAAGTGTTGCGCTCGCCAAGTGGTCGACTATTAGATCTTGTAGAAGTAGGTCGAACCGCTGGTCGAACTGAACACTAAGAATCCACCGAGGCGCGGCGAGTACGCGAAGCGGCCGTAGGTACCTTGACTGACACGCCCGCTCGGCGTCACGGCATTCGAGCTCGACACGGGCAGCGCGGAAACAGTCCAGGCGCCAGTGCGCGGATCGGCGCCCGGGGTCAGCTTGGTGATCTGTGTCGTGTTGCTCGAGTTGTGCCAAGCGCATACCGCCCCAAGGGCTGGAACCCAACGCGGCTGGGTCTTGCCATTGCCACCGCCCATCGGGGCGCTGCCATTGAACGTTGGCGAGTACGCAACGCCGGTCGCGCAGTCGAACACCCGCCAGCTCCCAGATGTTGAATCCTCGTCGCTCTGCCCGACCAGCAAGCAATCGTGCCCAGGCAAGTACGTCAGGGACGTGTAGTAGCGCGACATGCCGCCACTGCCGATTGCCCTCGCCGCCGAACCAGTGTGTGCTCCGCCACTCGTGGGGATGTTGTAGCGGTAGATCGTTGAGGTGTTGGACGGCGCCAGCCAGATCGCGTGCCTAGACTGATCGTAGCAGGCACCCATGGCTGTAGCGATACCAGCAATGCTGTGATCGACGGTGAACGACGCCTCACCCGTTGTCGGATCGATGAAGACACTCCACGTCCTGCCGGCCGCGGCGCTGTAAGAGGTGTTCCCGTGAACGCCCAGCACTGGCCCCACGCCCGGTACATACACCCACTTGTTGTAGGTGTGCACAGCGCGGGGGCGGCCGTCTGCATACAGACCCGTCGATTCCCTTCCGTCATTGGTCGTGAGCAGATTGCCGACCGCGCCCGACGGCGGCCGCACCATCTCCCACGTCGGCGCGGAATCGAAGAAGCCGCAGCGATAGACCTCGTTGCCGGCATAGTCGCGGTGGCCACCGCCGACTCCGAGCCACATGGTATCGGTGGCCTCGTCGTAGGCCGCTCCGCACCAGGCCGTGACGATCATGCTCTGGCCGCCGGAACCGCTCCACTCCGGTGCGCTGGGGTACCTCGGGTTGTATTGGGACGACCTGCTCGGGTCGACCGACGACAGCGTGGCCGCCATCGGCACCTCGACCCAGGTGCCCGAGCGCGCATTCGCTGCCCAGGGGGGAAGCGAAACAATCGACAGTGTGCGCTGGGCCGGGTTTGACAACCCGGCGTTGTTGTTGATGGCTACGCTGACCGTACCTAACCTTGCCGCCGTGTAGGACAAGCTGGCACTGGGCGACGCTGTCGAAAGCATCACTGATGCCGGCGCAAAGGTGCCACCGGCGCCGCCGTCGCCGGCTGACACCATCACTGGGGATCCCACCATCGAGTTGGCCGGCCACAGCGACACCGTGAAGGGCGCCGAACTCTGGCCCAAGGGGGCCATGTCCGGGCCGACTAGGCGGATGTCGGTTGCAGGCGGAGGCGGAGGCGGAGATGGGGAAGGCGGTGGCGGTGGCGGTGGCGGTGGCGGTGGCGGTGGCGGTGGCGGTGAAGGCGATGGCGATGGCGCAGGCCCGCCGGCACCTTCTTCGCGCGCGGCCTCGCTGCTACCGCCGCCGCATCCGCTCAGCAAACCCGAAGCGGACGCGACCACGCCCTTGATGGCCGTGCGCCGGCTGATGCGTTGCATTGTGGGAGGCTCCAGCTTCAACTGGTGATTCTGGTGCAGTCTATCGGCAGCGGAAGCAGGCTCCGGATCAAAACGGCTACGGCTCGTGTCCGCCTGAAACACCCCTGGATCGACTTCCCTGCGTTCAGGGATTGGCTGCACAGAGCCCACCCTTACAATTTCCCGATTGTCAGCAAAAGGAATCGTGCAGGGCGAGCACACGGCACTTTAAGGATTCAGCGCCGCCGAGCCTAGTCCACCTCGGGGCAGCGGCCAGCAGGCCCGAGGGGGCCTCGATCCCCTGAGGTCCGGCGAGTGGGCCTCCCGTGCACCTCAGCGTGACTGCCCTTCAATGTTGGTCGGCCGGCGCTTGCCTCCAGCCTCACTTCAAACCCACTGCCGCCGTTCAGCAATGCCTCTGCCGCGCCTGCCGGTGATGGGCTGGTCGGCGCTCGAGGGCGCGCGAGCGGCCAGCGTTCCGTCGCTGCTCGACCGGCAGCAGGTTGTCCTGACGAGCAGCGGTAGCGCAGCGATCCTGCTGGCGCTCGAGGCGCTCGACACATCCTTGGGCCAGCGGGTGCTGGTGCCGACCTATCACTGCCCGACAATGGTCGCCCCGGTCCAGACCTTGGGTGCGCAGCCGCTGTTCTACCCGCTGACGGAGAGCGGCGCGCCGGATCTCGACTGGCTGTCGAGACAGAGCCTGCACGATGTCAAGGCGATGGTGGCAGTGCACTTCTTCGGGCTACCCCAGCCGATGGAACCAGTGGCTGCCTGGTGTCGCGAGCGCAGCATCGCACTGATCGAAGACTGCGCGCATGCGCTGTTCGGATTGGCGGCTGGCCAGCCCGTTGGCCGCTGGGGCGCCTTTGCGATCGGCAGCCTCAAGAAGTTCCTGCCTGTGGACGACGGTGGTTGTCTCGTTCCAAACCACCCATTCGTCTTGCCTGCATTGTCGAAGCGGTCTTTCACCGCCGACTTGAAATCCGCCTTGAACACCATCGAACTGGGCGCACGGTATGGCCGCCTGCGAGGAGCCGGATTTGCCGTCATGGCTGGTTTGGGCCTGGTGCGCCGGGTACGTGGCAGGCGGCCGTTCGTTGCGGAGCCAGGCGACGAAGATCGCATCGACGCGGTGGCATCCAAGCTGGACGTCGCTTTGGCGCACCGTCGCATCACGCGCCCGAGTAGCTGGCTGGCTCGATGGCTGCCGCGCGAGCGCATCGTCGAACGGCGTCGGCGCCACTACGCGCACCTGGTCGAGCGGCTAGGGGCAAGCCGCGCGATGCACCCGCTGCTGCCCGCCCTCCCGAGCCACTGCGCACCTTATGTGTTCCCGCTGTGGGTGCGGCAGCCAGACCCTGGCTACCTCGCTTTGCGCGGCGCCGGCGTGCCCGTCTACCGCTGGAATCGTTGCTGGCCCGGCACTCCGCTGATTCCGGGCGACAGCGGGCCCGCATGGGCCCACCATGTGCTTCAGATCGGGTGTCACCAGGATCTGTCGGACCATGATGTGGATTGCATCACCGACATTCTGCTGCAGACCTTCGAGGTGGATGCGCCTGGCTCGATCGATGAAACCTGAAAGCATTTCCGCTGGGCGACCGCAGGTGGCGCGAACGGCTGCGACGGCGAAGGCCGCAAGCGCCGAAGCGGCAGTGCGACGACGCTGGGTTGTGCGCCCATTGTCGAGAACGCTGGGGTCGCACTTGACAGCGTGGGACGAGCTCAATGCCCGGCGATTCGACAGCCACCCGATGCTGTCGGGGTTGTTCGTCGATGGGCTGCTGCGGCACTTCGGCGACGGCTCCGAGCACCTGTGCGTGCTCGAGGTGGGCGGCATCGCCGAGGCAATGTGCATTCTGCTCCCGCGTTCGCGTTGGGTCTGGACGACCTTCCGGCCTCCGCAAGCGCAGCTTGGCTGCCTGCTCATCTGCGACGAGGCAGCGCCTTCCGGCCTGCTCGAGGCCTTGCCAGGCCATGCCGCCATGCTTGATCTGATGTGCATCGACCCGTGTGTCTCCGGCCTCCTCGCCGGCTCGGGCCCGTCGTTCCGCCAGCACCACGCCAGGACCATGGCCGTCGTCGTGCAGGAAGGTTTCGCCGGATACATGGCAAGCCGCTCGGGCAGCCTGCGCAAGAACCTGCGCCGCTATGCGAACACGATCGAGTCGGACGCACAGTCGGCCCGCTACGTGGCGATCGAGGAGCCGCCAGGCGTGCAGGCAGCCGTGGTGCGCTACGCGAATTTGGAGCACCGCGGGTGGAAAGGCGCCGCTGGCACTGCGCTGGAGCCGGGCAGCACGCAGACGCGCTTCTACAGCGACCTGCTCGTTGCGGCCGCACAGCGCGGGCAGGCGTCGGTGCACGAAATGTGGGTCGGCGACACGCTCGCGGCGTCGCGGCTGCTGATGCGCAGCGAGCACATGACGGTCATCCTCAAGACAACCTTCGACGAAGGCCTGCGCAAATACGCACCGGGCCGCCTGCTGCTGGCCGAGGTCTTGCGGGTCGCGCACGATAACGGCAGCGGGCATGCTGTCGAGTTCTACACCGACGCGAGTGCAGACCAGCTCTCATGGGCCACCGGCTCGCGCTGCATCTACGACTTGCGGCTGTATCGCGCCGGACCGGTCGGCGCAGCGGCGCACACGGCGCATTGCCTGCATCAATTGCACCGCCGATCCGCGCCTGCGTGCTCGCGAGACGACTCCCCGGTGGATTGCCTGACCCAACTGGCCGAAATGCCGCCCGATGTGGTGAGGATCTTCGACGGCCTTGTACCCGCGCACGGACTCCAGGCCAGCGCCGAGTGGTTCGCCATGCTGCAGCGCCACTGCTTTGCACGAAGCGATTGTGCGATCTTCGTGCTGCGACGCAATGGTGTGCCGGTGGCGGCGCTGCCGCTGCAACGCGATGGCACGCGCGCGCAAGCGCTGGCCAATTTCTACACGGCGAAGTTCGAGCCGCCGATCGCACCGTGGCTCAAGGCGCAAGATCTGCGACCGCTGATACGCAAGATGCGCGAGCACTGGCCGCAGACGGCGAGCGTCGAACTCGCGCCGATGGATCAAGCGTCGCAAGCCTATATGTTGCTACACGAGGCGCTGGCGAACGAGGGCTTCGTCGTCTTGCAGGATCCCCGGCTCGTGAACTGGGTCTGGCCGCGGGCACAGGATGTCGGTTGGTCGCAGTACCTGGCGGCTCGGCCCGGCCGAGTTCGCAACACCGTATCACGCGCGACCCAGCGCTTCGAAGCAGGCGGGGGACGGATCGAGGTCATCGACTCGGACGAACGCCTGGGTGCGGGGATTTTGGCCTACGAGGCCGTTTATGCCGCGAGCTGGAAGCGCAGCGAGCGCTACCCGGAATTCGTGCGCGACTTGATGCGAATGGCCGTGCGACGTGGCGGCCTGCGGCTGGGAGTGGCCTGGCTCGGCGAGGTGCCGATCGCGGCACAACTGTGGCTCGTTGTCGGCGACCGGGCCGAGATCTTCAAGCTCGCCTACGACGAGCGGTACAAGTCTCTATCGCCCGGTACGCTGCTCACCGCTCACCTGATGCGGCGCTCGATCGAGAAGGACAACGTGCGCATCGTCGACTACCTCTCGGGCGACGACCGGTACAAGATCGACTGGATGACCCAGCGCGGTGTGCGTTGGAGCCTTCTTGCCCATGACCCACGTCGGCTGCGAGGTTGCCTCGCCCTTTCGCGGGCGTTTGCGAGTACCGTGCTGCGCGCGCTCGGATATCGGCGTTCGTCGATCCAATAGCCCGGGTTGCCTGCCGGATTCCGCCCACTGAGCAAGGCATCGATGAGCGTTGTCCGCAGGTCGCTCGCCATCTCCGCGCTCGACAGCTACCTCGGTCTGGCGCTGCAGATCGCAGGAACGGTCATCATGTCGCGCCTCCTCACGCCGGAGGAGGTCGGCGTGTTCGCGGTCGCCGCCGTTTTCGCCGCGCTGGCCAGCACGTTCCGCGACTTCGGTGTCGCAGAGTACCTGATCCAGGAGAAGGAACTCGACGACTCGGCGCTACGCGCCGCACTGACCGTCAACATCATGATCTCGTGGGGCATGGCGGCGTTGTTGTTCGCCCTTGCCCCCGCGGCAGCGCGCTTCTACGCCACCCCGGGCGTCGCGGACGTGATGCGCGTACAGGCATTCAGCTTTTTGCTCATCCCGTTCGGTGCCGTCACGATGGCATGGTTCCGGCGCGAGATGAACTTCACCCCGACACTTGTCGCAGGGCTTGTCTCGAACGCGGCGTCGTTCATCGTCGGCGTGGCATTGGCGCTGCGCGGCTGGGGCTACATGAGCCTGGCCTGGTCGTCGTTCGCCGGGGTCGCGCTGACTGTGGCGTGCGCGTTCTGGTTCAAGCCGGCATCGCTGCCGAACCGGCCCGGGCTGCGTGGCGTGAGCAAGGTTCTGCGCTTCGGCAAGTTCGCCTCCGGCATCTACATCTTCGGCCAGCTCGGAAAGGGTGCTCCGGAGATGATCATTGGCCGCGCTTTGGACATGCAATCGGTCGGCATGTTCAGCCGTGCCGCAGGGCTGGTGGAGATCTTCAATCGCCTGGTGCTGCGCGCGGTGACCCCCGTGAGCCTGCCGTACTTCGCGCGCAGCGTGCGCGAGACGGGATCGCCGAAGCAGGCGGTGCTGCACTCGATGTGCCTTCTCACCGCGGTCGGCTGGCCTTTCGTTGGGTTCCTGGCGATTGCGGCCGAGCCGGCGATACGGCTGATGTACGGCGACCAGTGGCTTGAGGCCGTTCCTCTGGCGCCGATCCTGTGCGCTGCGGCCGCGGTCGAGTTGCTGTACTCGCAGTCCAAGGAGGCCATGCTGTCGGTGGGCAACGCCAAGGACAGCAATACGCTGCAAATCCTGATGCAGGCTGCGCGTGTCGCTGGCCTGCTGGCGGTTGTACCCTTCGGGTTGGCCGGCGCGTGCTGGGGTCTGCTCGGCGGGTCGCTGGTGGGGGCGGCGATGGCGCAGGTCTTCTTGTCGCGTGCCATCGGCCTGGGCGCCCGTGAAGTCATCGCGGGCGTCCTGCCGAGCTTGGTCGTTGCGGCGCTGGCCCTGGTTCCTGCGCTGGTGCTTTCGCTGTGGTGGCCCTTTGCCACGCCCGGCCAGTTCGCCAGGGCCGCGGCAGCGGGCATCGCGACGGTGATTGCCTGGGGTCTCGCTCTTCGCGCAGCCGGGCACCCTGCATGGCCCGAGCTTGCGCGCCTGTTCGAAACTGCCGCGACGAAGATCCGAGGCCGGCCTTCGTCGCCCTAATCGAAACTCCCGACAAACACTTCGAATTCGTGCGGCAATCCCCTGAAGCCAGGCATGCCTTCGATGAAGATACTGGATATTCTTTGACCCCCTGGCCAAACCCGCCCACATGGCGACGCGGGCGGCGCTTCGGGCCATCACAGCCCCTTCGAGTTCGCCGATGACGCTGTCCATATCCTCGCGCCTTCGCCTGCCTACGCAGGTCTTCGCGCTAGCAGCACTGCTGTGGGCGCTTGCTGCCCATGCGCAGCGCCCGCAGAACGTGACGCCGGCCGAGATGGCACTGCTGCCCTCCTATTGCGTCGACACGCAGGGTTTCAACTACGGCGACGCATCCTGGAACACGTCGCCGCGCGCGTCGTATTGGGTTGCACGCATGGGACCCACGTTCTGGCACCAGCACCACTATTGCTGGGCGCTGATCAAGTGGCGGCGTGCCCTCGAACCCGGCCTTCCGCCGCAAGTGCGCAACGGAAGGCTCGGCGATGCGATCGGCGATCTGGAGTACGTGGTCCGCAATGCGACCCCGGATTTCCCGCTGCTGCCCGAGGTTTTCTACCGAATTGCCGAGATCCAGTTGCTGCTCGACAACCAGATCGCCGCCAAGGAAGCGTTGGACGACGCACTGCGCCGCAAACCCGACTATTGGCCCGCCTACCTGCTGTGGGCCAACACTCTGGCGAAGGCGAAGTTGACCCGGGAGGCTCGTGCGCACTTGGAACTGGGCTTGCGCCAGAGCCCGCGCTCCCCTCAGTTGCGCGAGGCATACCGTGCGCTGGGCGGCGATCCGGGCGCTTTCGTGGCGGAACTGCCGGCGTCGGCGCCGGCGCTGCCCGCTTCCGGCGTGTCGGCGCGCTCTGCAACGCAGCGCCCCTGAAGACGACGTCGCGCCTGCCCATATGAACGATCAATTGCTTCCGGCCTCGGTGCACATTTTCGAGGGCACGACGCGCGACGAAGCCGGCCGCGCGGTGACCGACGCCGATGTGCATTGGCGAGAGATGGTGCGACGGCACGGGCCGGAGCGGGCAGCAGCGCTGGCTCAGGGCGACTTCGCGGTTGCGTTTGCCCTCGACGATGGCAGCACGTTCATGGCCGTCGACCGGTTTGCGGTGCGCACGCTCTGCTTCGGTGTGCACGAGGGCGATCTGGTGGTCGCCGCTCGTGCCGACACCTTGGGCAAGGCAATCGGGGCGCAGATCGACCTCCAAGCGCTCTACGACTACCTTTACTTCCACGTCATTCCATCACCCCGCACTGTGTTCCAGGGCGTACGACGCCTGCCGGCTGCGCACTTCGGGCTTTGGCGAAATGGCCGGCTCGAGGTGAAGCCGTACTGGCGCCCCGAATTCGCCAGCGGTCGGAGCGCCGGCTCGGTCGATTCGCTCAAGGAGGAGTTCCAGACACTGCTGGCCCGCGCCGTGAAGCGCGGACTCGATGGCACCAAGCCCGGCTGCTTCCTGAGCGGCGGCACAGACAGCTCCACCATCGCCGGCATGATCGGGCGCGTGGCCGGCCCGCCATCCACCTACTCGATCGGTTTCGAGGCCGAAGGTTACGACGAGATGTCGTTTGCACGCATCGCGTCGCGGCACTTCGGAACGGACCATCACGAGTACTACGTGACGCCGGCCGACGTGGCGCGCAGCCTGCCCGAGGTCGCAGCCCACTACGATCAGCCGTTCGGCAACTCGTCGGCGCTGCCGGCCTTCTACTGCGCGAAGATGGCCCGCGAGAACGGCTCGACGCGTCTGCTGGCCGGCGATGGCGGCGACGAGCTCTTCGGCGGCAACACGCGCTATGCCAAGCAGCGGGTATTCGGCGTGCATGACGATCTGCCGTCGTGGCTGACTGGCATCGTCGATCCGTTGTTTGACAACGCTGTCATGGCTGCCGTGCCTGGCGCACGCAAAGTGACAAGCTATATCCGCCAGGCCAAAGTACCGATGCCGGATCGGATGCAGACCTATAACCTGCTTCACTACCTGGGTCAGGAAACCATTCTGACGCCGGCATTTCTGAACGGCGTGGACATGGACGCGCCGCGCAGGCAGCAACGCGAGATCTGGCACCAGGCCGCGAATGCCGACCTGCTGGATCGGCAACTCGCGTACGACTGGCGGTATACCCTGGCGGAGTGCGACCTGCCCAAGGTCTGCGGCACGGCGGGCATGGCCGGCGTGGAGGTTGGATTCCCGATGCTCGATCGCAGCCTGGTCGAGTTCTCGATGCGGCTGCCCAGCCGATACAAGCTCAGGGGCTTGAAGCTGCGCTGGTTCTTCAAGGAAGCGCTGCGCGACTTTCTGCCGCGGGAGATCCTCGCCAAGAAGAAGCACGGTTTCGGGCTTCCGTTTGGCGTATGGGCTCAGCGTCACCCAGGGCTCAACTCGCTGGCGCGCGAATCCCTTGGCGCGCTAGCTGACCGGCGCGTGGTGCAGGCCGGCTTCGTCAAGGCGCTGATGGACGAGCGGCTGGCCGAGCACCCGGGCTATTTCGGCGAGATGGTTTGGATTCTGACGGTGATGGAGCAATGGCTGCGCCGCCACGCACCGGACTTTCGCGTGGCACGATGAGTGCGGCGGTTGGTCAGGCCGGTACGTAGCCGGCCCAACTGCAGCCGACTGCGCCGAAGCTCTGCCCGGCGATGGCCGCCCCGATGTCGGGGGCCGCGCCTGAGAACCCGTCAGTCACGCCCGCCAAGGGCACCCCGGCGCCCTTGGCGGCCGACCCCGACGCGAGCACGGGGCGCGGTTGGCCGACGTACTCGGTGGTGTAGTCGGCACCAAGCGCGATCGGCGACGTGAACGGATCGCTGGCGACGATTACGTCGTGCGCCATACGCGGCGCGAGGTGCGATTTTGCGCTCGCTAGGCCATTCCAGGTGCCGCTACCGCTACCGAAATAGATGTTTCGCGCATCCGGGTACCACGCGCTGTAGTCGGTGACCCTATCGCCGATCAACGACTGATTGAAGGAGATCAGCGGCCCCGCGCCTCGGTAGATGAGCAGATTGTTCCGGTAGTCGAAGTCGTAAACGCTGCCGGAGGCCGCGTACATGCCGAAATCCCACTGGCGCGTCGTACCGACGGACGTATTGCTGTACACGCGCAACCCCGACACCCGGCTGGTAAGTTTCAACGGCTGCCGGGTCTGGTTGATGCAGATGTTGCGGACGAAACCGACTGGGCCGTCGGAAACGCCGTCGAACGAAGCACCCGAGGCGGTGTTGCAGATGACGTTGTTGTAGGCAGCGCAGTTCCCAGCCGCCTCGTCGAACTCGATGCCGTCGTCGCCGCCGCGCCGCACCCAGATGTGGTGCACATAGCATGCGCGCGATGCATAGACGTCCTGATAGCCCAACTTGATAGTGTCGCCAAAACCGGTAAACGTGCAGTTCCACACACAGTTCCCCAGACCGGGCATGTGGACGCCAGTGTCGTTCCAGGTCAAGTGAGGGTACGTCTGCCCGCTGGGGATCGTGTAGGTCTTATCCCAGGTGTTGTTGCCGATGAGTTCGCAGTCGTACACCAGCAGACCCTGGGACCAGACCGACCACACTTTCACTCCCTGATCGCATCCGTCGAAACGAATTCGTCGAAAGGCGATGTTAGTCGGCGTACCGCGATTCAGCACGACCCCGATGGACGACGCATCCAGGCCGCTGTCGGTCCGCGATCCGCGGATGGTCATGTCTTCGAAGGTGAAGTGGCTGCCGTTGAGGGTGAGCACCTGCCCGGTCGTGTCGACCAGAACCGTCGCGTCGACCCCGGCGCCGCGAACGAACACTGGGTTGCTTGCAGTTCCCGGCGAGGTCCACGAGAAATTACTGAGCGTGTAGGTGCCGGGCCCGAGAACAATAACGTCGCCGGCGATGGCACCGCTCATCGTGGAAGCGAAAGTGGCCGGGGTGCAGGCCTTGGTCTGCGGAGCACCTTCCCTGGGCAGCGCCCGCGTACCCTGCGTCGCCTGCGCATACGCGACGGCCTGCCCGGGTTCGTTCACCTCGAGGCGCACGTCATAGTTCGTACCGGGCACCAGGCCCAGGACCCAGCCTGCGAAGCCGTTGACCGCGGCACCTTGCGAGGTTTTCGTCTGATAGAGATAGCCGCCATCGATCCAGGTGCTGGAGCCGGCGACTCGATAGTCGACGCGTACCGCCGAGCCCGCCGCCAGCGCACGGGTCTGCGTCGCCATGACGCTGATCTGGTGCGGTGTGGCAACGTCGAAAGCGAGCGTCAGCGGCGCTGCGCCGGCGGCCGCGATCGCCACCGCGATCGGCCGACCCAGGCGCGTCAGCGCCGGGGACACCGTGAAGTCGATCGACCCTGAGCCTGATGCGGGCCACGTCGCCGAAACGCTGCCCGAACGCGCACCCGAAGCGATCTCCGTGGTACCGCTGCTGAGCGAAGCCCCACCAGTCTGCAGCCAGGTCACCGTCACGCTCGAAACCGCGGGCGCGTCGAGGGTCACCGTGTATGACCCGGGCACACCCACCGCGGCGTACGCACTCCCCGTGAGCCGCGCAGAGGTCGGTGCGCCAGGCGGCGCCGGGGGTGGTGGGCTCGGGGGAGGTGGCGGGCTCGGATTCGGGGTGGAACCGCCTGCCGCCTGCTCGACCGGATCGCCAGATCCACCGCAGCCTGCGGCCACAGTCGCTACCGCGGCCAACGAGAACTTGAGCGCCAGGCGCCGATCGATGGTAGTCATGTGTCAGTTCTTGGAGGTCGCTGCCGATCAGTCCGGCGCATTCTCCGCCGTCAGGCCAGGAGCCTCGTAGCAATGTGTTATCGGCGCCGTCTGGTTCGATTGAGGAGCACGCCACCGATCGAATTGCCGATCGATACAAGAAAGCCGTGCCTCCCATCTGTAAGCATCGATCACTCGCAGCCGGCCCGCATGGCCAATCGCCGCGGCCCTTAGGCGATCGCTCACCAGCAGATCGACCTCCCGCACGTAGTCGCTGACCTCGGTTGCGAGAATCAGCTCGCTACCGGGGAGCGCATCGAGCGCATCACCGCAAGTCTTCGACACCACGACCGGCCGCGCCATCGCCATCGCTTCGAGGATCTTGTTCTGCACGCCCCTGGCAAGCCGAAGCGGTGCCACCACGACGGCGGAATGCTGCAGGTACGGTCGCACGTCGGGGACCGTGCCGGTGACGACCACAGCCTCGCCCGCAAGGGCTCGCACTTCTGGAGCCGGGCTGCGGCCGACCACGTAGAAGCGAGCCGTCGGCTGGCGCTGCCGCAGCGCCGGCAAGACCTCCTTTGCAAACCACGACACTGCGTCGACATTGGGCCAGTAGTCCATTGCGCCCGTGAAGACGATCGGTGTCTCGTGGGGCGGGTACGGCGAGGCATGCGCTGCATCCGGTGCGAAGAACGCGGTGTCGACGCCATTGCCCATCGCCTCGATCCTGCCGGCGACCTCGGGTGCGAGGCGCGCGAAAAGCGCCGCCTCCTTGTCGGTCGTGAAATACGATCGGCGCGCGAGCGCAGCCATGCGCCGCTCGTAGTCAAGCAATGCCCGCCCCTCGCGCCGATACACCCACGACAGCGGCCACCGATGTACCTCGGCGTATTGCGTCCACTTCTGCGAATCGACGTCGACGAAATCGATCAGCACCGGCACCTTGAACGGCTGTTGAACGTACTGCGCCATGGACGACGAGAACACCACCGCAGCATCCACGGTTCTCTGCTCGATGCGCTCGCGAGCCCATCGGGCCAACCCGCTGTCGCGGTAGTAGCCGAGCGTCAGCGCCCCCCCGCGAAGGATCTGGCCGACGCTGCGCAACCGGGCCGCGCGCGGGCGCAGGCGCGCAAAGTAGGCGTCGGAACACAGGCCGCGCACCACATCGATGTGTCTCTCGTCGTCGGGATCGTCGATAAACGTACCGAGCAAGACCTCATGACGCCGAGCCAGGTGCTGCAGCAGGTGGTAGGAGCGGACCTTGTCACCCTTGTTTGGCGGGTAGGGGATGCGGTGCACCAGCAGCAGGATCTTGCTCATGCTCGCCTTGCTAGCCAAGACCGCGTACCAGGAACGGTCCGAAGAAGTTCGCCACCGGCATCGGCAACTTCTGCCAGGCCCCGATCAGGAGCCGGTAGCGTGGGTTCATGGGATTCTTCTGCGGGATGGTCTTGTGCCGCGTCAGGACGTACTGGTAATGCAGTTGCACGGGTTCGAACCCCCAGAGTCGCTTGAACTCGTAGGACCCGGTCCCCTTCTTGCTGCGCCCGATGTCGAACACGGCGCAGCCGCGGCTCTGCGCCCATTTCATGACCTCCCAGTACTTGAGATCGTTCGCAGCGATGCCGCGAGCCTCCGGCAGTTCACCGGCGTAGTAAGCGAGAACATGCTGCCGGTGCACGAAGCAGAGAATGGAGGACACGCATCGATGTTGGTTGTCGTAGACGGAAACGATGCCGCAGTCGCGCCCGAAAACTGCGCACAATCGTTCGAAGTAGCGCCGCGGAAGGGTCGGCGTCCCATGGTCGCGCGCGTTGCGCGCGAACGCCGGGAAGAAGTTCGCGACCGTATCGTCGGGTACTGCGAAAAGGCCCAGCTTGAGTGCCTTCCGCACCATGTTCCGGCGCTTCTGCGGAATGCCGAGCATCTTCTCGTCGAGCACGGCCGGAATCGGCATCTGGAACGCGACATACAGGTCCTGGACAGGCCAGTCCTGCTGCTTGGTCGTGTTGCGAAGCTCGAGGTAGTCGACCCCGAGTGCTCGCGACAAGCGCACCGCCTCCGTCTCCAATGCGAAGGCGACTTCCGCGTCGGATGCGACCACACCCCCATAGGACGCGAACGGCAACCCGACCAGGGCGTGCCCGAAAAGCATGCTCCTGACCTCGGCGAGGGGCAGGACTCCGACGACCTGGCCTTCGCGCTCTGCATACAGAAAGTGGCCCCGATGCCCGAATACGCCCTGCAGCACGTCGAGCCAGCCCGCCCGATGGAAGAACGTGGCTTGTGGATGCGTCATCGCGAATGCATCCCACGCCGACATTGCAGCCTCGTCGTGCAGATCAAGTACTCGAATCAGCGGCGCGGACATGACCGGTGCGGTGACTGGGAGATTTCGTCACAGGTCGTAGCCGGCCTGCCGTGATCGCGGGCGCCTCTTTCGAGCGTGCGACCAAGCCAGGCGGCCAATCCAGCGAGCATCCGACGTATCCCACGGAGAGAAGCGACGAAGCTCGAACAGGTCGACCTCGGGCTCATTGGAGCCAGGTTCGGTGGACACTGCCGCCGCAAAGCCGAGCCTCCTGACAAGGTCGACATGAAGACGGCCGAAGTCGCGATCTCGTCGACCGTTAGGGTATGCGAACAGGCTGACCGGCTGCGCGACGACGCGTTCGAGCTCGGCCCTTCCGTCGGCGATTTCGCGTTCCGCCTCCGCAGCATCGATCGTCTGCAGAATGGGGTGATTGACGGTGTGCGCTCCGATTGCAAAGCCGGTTCTTGCCAGCGATCGAACCTGTGCGCGCGTCATCATCAGATCGCTCGGCAACCGGGGTTGCCCGCAAGCGCGGTGCAGTTCTGCAATGAAGCGATCGCGCTCTCTCGGATGACAGTGCTTGATCGCAGGGAGGACGCGTTCGATTGCCGAGCGCCGCTCAGTCAGCCGATCAACCCGAAGCAGCGGCAAGCCCATGAAGCCCAGGTCGACCTCCGTTCTCTCGGTTCTCCGGATGCATTCGATGACGGAGTCGTTCCACATACGACCACCGTCGAGAAAGCCCGTGGCCACGAAGATGGTCGAAGGCAACCCGAGCTCGCGAAGAATCGGTACCGCGAGGTCGTGGTTATCGGCGTAACCGTCATCGAACGTGATCGAGAGAGAACGCGGCGGCAGGCGCCGCTCGGCCAACTGCCTGGAGGCTTGATCCAGCGGCAGAACACGAAACCCCTTGCGCACCAGCATCATCAACCGGCGAAATCTCGCGGCATCGATCTCGCCTGGAAGCAGCGGATCGGGTTTCGCCAGGATGCGGTGGAAGATCAGGATCGAGAGCCTCGGCCCAGCCGCGAAATGCGACGCCGCGCCCAACGCGAGCGCGCTGAGCGCGGCCGCCCTAGCCGGCAGGCCAACCGGGACCGGAGCGATAGTCCCGACGCTCGTCACCGCGCACTCACCCGCAACAAGGCCTGCCATCCCGGCACTCCATTCCGATGGGCTCCGGCACGCGCCTCATGGCGCCAGCCTGCGCGACGAGGCTCCCTGAGCAGCCACATACGGACTTGACGCCGTTGCCATGCGACGAGAGTCGGCACGTTCGCGCATGGTGGCATCCGCGAGAACGACAAGCGCCACGATATAGAACGGCACATCGAAGTTCATCAACGAAAGGAATGCGCCGCCTACTGCGAACCCCACCAGGGATGCCTGCACCATGCGCATCAGAAGCGGCACCCAGCCCGCGAACTCGGGATCCTGCGCCGCCGCGACGCTCAACCGCGAAGCCTTTCGATATGCCAGAACGCCGATGAGCAAGTAGATCACCAGTCCGATGAACCCGTGTTCACCCAACGCCTGGAAGTAGATGCTGTGCGCCACGAGCACGGTGCCTTCGCGTCTGAATGTCTCGAATTCGGGATCGGTCGGGGCATAGGTGTTGAAGACCATCGGGTTGTCGGCGCCGAAGCCTGCGCCGACCAGAGGCCTGTCGAGCGCCAACGCCCACAACGTTCTCCAGGTGTAGATCCGAGACATCGCCGAGTCGTCTTGCTCGAACTGCTGGATCGTCTCCATGCGTTGATCCCACGATTTCGGCATGAAGGCCACCGCCAGCATCACGAGCGCCAGGATGGCAGCACTGGTACTGACAGGACGATTGCTCTTGAGCCCGAGAGTGAATGCCATCGCGAGTATGGCCAGCAGCGCGCCGCGCGACTGTGTGCCCAGGATCGCGAACGCCATCAGACCCATCGCGGCGACGATTCCCCAGCGCAGTCGGCGGTGAGGCGAGGTCTGGAGCAGATAGTAGAGCAACGGCATCGTCATGACCATGGCCACGGCCAGCTCGTTGTTGCCGTAGACCATCGAACCCTCGGGGCCCCACACCCGCCCGCTGCCGCCGGTGGCAATGGTGTAGAGCCCACCCTTGACGCCGTAGAACGCGATCGAGCCAGCCACGACCCAGAGAAGGATGTTGATCTCCGCGCGACCCCGCAGGGTCATGAGTGTCACGAACATCATGACGTGAACCTTCATGACGAACACCCAGCGGTCCCAGACGACTTCCGGACTATTGATGCTGAAGAACGATGTCACCGTGACCCACAGCATGAGGCATGCATACGCGACGGTCACCGAGTTCCACGGCATGGACTTGCGGGTCTTGGTGAACAGCACGAGAAACGCCACCGCGGCCGCGATCTGCCCCCATGGCATCGTGCGAGCGAAACCATAGGTGTAGGTGTGAGGATTCATCACCGAGATCCACGCCCAGAGGTAGACCCCGACCTGCGGATACTTGAACGCCAGCAGCACGAGGCTCGCGAAAACAGCGGCAAGGATCAGATCGCGCACGACGACACCGCAGCTTCAGACGCGCCTCTCGACCACCCCCGACCGGGGCTCGCGAGAAGTTCGCGCCGAGGTTAGAACGATCCGCATGGCGAGGTGGCTTCCGGCTGCGCGGCCAACGACCTGAAGAGCGCGAGCTGGCTGCGACTGGTGCGGTCCCAGCTGAACCGCTCGGCATAGGCACGCACAAGACGACGATCGGGTGGGTCGTGCAGTACATGTTCGATCGCGCTCGCGAAGCCGTCGGCTGACCGCTCGCTGACGATACGCCCCGCCACCAGGTCTTGAATGATCTCGGGAACCCCTCCGACACTGCTGGCGACCACCGGAGTGCCGCACGCCATCGATTCCAGGAGCACGTTCGGCCAACCTTCGCGACTCGACGCCAGCACGGTGACGTCGGCCGCGCCATACCACGACGCCAGATCCTCGTTGGGGATGGCTCCCACAAGGCGCACGCGGTCCCGCAGACCGGCACGCTCGATCGAGGTATGAAGGACTTCGCGGTCCGGTCCTTCCCCCACGATCACCAATCGCGCGTCTTCGAGGCGCTCTTGCAATAGCGAGAACGCCTCGAGCACGAGCCGCTGGCCTTTGTGTTCGTGAAGGTTTCCCACGGTCAGGATCAGAGGCCCGCCTTGCAGACTCAATTGCTCGCGCATCCGCTCGGCAGGGCGCAGATCGAAGCGTTCGAGGTCTACACCGTTGCTCATGGTCAACAACCGCGATGGATCGAGGCCGATCTCACCCATGCGCTCGACCAGCGCGGCCGAGACACCGATCGAAGCGCTTGCCTGCCTCGCCGCCCAGCGAATTAGAGAACGCGGCACCGTGTACTGCGCGATGAGATTGACATCGGTGCCCCGCGCGGTCACGACGAGCGGCCGATCGAACCATGCCGCGAGCATCGCGGCCGCAACGCCATCCGGGTAGTAGTAGTGCGCGTCGATCACCTCGAAATCGAAACCGTCGCGCCTGATCGCCGCCAGCGTGGCAAAGGCACCCAATGCCAAAGCAAATGGGGCGCTCGACATGCCGATCTTCGGCAGCAGGAAGTAGCGCGGGTGGAACACCTCGATGCCGTTGTGGCACTCATGCCGTGCCGTTGCCGCAACCCGTGCATACCGGCCGAATCGCGGCTTGGTCGACCAGAACCAGGGCACCGGGGCAACGACTTTGGTCTCCACCCCGCCGCGGCGCAGCAGTTCGCGCAGGCGTGTCTCGACGAATACGCCATGCAGCGGCCGTGCCGCGCTCGGGTACAGCGTCGAAAACAACAAGGTCTTGACCGTGCGCGTCATCGCCTTGCCAACCTCCGCACTCACGCCGCCGCGGGCAGACGCGTGCGCAAATTCGAATTGCGGAGAAAGGCATCGAACATCAGCATCGTCCACAAGGCGGTGCTGTGGTCGCGGCTGCCGTTCTCGTGCTGCTCGACGAGATTGCGCATGGCTGAGGGGTCGAACATGCCGCACTCGGCCATCGCGCCCGAAAGCAGCGCCTCCCGCACACGCTGCCTCAGCGGTCCACGGAACCACTTGGCCAGCGGCACCGAGAAACCCATCTTCGGCCGGTACAGGACGTCGGACGGCAAGTGCGGTTCCAGCGCACGCTTCATGAAGTGCTTGCCATCGCCGCCGCGCAGCTTCAGCGATGACGGCAGCGTGGCGACCCACTCGACCAGTTGGTGATCCATCAGCGGTTCTCTCACCTCGAGCGAGTGCGCCATGCTCGCTCGGTCGACCTTGGTGTTGATATCGCCGACGAGATAGGTGTGCAGATCGATGTACTGGACTAGAGCCAATGGATCGTCGGTACCGGCGCGCTCGGCATGGCGCTCGAACACCGAACGGGCGTGGTAGCCGCCAAGATCGGACATGAAGCGCCGGCTGTACAACCCCGACCTGATCGGGTCACGGATGAAGCTCATGCTGTGGAAGTACGCCTCCACCGACGTGCGCGCCATGCCTTCGAACGTGGTCTTCGCTCGCACGACACGGGGTGCCCAATCGGCTTTGGGATAGAGACGCCCCAGCAAACCGAACAGCGGACGCCGCAGGCCGTGCGGCAGGGCGCGGCGCATGCGCTCCTCCAGCAGGTGGAGTTGGTAGCGGCGATAGCCGCCGAAGGTCTCGTCGCCCCCGTCGCCAGACAAGGCCACCGTGACGTGCTTGCGCGCGAGCTGACACACCCGGTAGGTGGGGATCGCCGAGCTATCGGCATATGGTTCGTCGTAGTGGTGCGCCAGCGTGTCGACGAGATCGAAGTCATCGCTGTGAACGGTCTCCACGTGGTGGCGCGTCCGATAGCGGTCAGCCACCATCTGCCCGAACTGCGCCTCGTTGAACTTGGGGTCGTCGAACGCGATCGAGCAGGTGTTGATCGGACCGTCCGACACCGAAGACATCATCGCCACCACGGCGCTCGAGTCGACACCGCCCGAAAGAAAGGCACCGAGTGGCACTTCGGAGATCATGCGCAGCCGCACCGATTCGCGAAGGCGATCAAGCAGCTCGGCACCGGCGTCGGCCTCGGACATGGGGTTGTCGAGGGTGAAGCGAACGTCCCAGTACTCGCGCGGCGCCGGGACGGGCTGGCCACGCTTGATCGTGAGCGTATGGGCCGGTGGGAGTTTGCGCGCCAGGCGGAAGATCGTCCGTGGCTCGGGTACGTAGCCGAGGGCGAAGTAATCCTCCACGGCGTACGGATCGATCTCCGACGACAGGCCACCGTGCGCCACCAGTGCCTTGAGCTCCGAGCCGAACAGCAGCAGGCCATCGGGCAACATCGCGTAGAAGAGCGGCTTGACGCCAAGCCGGTCGCGCGCGAGGAATAGAGTCTGACGGTTTCGGTCCCAGATTGCGAACGCGAACATGCCACGCAAGCGGCCGACGCAGGCTTCGCCCCATTGCTCCCACGCGTGCACGATCACCTCGGTGTCGCTCTTGGTGTGGAAGATGTGGCCCGCGGATTCAAGCTCAGGTACGAGTTCCTGGAAGTTGTAGACCTCGCCATTGAAGACGATCGCTACGCTCCCATCCTCGTTGAACAGCGGTTGCTGCCCAGTGGCGACGTCGATGATCGAAAGCCTCCGATGGCCGAACCCGACGCCCGGCTCGATGTGCAGGCTGCCCTCGTCGGGACCGCGATGAACCAGCGATTCGTTCATCCGCTGCAGCGCAGACCGAGGAACCGGGCGCCTGAAGCGCGTATCGAAGATGCCGCTAATGCCGCACATTGGATTCCCTACGATAGCCTGCTGCCGCGAGTTGACGGTCGTACAACTCCTGGTAGCGGGCCACCATCGCCGGCAGGCTGAACCGGGCCTCGGCTTCCACGCGTGCCGCACGACCCCATTCACGCGCACGCGTTGGGTGCGAAGCGAGATCGAGAATGGCACTTGCCAATTCTTGCGGATCGCCGGCACGCACCAGCGCGCCCGTTCGGCCCTGAGCAACCAACTCCGGGTTGCCGCCCACCGCCGTCGCCAGCACCGGAAGCCCCGATGCCATCGCCTCGAGGATGGTATTCGAGACTCCTTCGGCCAGCGATGGCAATACGAAGCAATCGAGCCCGCGCATGATATCCGCCACGTCGGAGCGTTCACCCGGCACCCATGCCAGTGCGTCAGCCCCAGCTTCGCCGAGCAGCGACAGCGCCTGCGCCCGAAGCGGCCCCTCCCCAACCAGAATTAGCCTGCCACGACGGCTGAACGCTGGTTCGCGCCGCAGCGCGACGATGAACGCGCGCACCAGATTCAAGGGGTCTTTCACCGCTTGCATGCGGCCAACGCTGCCGACACGCCAGTATTCAGGCCCGAGGAACGGACAGCCCGCAATCGGCGTCGGCGCAGGCGATGCCGGCTGGAAATGATCTATGTCCACCCCGTTATAGATCTGCTCGACACGGTCACTGGAAATTCCGACAGGCCCCGACAAGTACTGGGCCAGGTCTCTCGACAGCGCGACGTAGCGGCTCACGAACGGTGAGTAGAGGTATCGCTGCCGCTGATGGCGCGGGTTTCGGCCGTCTGGATCGTCGATGTCTCGACCATGCTCGCCGTGAACACGCACTGGAACGCGCGCGGCCCAGGCAGGAAACTGCATCTCCAGTGCACCCAGATTCCGCGTGTGGACGATCGCAGGACGAAAGTGGCGGAACAATCTCCACAAGCGGGGATAGAGTCGCGCGCCATTTCCGGGCGTCTTGCCCAACCCGATGCACTCGATCGCGTGATCGTTCAGGCGCGATCGGAACGATGTGACCTCGGTCAGGGCGATCACCATGTGCCGATATGCCGTCGCTGGCATATGGTTGATCAGATTGACCACCCCATTTTCCAATCCACCCGTGTCGAACCGGTGCATCACGTGAGCCACCAGGGGAATCGCGCTCATGCCGAAGTGCAAGTCCTTGGACACGATGCCCCGTAGAGCGGGGACCAGCATGCTAGTGAGCCGACACCGACGCGTTGTCGGAAACGAATATCGTGTCCATACGACCCCAGTGGAAGTCCTGGAGCAGTCGCCGCAGTCGCGCCTCCGTCCGGCCGAGGTTCAGATAGTGCCGAAAGCGGGTCTTGAGATCGACCCCGTCAATGCGTGGTTGATCGGGGTCGATCTCCCAAGGATGGAAATAGAACACGGCTGGTCGATGATCGCGCTGGTTGACTCGCCGGATCATCCATCGCGAAACGGTGTAAGGCAGTAGGCGAAAGAACCCACCCCCACTCGAAGGCAGGTTTCGGTTCATCACGCGCAGCGTCGTCATCGGGATCTCGAGCAGCCCGCTGGCGGTGCGGTGCGCGAAACGCGGCGCAGCGGGCATGCCGTAGTGATCGTGCCGGATCGGGTAGATGCTGCTGCTGTACCGATACCCCGCTTCGACCAGCACGTCCAGTGCCCACAGGTTGGCATCGCCGATCGAGAAACTCGGCGCACGATAACCCAGGACCGGGCAGGAGCCCGTGTCTTCGAGGATGCGCTTGGCGCGTACGACATCCTCGCGAAACTGCGCGGGCGACAGATCGGTCACACGATCGTGCCCGTACCCGTGGCTGGCCAGTTCGTGTCCGTGTTCGACGATGCGCCGCACCATGGCCGGATACCGTTGCGCAACCCAACCGAGGGTGAAGAAGGTCGCTTGCGCACCTGCGTCGCGCAGTAGCGCGAGCGCGCGGTCGACGTTCGCCTCGACCCGGCAGGAGATCTGGTCCCATCCGCGGCGGTCGATATAAGGCGCGAGGGCCGAGACCTGAAAGTAGTCTTCGACGTCGATGGTCAGTGCGTTTGCGGCACCCCGGCTCGCCGACGGCTTGGCATTCGAAGAACGGTCCTCCGCTGCCGACAGCATGTCAGAACTGCGTCCGGATGCTCGCCGTCACCGTATTGACTCGATAGGGTGACGAGTCGCTCGCGAACCGATCATGTCGACCGCTGAGCGCCAGGGTCGTCGTTTCGCTCAGCCGCGATGACCACAGGATGCTCACCGAATGCAGGGTCGTCGCCTGGCTCGACAACTCGCCTGTGGTGCGTTGCACTGTGCCGGCCAGTGTCAGCGTCGCCGTTGGCGTCAACCGATGCGCCCAGGTGAGGATCCCACCGGTTTGATCGACGCGATCGGTGGCGGCAAAGCTGTCGGTCGACGGCAGCTGAACCAAGGTGTCGGCGCGGCGGTTCTCGACGCGCTCGAGGCCCAACGTCACGAGGTCGCGCGCATGCGTCCACGACAAGGCCACGGTCTGACGGCTGACGATCATCGCGCCATTGGTCAGGAAGTCCGAGACGATCTGCTCGGTTGGATCGATGCCGTTGCGCAGCAGGGTATCCTGAACCAAGGCCCGTCTGCGCACCGGGTCAGGCTCGGCGCCTGCGAACTGCAAGAAGAGCACGTCGTAGGCCGGCGCGAGCCCGCCGGCGCTCAATCGATCGGGTGCGACCACGGTACGCGAGTCCGAGACGGTGATCGCCATTCGCGACTCGCGGTGGCTGAACGTGACGGTGTGCCCCATGCCGAAGAACCGATGAAGCCCCTCTGCATAGAACTGCGTCCGTTCGCTGGGGCGCCAGTCGAGACTGGCGCCGTAGATCGTGCCGTACCGCCTCTGCGCCGTCTGGAAATTGTTGCCCTCACGCCCGGCGATCAGCGATACGACCTTCTCTTCGTCGAACGCCCAGCCCAGGTCGCCGCGCAGCATGGCCTCGTGCGTGCGCCTGCCGCTGTCGAAATCGTAGATCGCAGCATCGAATTGTGTGCGCCAGCGCAACGCGCGCGGCCTGACGCCTCCGTCGGCCAGAAGCCGCGCGCGCTGGGTACTGAAGTCGTTGCCGTCGAGCCCTCTGAACCTGGTCTCCGATTGCTCGGCGCGGGCTTCGAATTGCCCGCTCTCTCCGAGCCTGGCCCTGAGGTACGGAGCCACACGGTAAGTTGCCGATTCGATCCGATTCGGATTGGCGGCAGTGGGCGACAGCGTCGTCGTCTCGTTCGAGACTCCCTGCGAGAGCGTCGCGGCGCCGAAGGCCGATCGCAATTGTTGACCGACCGACGCCGCTGCCTCGACGAACCCGTGTTGTTCGATCACTTCTGCCGTCAGTTCGGATTCCAGCGCGTTGAGTATTTCGTCGGATTCGCTGGAGCGCCCGAAGTGGACGGCCGCCAACGTGTAATCGAAGTAGCCCCGCAGGCGCCGATATGGCAGGTTCAGCCGCAGGTTCAGGCGCCCTTCGGCAAGATAGTCGCTTCTTGGCTGAGGGGTGAGGTCGGCGTTGTCGGTCGCAGTGAGTAACACGGCAGCGCCGATGACAAGGATCGGCGGCTGAGAAGCGCCGCCAGGCTGGTTGGCGCGCGCTGCCGCCCCGTCGTTCGGCGGCTGCCGCGCATCGTTGGGTGGCGGCTCGCCAGGCAGTGGCCCGACCCCTCCCGGCGCTTGCTGTCCAAACGCAGGTATCGTGGCTGCAGCCAGCGCAGTCAACGACACCAGGCACCGAGCGCGTTCAGCGAGCCCGACCGAGGCGTCGCATCGATTCTTGGGAAGAGTTGTCGCCGGGACCTGGCCCTTGCCCTGGCTAGTAGCCATAACCGTAGCCATAGCCAGGGCCCTGCATCATCTTCGGGTGCACCCGATTGAGCATCATCAAGCGGACCGGGTGTTCAGCAATCAGCCCGATTGCACGCTCGACATCGGCCTGAGGTGTGTGATCCGCCTGGACGACGACGACGATCTGGCCCATGTGGGCTGCCAACTCGCTGGCTTCGGTGGTCAACAACAGCGGCGGCGAGTCGAAGATCGCAATGCGATCGGGGTAGCGCGTGGCGATCTCGTCGAGCAGGCTGCTCATCGACTCGCTGGCCAGCAACTCGGTAGCGCGAGCTCGCGGCGCGCCGCTGGGCAGGATGGTGAGCTTGTCGATGTCGGTCTTCAGAAGGACGTCCGGCAACGTTGCTCTGCCCTCGAGAACGTCGAGGAGCCCGGCATCCGCGCGGAACCCGAGTAATCTGGACAGCGACGGACGCGCAACATCGGCGTCGACCAGCAACACGCTGTGATCGACCTCCGAAGCGATGCTCATCGCGAGGTTCGTCGCGGTAAAGCTCTTGCCCTCTCCAGCGAGCGCGCTGGTCACCATGATCAGATTGGGGCGGCTCTGCCCCTGTTCTTTCAGGGTGGCCGCGTTGCGAATCAGCGGGCGCTTCATCATCCGGAACTGCTCTGCCTGCGGACAGGGCTCGCCCCCAGGCACGTTCACATGAGCTGCCTTCATCGCGGCAGCATCCAGCTGAATCAGCTTGGACGTCGCCTGCGGCATGGGGTCGGACGGCAGCGCCGGCTTCGATGTACGCTGCGCAGTCGGCTTGCCCGGGGCCACCTGGGCCGTTGCATGCTGACCCGACACCGTAATGCCGGAACTGCGAAGCTGCTCGAGCCGCTGAACTGCCAATTCGATCAGTTTCGACATGGCAACCTCAGACTGGGAGGACCGTGCTGAGACCGACCGCCACGGCGAACAGCACGACCAGCGTGGCAGACGCCGCCGAAAGCTTGGCAATCTCCCTGCGTTCATGGCGGGCTTCCAGGTCGGACGTCACGGCTGCCACTGCGCCAAGAAGTGGCAGACCGAACCGAGACTTCAACTCGGACGCACGGTGGAACACAGGTCTCAGGTGCGACATCACCACTGCCGCCCCCAGCCCGGCCGCGATCGCAATGACGAGAGCTGCGAGCAGCAGCAGCGGCCGATTCGGAAACATCGGCTTCAGCGGAAGCTGGGCTGGGTCGATCACACGGAACTCGGCCAATCCCGCAGCGTCGTCGAGTTTGCCGTACATCGTGGCCGACTCGCGCCGCGTGACGAGCTCTTCGTAGGCCCTCTTCTGGATTGCATAGTCGCGATTGAGCCGTGCCAGCTCGGCCTCTATTCGCGGCGCGTCCTTCAGGCGCGCGCGCAGATGGTCCAACCTAGACTGGTACTCGGCGACGCGCGCACGCGCCGTAGCCAGTTGGACATCGGCTGCCGCTGCCATGCGAGTCAGTTCTTGATAGGCAAGGCTGGCGCGCCTGTCCTGCTGCGGAGCGGACACCGGTGGCGGCTTGGCCCGCAGCGCAGCGACCTCCCGCTTCTTCTGCTCCTCGAGATCCTTGATCAACCGCCGCGCAGCGATGACGTCGGGATGCTGGTCGGTGAATCGCTGCAGCAAGGCGTCGAGCTGTCGGCGCTGTGCGTCGAGTCGCGCGTCGATCTCCGGCGTGGCTGGAGTAACGCTCGCCTCGGCCAGCAAGTCCGGCAGCTGATTGTCTGCCCCCTTCTCGTTAGTCAGCGCATTCCTGGCGGCGTCGCGCGCCTGCTCGGCCTCACGCATCTGCAGCCGCGCCGCATCGAGTTGCGTACCCAGCTCGGCCATCCGGGTGGCAGTGTCGCGCCCGTCCGCCGCTTGCATATCGATGTTCCTGATCCGGAAATCCTTCAGGCGCGTCTCGGCCTGTTCGAGCTCGGTCCGGTAAGCCTTGATCTGGTCGTCGATGAAGGCCTTGGCCGAGTCGGAGTCTTTGCGCGAAGACCCCACGCTCGATTGGACGAAGATGTCGACCATCGAATCGATCACCCGCTTCGCCCGCTCCGGTGTCGAGTCGTGGTAGGTGAGCGTGTACAGGTTGTCGCGGCCGACGCTCTGGATCTGCAGCGCCCGCGTCATCTTTTCGATCCGCTTTTCGGACTTGCCGCCCTTTTCGTCCGAAAGATCGATGCCAGCCATCGCAGCGACCTTCTCGACGTTCGCGCGGCTGATCAGCGTGCGGCCCAGCATCACGATTTGCTGCTCGACGTTGGGCTGCACCGCGATCCCGGTCATCAGCGGGCGCAGGATCGTTTGGGTGTCGACGTAGATCCTGGCAGACGCCTCGTACCGGTTGGGAAGCACCAACACCACCGCGGCCATCACTGCGCCGACCACCCAGGACACGGCCATGGCCATCCAGCGATAGCGCCACAGTGACCATCCGATCGAAACGAGTTTCTCGAGCTGTTCGTTCATGCGACGTTCCGGGCTGCTTGTACCCCGCGTGCGTGGCTCAGAAGTAGCTCTGCGGAATGATCAGCACATCGCCCGGCCGCATCTCGACGTTGGCGCTGATGTCGCCGTTCTTCACGAGATCCTTCACGCGCACCGAATACTGCTTGTTGCCCTCCGACGCCCTGATGATCAGGGCGCGGTTGCCGGCAGCAAAATCGGTCAGGCCACCGACCGCGATCATCACGTCGAGCAGTGTCATTCGCTGCTTGAAAGGTAAGGCCTGCGGTCGAGCAGCCTCGCCGATGACCCGGATTTGCTCGCCGTAACCGCCCACGAATGACGTCACGATGACCGTGACCTGCGGATCACGCACGTACTTGGCCAGTCGAATCTCGATCTCGCGCCCGATCTGGGCGGGCGTCTTGCCCTGGACGTGGAGATCCTCGATCAGCGGTGTGGAGATCTTTCCGTCCGGCCGCACCGGCACCGTCATCGACAGCTCCGGATTGCGTGCGACCGAGACATTCAGTGTGTCGCCGGCCCCGACAAGGTAGCTGTAGTCGCCTGCGCTTCCCTGCGCCGGCGCAGGGGGCAGCGAGCCTGACACGCCACTGCAAGCCACCGACAACGCTGCCACCAATCCGGCCAAGAGCGCTCGACCAAGCCGCGAGAAAGAAGCCATGGAACCTCCGCGTGATCCGATCAGGATATCAGCGTGAGCCGCGGTCCGAAACCACCGATCAGCAGGTCGTTGGTCCGGTGCGCCAGGGGTGCCTGGCAACTCCCATCGGCGCGCCGCGCGGCCCCGGCACCTTCAGTGGGCGCCCTCGCGGAACAGGACCACCGTCACGGTTTCGACGAGTACCTGCAGGTCGAGCCAAATCGAGTTGTTCTTCAGGTAGTACAGGTCGAACTGGTGCTTGCGCCTGGCGTCTTCGATCGAGCCACCGTAGGTGAACCTGACCTGCGCCCAGCCGGTGACTCCGGGCTTGACTCCGTGCCGCAAGTCGTAGAAGGGGATTTGATCCTTCAACTGGGCCACGAACTCGGGCCGCTCGGGGCGCGGGCCGACGATGCTCATTTCGCCCTTGAGCACGCTGATCAGTTGCGGCAGTTCGTCGATGCGCGTCTTGCGCATGAAAGCGCCGACCCGCGTGACCCGCGAATCGTTCTTGGCCGCCCAGCGGGCGACGCCATCGCTCTCGGCATCGGTGCGCATGCTGCGGAACTTCACGCACTGAAAGCTGCGGCCGCCCAGGCCCACACGTTCCTGGCGGTAGAAGATCGGGCCCCGGCTGTCGAGCTTGATCGCCAGCGCAGCGACCAGCATCACCGGCGAGGCGATGAGCAGAAGCACGGCGGAAGACGCCACATCGAACGCCCGCTTGATCATCCGGCGGGCCGGGCCCTGCACGAAGCCCTCGCCGTAGACCAGCCAACTCGCCTTCAGGCTGTCGACCGGCACCTCGGCGCGCGAGCGTTCGTAGAACGCCGCGAGGTCGAGAATCTTGATGCCGCGGGTGCGGCAGACCAGCAACTGATCCATCGGCATCACGCCGCCGCGCTGCTCGCGCACCGCGACCACGATCTCGTCGACGCCGTACTTGGCGACGATGTCGGTCAACGGGCGCGAGCGATCGAAGATCGGCGCGCCTTCGACCAGCGCCTCGTCATCCAGCGCGGTAGGGAAGAAGCCGATCACATCGCGCATGTGTCGATCGTCGGCGCGCAGGTCACACAGCACGGCTTGTGCCTCCGCACCGGTACCGACGATCAGCACCCGCGGCACGCCGGTCACGCCGCGTACCGCCACCGCCAAGCCGCGCAACAAGAAGATCGCCAGCAGGAAGTACGCCGCCGCAGTGCCCACCAACGGGCCGGGGTGTGGATGCAGGTCGAACTGCTTGAGGGCCAGGTAGGTGCCGTATCCCACCAAAACCACCACGGCACTGACGCGCAGCGTCAGCGGCACCAGCCTCAGACGGTGACGGTAGACACCCACGAACGACTGCAGCAGCGCCATGACGACCGCGAAGCCGAGCGCGATGCCCAATTCGCGGACATCGGCTGCCAGATCGGTCAGGCCGCCCGGCAGGGCACCGAGAGTTACCGCGGCTGCCAGCAACGCCAGGAAACCCAACACACCGTCCAGCAAGGCCTCGTAAGCGGCGGCTGACGATTCTCGACTCGGAAATACCCGGAACATGTTCGGAAGGCGCTGTTGCACGCAGTCGTGCGGTCTGCAGACGCACGTGGCGCCGCGCGAAAAGTCACGGGCGATTCTCGTGAGCGAGCAATTTGCAACAATCCTGCAGTGGGGGGGGATCACAGACGACCCCCCTGATTCCGGGGGCGGTCTTGCATCGCCCTGCCAGTGCAGCGGCAGGGCAGATCCCCTGCCGATTTCGGCGCTACGGCGGGGCTAGCAGCGCAACCCCACGTGCACCGCCACCACCCCAGCACTGAGGTTGTGCACGTCGACGTGGCCGAACCCCGCGTCCTTCATCATCGCCTTCAGCTCCACCTGCGGCGGATGCATCCGGATCGACTCGGCGAGGTAGCGGTAGCTGTCGCCGTCGCCGGCCACCCACTGCCCCAGCCGCGGCAGCACCTTGAACGAGTACCAGTCGTACGGCCTGCGCAGCGGCTCGGCGACCTTGGAGAACTCGAGCACCACCAGCTTGCCGCCCGGCTTCAGCACGCGCGCCATCTCGCGCAGCGCGCGGTCCTTGCCCGTCATGTTGCGCAGGCCGAAGGCCACGCACACGAGATCGAAACTGCCTGAGGCGAAGGGCAGCGCCTCGGCATCGCACAGCGTGCTGGGCAGGCTCAGGCCGGCGTCGAGCAGACGGTCGCGCCCGACGCGCAGCATGGCCTCGTTGATGTCGGTGTGCACCACGAAACCGCTCGGCCCCACGCGCCTGGCCAGCGCAGCGGTCAGGTCGCCGGTGCCCGCGGCGACGTCGAGCACGCGGTCGCCCGGCTTCGGTGCGGCCACGGCCACCGCATAGGCCTTCCACACCCGGTGCAGGCCGAGCGACATCAGGTCGTTCATCAGGTCGTACTTGGCCGCCACCGAGTCGAACACCGCGCGCACGCGGCGCGGCTTGTCGCGCTCGTCGACCTGGCTGTAGCCGAAGTGGGTCTGGCTCACCGCCGCGCGCTAGTGGTGCCCGCAGCCCGCGGCGCGGGCGGCTCCCATCGGCGCGTCGCGGTCGACGCCCGCCTCGGCCAGCCGGGCCAGGTAGCGATCCCAGTACGCCTGCTGCTGGCTGCCCAGCTCGTAGAGGTAGCTCCAGCTGAAGATGCCCGACTCGTGGCCGTCGGAGAACGTCGGCCGGACGGCGTACTGGCCGACCATCTCGACGTCGTTGATCCCCACCGCTCGCTTGCCGGTCTGCAGCACTTCCTGCCCCGGGCCGTGCCCCTGCACCTCGGCCGACGGCGAATACACCCGCATCAGCTCGAACGGCAGGCGAAAACTCTGCCCGTCGGAGAACGCGACTTCGAGCACGCGCGACTCCTGGTGCAGCGTGAGCGAGACGGGGCTGGGTGAACTCTGCGACATGGGTCTCGATCCTTATCGATCGCGGGGCAGTTTAGTCCCAACGAATCGGCCCTACCGAATGCGTGCAAACGGCACGGTTCGCGGCGCACCGCAACGCCTGCATCGATCGCCATCGATCCCGATGAGAGCGCGCAGCGATGCACCGCTTTGTCGCGCGCAATTGTTCGCAGCACGCTGTGAGCATCGCGCGCTATGGTCGCGCAGTGCGATCGATCGGCGGTCGCAGGCCGCTTCAGGGAGCCCAGCATGTCCACGCTGTCGTTGTCTTCCGCGCTGTTCGTCGTCGCCGCCACGGCGGCCGGTGGCGGCGTGGCCTGGCTGGCCGCCTCGCTGCACTACCGCACCAAGCTGGCGCTGGCCAGCGCGCAGGTCGAGCAGGCCGAGCGCGCCAAGCACAGCGCCCAGGAGCTGGCCGTGCAATCGCGCCAGCAGGTCGAGGCGCTGCAGCAGGCGCTGTCGGAGGCCAAGCGCGACGGCGTGATCCAGAACGCCGCGGCGTCGGCACGCGCCCAGGCCGCCGCGGCGGCGGCCGCCAAGGCGGCGCAGGAAAAGGCCCGCGCCGACCTGGTGGCACAGCTCGACGCCGCCGATGCCGGCCAACCCGCGGCGCACGGCTTCGCCGATACGCAGCCCGCAAGCAACTTCGGCAAGTTGCGCCGCTGACAGCCGGGCGCTTAGACCAGCACGCGCTCGATGCCCCCGGCGTTGGCGCGCGCGACGTAGTCTTCCATCCAGCTCTCGCCGAGCAGCCGGCGCGCCATCTCGACCACGATGTAGTCGGCCTGCAGCAACCCGCTTTGCAGGTCGCCCTGGTAGCGCGACAGGCCCTGCAGGCAGCTCGGGCACGAGGTCAGCATCTTCAGGTCGCCCTGCGCGCCGCGCGCGCGCAACGCCGCCTCGTCCTTGCGGATCTCCTCCTCCTTGCGAAAGCGCACCTGGGTCGCGATGTCGGGCCGCGCGATGCCGAAGGTGCCGCTCTCGCCGCAGCAGCGGTCGTTCTTGATCACCGCGTCGCCGACCAGCGCCTTCACGGTGAGCATCGAATCGCGCAGCTTCATCGGGTTGTGGCACGGCTCGTGGTAGAGGTAGGCGCCCGCCGCCGGCAGCGCGATGCCCTTCTCCAATAGAAGCTCGTGGATGTCGATCATCCGGCTGCCGGGGAAGATCTTGTCGAACTCGTAGCTCTCGAGCTGGTCGTAGCAGGTGCCGCAGCTCACCACCACCGTCTTGATGTCGAGGTAGTTCAGCGTGTTGGCCACGCGGTGGAACAGCACGCGGTTGTCGGTGACCATCTGCTCGGCGCGCTCGAACTGCCCGCCGCCGCGCTGCGGATAGCCGCAGCACAGGTAGCCCGGCGGCAGCACCGTCTGCACGCCGGCGCGCCACAGCATTGCCTGCGTCGCCAGCCCCACCTGCGAGAACAGGCGCTCCGAGCCGCAGCCGGGAAAGTAGAACACCGCCTCGCTCTCGGCGCTGGTGGCCGCCGGGTCGCGGATGATCGGCACGTAGTGCTTGTCTTCGATGTCGAGCAGCGCGCGCGCGGTGCGCTTGGGCAGGCCGCCCGGCAGCTTCTTGTTGACGAAGTGGATCACCTGCTCGCGCAGCGGCGCCGCGCCCACCGAGGCCGGCGGCCGGCTGGTCTGCCGCGTGCCGGCCAGGCGCAACACGTCGGCCGCGGCGCGCTGCGCCTTGAAGCCGAGGTTCACCAGCAGCCGCCGCGCCAGGCGGATCGTCTCCGGCCGGGTGGCGTTGAGCATGAACATCGCGGCCGCCTGGCCGGGGCGGAAGCTCTTGCGCCCCATCTTGCGCAGCAGGTTGCGCATGTTCATCGACACGTTGCCGAAATCGATTCTCACCGGGCACGGCGCGGCGCACTTGTGGCACACGGTGCAGTGGTCGGCGACGTCCTCGAACTCCTCCCAGTGGCGCAGGCTGATGCCGCGCCGCGTCTGCTCCTCGTAGAGAAAGGCCTCGATCAGCAGCGACGTGGCGAGGATCTTGTTGCGCGGGCTGTACAGCAGGTTGGCGCGCGGCACGTGGGTGGCGCACACCGGCTTGCACTTGCCGCAGCGCAGGCAGTCCTTGATCGAGTCGCTGATGGCGCCGATGTCGCTGCGCTGCATGATCAGCGACTCGTGCCCCATCAGCCCGAAGCTCGGCGTGTAGGCGTGCGCGAGGTCGGCCGAGCGCACGTCGTCGCCCAGCGGCGCCAACGCCGCGCCGCGCAGCAGCTTGCCCTTGTTGAAGCGCCCCTGCGGATCGACGCGCGCCTTGTACTCGGCGAAGTCGCGCAATTCGTCGTCGCTCAGAAACTCGAGCTTGGTGATGCCGATGCCGTGCTCGCCCGAGATCACGCCGCCCAGGCTGCGCGCCAGCGCCATCACCCGCGCCACCACGCGGTGCGCGGTCTGCAGCATGCGGTAGTCGTCGCTGTTGACCGGGATGTTGGTGTGCACGTTGCCGTCGCCGGCGTGCATGTGCAGCGCCACCCACAGCCGGCCGTGCAGCACCGCTTTGTGCATGCGCTGGCACTGCTCGAGGATCGGTGCGAACGCGCCACCGGCGAACAGCTCGCGCAGCGGCTGCAGCACCTGGCGCTTCCACGACGCGCGCAATGAGTGGTCCTGCAGCTGCTCGAACACGCCGCGCTCGCCGGCGCGCGGCGCGCGGTCGAGCGTATCGAGCCAGCCTTGCCACAGCGCTCGCGTTTCGCGCAGAAGCTGCAGCGCCTGCTGCACGCGGTCGTCGAGCAGCTCGGCGCTCGGGATCTCGCGCGCATCGTCGCTGCGGCCCAGCGGCAGCGAGCCGGCGGCGAACCACCGCTCGAGGCGATCGAGCAGCTCGAGCTTGTTGGCCAGGCTCAGCTCGATGTTGATGCGCTCGATGCCCAGCGTGTACTCGGCCATGCGCTCGAGCGGGATCACCACGTCTTCGTTGATCTTGAAGGCGTTGGTGTGGCGCGCGATCGCTGCGGTGCGCTTGCGGTCGAGCCAGAACTTGCGCCGCGCGTCGGCGCCGACCGCGACGAAGCCCTCGCCGGCGCGGCTGTTGGCGATGCGCACCACCTCGCTGGCCGCGCGCGCCACCGCGGCGTCGTCGTCGCCGACGATGTCGCCGATCAGCACCATCTTCGGTAGCGCGCCGCCGCGCCCGCCGCGCTTGCTCTTGGTGGCGTAGTCAACCGCCTTCAGGTAGCGGTCGTCGAGGTGCTCCAGGCCTGCGAGGATCGCCCCGCCCTGGCGCTGCTGCGCGAACATGAACGCCTTGATCTCGACGATCGACGGCACCGCCTCGCGCGGGTTGCCGAAGAACTCGAGGCACACCGTTCGCACGTGCGGCGGCATGCGGTGCAGGACCCAGGTCGCCGAGGTGATGAGGCCGTCGCAGCCCTCCTTCTGCACCCCGGGCAGGCCGGCGAGGAACTTGTCGGTGACATCCTTGCCGAGGCCCTCCTTGCGAAAGCGAGCGCCGGGGATGTCGAGCCGCTCGGTCCGTTCGACGCTGCGACCCGCGGCGTCGAACCAGCGCAGCTCGAAGCTCGCGGTCGGCGCGTCGTGGATCTTGCCGAGGTTGTGGTTCAGCCTCTCCACCTCGAGCCAGCGCCCTTGCGGCGTGACCATGCGCCAGCTCGCCAGGTTGTCGAGCGCGGTGCCCCACAGCACCGCCTTCTTGCCGCCGGCGTTCATCGCGATGTTGCCGCCGATGCAGCTCGCCTCGGCCGACGTGGGGTCGACGGCGAACACATAGCCCGCCGCCTCGGCGGCGTCGGCCACGCGCTGGGTGACCACGCCGGCCTCGGTGCGCAGCGTCGGCACCGGCGCGTCGACGCCGGGCAGCGTGCTCAGCTCGACGCGGCCCATGCCTTCGAGCTTCTCGGTGTTGATGACCGCGCTGCGCCAACTCAGCGGAATCGCGCCGCCGGTGTAGCCGGTGCCGCCGCCGCGCGGCACGATCGTCAGCCCCAGCTCGATGCAGCCGCCCACCAGCGCCGCGACCTCGCCCTCGCCGTCGGGCGTCAGCACGACGAAGGGGTACTCCACGCGCCAGTCGGTGGCGTCGGTCACGTGCGACACGCGCGACAGCGGGTCGAACTTGATGTTGTGCCGGCCGGTGCAACGCGCCAGCGCCCGTCGCGCGCGCCGGCGCAGATCCCACACTGTCGAGAAGTGGCCCGCGAACGCGCGCACCGCCTGCTGCGCGAGCGCCAGCAGTTCGCCGACCGCGGCGTCGCGCTCGGCGTCGTCCGCCGGCGTGCGCCGCTTCTCGACCTCGGCCAGCCGGTGCGACAGCGCGTCGATCAGCGCGCGCCGGCGTTTGGGGTTGTGAAGCAGATCCTCCTCGAGG
Organism: Burkholderiaceae bacterium; assembly: GCA_022072045.1. Lineage (GTDB taxonomy): Bacteria > Pseudomonadota > Gammaproteobacteria > Burkholderiales > Burkholderiaceae_C > JAEUPI01. The sequence continues at coordinate 24,529 of JAJVIL010000003.1, read as the reverse complement.
TACGGGTTGCGCTGCACGACCCAGATGTCGCCCAGCACCTCGTACAGCATGCGCGCCGAGCGGCCGGTGTGGCGCTCGCCGCGCAGGCGCGACAGCAGGCCCCAAGCGCGCTCGCCGAGCAGCCGGATCACGATCTCGCGATCGGCGTACGACGTGTAGTTGTAGGGGATCTCCCGCAGTCGCGGCGCTTCCGCGTCGCGCGCATCCGCGCCGGCCTGCGGCGGGTGCGGCAGCGGATGCGGTGCGTTCATGCGGCGCGCGGACGTGTCGGTTCGATGCCCCGCGCGCGTGGCCGCCCGTCGGGCCCGCATCGTACCGCAGCGCAGCAACGCCACGGCCGCGGCCGTGCTGCACTGCGGCGGGTTATCCCCGTTGCCGCGGATGCACCATCCGTGACAAAACTCGGGGCTCAATCAGGCAGGCCGCTGATCGCCGATTTGCGAGTGGCCGCGCCCCTCAACGGAGAGTTCATGAACCGCAGAAATGTCGTACTGAGCGCATCGCTCATCGCCGGCCTCGCAGCCGCCGGCTCCGCGCAGGCCCAGGTCCAGGTGCAGTGGTGGCACGCGATGAGCGGGCCGCTCGGCGAATGGGTCGCCGACCTGGCCAAGGACTTCAACTCCAAGCAGAAGGAGTACGTCGTGGTGCCCACCTACAAGGGCACCTACGGCGAGACGCTGACGGCCGGCATCGCCGCCTTCCGCGCCGGCACCGCGCCCGACATCCTGCAGGTGTACGAGGTCGGCACCGCGACGATGATGGCCAGCAAGGGCGCGATCAAGCCGGTGTCCGAGGTGATGACGATGGGCGGCGCGAAGTTCGACCCCAAGGTCTACATCCCCGCGGTGGCCGGCTACTACACGGCGCCCAACGGCCAGATGCTGTCGCTGCCGTTCAACAGCTCGACCACCGTCTTCTACTACAACAAGGACGCCTTCAAGGCCGCCGGGCTCGACCCCAACACGGCGCCCAAGACCTGGCCCGAAGTGGTGCTGGCCGCGGCCAAGCTCAAGGCCAGCGGCCACAAGTGCCCCTTCACCACGAGCTGGATCAGCTGGACGCAGCTCGAGAGCTTCTCGACCTGGCACAACGTGCTGTTCGCCACGCTGAACAACGGCTTCGGCGGCCTCGGCGCGCGGCTGGCGTTCGGCTCGCCGCTGCACGTGCGCCACTTCGACAACCTGTCCAACATGAGCAAGCAAGGCCTGTTCGTCTACAAGGGCCGCGACAACAAGGCCGACGTCAGCTTCCCCTCGGGCGAGTGCGCGATGATGACCGGCTCGTCGGGCCTGTACGCGCGCGTGGCCAAGGAGGCCAAGTTCGCGTACGGCATCTCGACCCTGCCGTACTACCCCGACGTGCCCGGCGCGCCGCAGAACACCATCATCGGCGGCGCCAGCCTGTGGGTGATGGGCGGCAAGAAGCCCGAGACGTACAAGGGCGTGGCCGCGTTCTTCAAGTACCTGTCGCAGCCCGAGGTGCAGTCGGCCAGCCACAAGCGCACCGGCTACCTGCCGATCACCACCGCCGCCTACGAATTGACCGACAAGTCGGGCTTCTACAAGGAGCACCCCGGCACCGACGTCGCGGTGACCCAGATGATCCGCAAGACGACCGACAAGTCGCGTGGCATCCGGCTGGGCAACTTCAACCAGATCCGCACCATCATCGACGAGGAGACCGAGCAGATCTGGACGGGCAAGAAGACCCCGAAAGAGGCGCTCGACGCAGCGATCAAGCGCGGCGACGAGCAACTCGAGCGCTTCCAGGCGGCGAACAAGGGCTGATGCCCTTGTCCGCACAGCCGACGGCGCCAGCGGCGGCGTCGGCAGCCCTCACGTCGGCGCCCCTCGCGCGGCCTCTCCCCGCGGCGCGGGGAGTCGCCTAGCCAGAACAACGAGCGCCCGCCGATGGCCGCCGAGAAACGCGTTCTCTTTCGCTCTCCCTGGCTGCCGTGGCTGCTGCTGGCGCCGCAGGCAGCGGTCATCGGCGTGTTCTTCTACTGGCCGGCGGCGCAGGCGCTGGTGCAGTCGTTCCAGCTGCAGGACGCGTTCGGCCTGTCGGTGTCGTGGGTCGGCTTCGACAATTTCCGCACCCTGTTCGCCGACTCCGGGTATCTCGCGTCGTTCCGCATCACCGCGTTCTTCTCGCTCGCGGTGGCGGTCTCGGGCATCGCGATCTCGCTCGCGCTGGCGGTGTTCGCCGACCGCATCGTGCGCGGCGCACTGTTCTACAAGACCTTCCTGATCGTGCCGTACGCCGTCGCCCCGGCGGTCGCCGGCGTGCTCTGGCTGTTCATGTTCTCGCCGACGCTGGGCGTCGTGGCCTGGGCGCTGGGCCAGGTCGGGTTCGGTTGGAACCCGCTGCTCGACTCCGGCGACGCGGTGGCGCTGATCGTGATGGCCGCGGTGTGGAAGCAGATCTCGTACAACTTCCTGTTCTTCCTCGCGGGGCTGCAGTCGATCCCGAAGTCGCTGATCGAGGCCGCGGCGATCGACGGCGCCGGTGCCTGGCGGCGCTTTCGCACTGTGCAGTTTCCGCTGCTGTCGCCGACCACCTTCTTCCTGCTGGTGATCAACGTCGTCTACGCGTTCTTCGACACCTTCGCGATCATCGACGCCACCACGCAGGGCGGGCCGGGCCAGGACACGATGATCCTCGTCTACAAGGTGTTCAACGACGGCGTGAAGAACGGCGACCTCGGCGGCTCGGCGGCGCAGTCGGTGGTGCTGATGGTGATCGTCATCGCGCTCACCGTGGTGCAGTTCCGCTGGGTCGAGAAGAAGGTGCAGTACTGATGGTCGAGCGCAGCCTGTCGCTGAAGGTGCTGAGCCACGCGGTGATGTGGCTCGGTCTGGCCGCGGTGGTGTTCCCACTGTACCTGGCGATGGTCGCCGCGTCGCACACGCCCGAAGAGATCATCGCGGTGCCGATGCCGCTGGTGCCGGGCGGCCACCTGCTGGAGTCGTTCCGCGCGGCGCTGGTCGGCGGCAGCGACGGCGCGGGGTCGACCGCACCGGTGGCGCGCATGATGTGGATCAGCCTGGTGAGCGCGCTGGTCATCACGGTCGGCAAGATCGCGATCTCGCTGCTGTCGGCGTTCGCGATCGTGTACTTCCGCTTCCCGCTGAAGAACTTCTTCTTCTGGGCGATCTTCGTGACGCTGATGCTGCCGGTCGAGGTGCGCATCATGCCGAGCTACAAGGTGGTGGCCGACCTCGGCATGCTCAACAGCTACGCGGGGCTCACGATCCCGCTGATCGCCTCGGCGACGGCGACGTTCCTGTTCCGCCAGTTCTTCCTCACCGTGCCCGACGAGCTGGTCGAGGCCGCGCGCATCGACGGCGCCGGCCCGATGCGCTTCTTCAAAGACGTGCTGGTGCCACTGTCGGCCACCAGCATCGCCGCGCTGTTCGTGATCCAGTTCATCTACGGCTGGAACCAGTACCTGTGGCCGCTGCTGGTGACCACCAGCGAGGACATGTACCCGGTGGTGATCGGCATCAAGCGCATGATCGCCGGCGGCGACGCGGCCAACGAGTGGAACGTCGTGATGGCCACTGCACTCCTGGCGATGATCCCTCCGGCGCTGGTCGTCGTGCTGATGCAGAAGTGGTTCGTCAAGGGCCTGGTGGACACCGAAAAGTAAGAACTCTGCGCATGGGCTCGATCTCGATTCGCAACGTCAGCAAGCAGTACGGCCACGGGCCGAAGGCCAACCCGGTGATCCACGGCGTCAGCGCCGAGATCGCCGACGGCGAGTTCATCGTCATCGTCGGGCCCTCGGGCTGCGGAAAGAGCACGCTCTTGCGCATGGTGGCAGGGCTTGAGGAGATCACGGCCGGCGAGATCGCCATCGGCGGGCGCGTGGTCAACGACGTCGAGCCCGCGCGGCGCGACATCGCGATGGTGTTCCAGAACTACGCGCTGTACCCGCACATGAGCGTGTTCGACAACATGGCCTACGGTCTGAAGATCGCCAAGGTGCCGGCCACCGAGATCCGCCAGCGCGTCGACAAGGCGGCGGCGATCCTGCAGCTGCAGCCGTTTCTGGCGCGCAAGCCGCGCGAGTTGTCGGGCGGGCAGCGCCAGCGCGTGGCGATGGGTCGCGCCATCGTTCGCCAGCCGCAGGTGTTCCTGTTCGACGAGCCGCTGTCGAACCTCGACGCCAAGCTGCGCGCGCAGACGCGGCTCGAGATCCAGAAGCTGCACCGCGAACTCGGCGTCACGTCGCTGTTCGTCACCCACGACCAAGTCGAGGCGATGACGCTCGGTCAGCGCCTGATCGTGATGAACGCGGGCCACATGGAACAGATCGGCACGCCCGAGGAAGTCTACGCCCGGCCTGCCACCACCTTCGTCGCCGGCTTCATCGGTGCGCCGCCGATGAACCTGCTGCGCGGCCGCGCCGACGGCTCGCGCTTTGCCGTCGATGGCGCGGCGCTGGTGCTGGAGATGGCCGCGCCGCGTGCGGGCGACCTCCTGCTCGGCCTGCGGCCCGAGCATGCCGAGCTGAACGACGGCGCCGCGGGCTGGCCGCTGCAGGTGGAGATGATCGAGATGCTCGGCGCCGAGCGCCTGGTGCACGGCCGCATCGGCACGCTGCCGTTCACCGTGCGGCAGGATTCGACGCTCGCGCCGCCCAGGATCGGCGACACCGTGCCGTTGCAGGCAACCGGCGAGCACATGCACTGGTTCGACAACGCCACCCAGCGGCGCCTCTGAGGCGGCGATGGCACCCTGGCCTTTCCCGCTGTGGATCGCGCACCGCGGCGCCGGCAAGCTGGCGCCCGAGAACACGCTGGCGGCGTTCCGGCTCGGCGCGGCGCACGGCCACACAGCCTTCGAATGCGACGTCAAGCTCAGCGCAGACGGCGTACCTTTTCTGCTGCACGACGACACGCTCGAGCGCACCACCACCGGGCGAGGCGTGGCCGGCGAGCGCGCCTGGGCGGAGCTGTCGCGGCTCGACGCCGGCGGCTGGCACAGCGCCGCCTACGCCGGCGAGCCGATCGCGAGCTTCGAGGCGATCGCTGCCTTTTGCTGCGCCAACGGCCACGCGCTCGACCTCGAGATCAAGCCAAGCCCAAGTACCGACATCGAGACCGGCCGCGCGGTCGGCCAGTGGGTGCGCAAGCTGTGGCGCGGCGCGCCGCTGCTGCTCAGCTCGTTCAAGCCGCAGGCGCTGATGGGCGCGCGCGAGACCGCGCCCGAGCTGCCGCGCGCGTTGCTGCTCGACACGCTGTGGCCGGGCTGCATCGAGATGGCCGCGTCGCTGCAGTGCGTGGCGATCGTCACCAACCACAAGCTGATGGACGCGGCGCTGTGTGCGCAGGTCCACGCCGCCGGCCGGCGCGCGCTCGTCTACACGGTCAACGATGCGGCGCGTGCGCGCGAGCTGGTCGCGCTGGGCATCGACGGCATCGTCACCGACGCCGTCGACGTGTTCTCGCCACGCCTGCCGCTGCCCTGACGGCGGCTACGTCCGCTCGAGCGCAGGCGGTGCGTGCAGCGTGGCCTCGCTGCCGAACTCGCCGAGCCCCGCCGGCTGCGGCAGCACCCGCACGCCGCGGATGGCCGGCAACGACGCCGAGACCGCCGACAGCAGCAGGCCACCCACTCCGGCAAACACCAACGCGGCGCGCAGCCCCAGGTGCTCGCCGAGCCAGCCGCCGATCAGCGCGCCCGGCCCGGCAGGCAGCAGGATCAGCCAGCGCATCGTGCTGGTCATTCGACCGAGCAGCGGTTCGGGAGTGACCGCCTGGCGCAGCGCCAGGAAGTTGATGAAGATCAGCACCGCGCCGACGCCGAATGCGAACAGCATCAGCGCGAACGCGGCCACGCCCAATCGGTTGGCCGGTGCCGCCGCGAGTAGCAGCCAGCCCGCGCCGCAGACGGCGATCGCCAGCGGCAGGCTCGGGCCGGGCCCGATGCGACGGCTCAGGCGGTTGCCGAACACGCTGGCCAGCACGGTTCCGGCACCCAGCGCGACGAAGCAGCCGCCGATCTGCTGGCCGTCGAGGCCGAGCACGCGCGTGGCGAACAGGATGTTCACCACCATCGCCGCCTGGTGGAACATCTGCCAGCAGCCCACCACCGCGGCCAGCGCCACCAGCAGCCGCGTGTGGCCGACGAAGCGCAGCCCCTCGCCGAGGTCGCGCCAGAAATGGGCGTCGGCACGATGCGTGCGGCGCTCGTCGACGCGGATGCCGCGCAGGATCCACGCCGACCACAGCAGCATCAGGCCGTCGACCAGCAACGCGACCGGGGCTCCGAGCAGCCGGATCAGCAGGCCGGCCAGACCGGGCCCCACGACTTCGGCGCCCGAGCTGGCGAGCGCGTTCTTGGCGTGCGCCTCGACCAGGCGCTCGCGCGCCACCACCTGCGTCAGCACGATCTGCGCTGCGCTGCCCGCGGTGGTGAACACGGTGCCGAGCAGGAACGCCACGCCGTAAAGCCATGGCATCGTCAACAGACCGAGCACCCAGGCCAGCGGCACGCTCGCTACCGTGAGCGCGAGCAGGATTTCACCGCCGACGTACACCGGCAGCTTGCGCACACGATCGAGCCACACGCCCGAGGGCAGCGAGAACAACACGAACGGTGCGATCTCCATCGCGGTCAGCAGGCCCATCTGCGTCGGCGAGGCGTGCAGCAGCACCGCCGCAGTCAGCGGCAACGCGAGCACCGTGACCTGCCCGCCGAGCGAACTGACCAGAATCGACGTCCACAAGCGGCGGTAGGTGGCTTGGCGCAGCAGATCGTCGGCGTCGAGCGCGAATCGCTGGCGCCACTGGAAGAGCCGTTGCGCGGTCGTGTTCACTTCTTCTGCCCTGGCCGTGCCATTCTCGTGGAAGCGGCGGCCCGTTGTCGCGTCGATCGCGAGGCGACCGACGCCGGCCGCGGCGCTTTCAGCGGGGGTCGAAGTACGAAGCCGATGAACTGCCCGGCAGCGAGGCAGTCAAGAGCGGTAGTCGGCGTTGATGCTGACGTAGTCGTGCGACAGGTCGCAGGTCCACACGGTGCTCGCGGCGTTGCCGCGGTGCAGATACACGCGAACGGTGATCTCGCTTTGCTTCATCACGCGCTGGCCTTGTGCCTCCGCGTACTGCGGGTGGCGAGCGCCCTGGCGGGCGACGTGGACGTCGTCGAGGTAGAGATCGATCAGACCTTGGTCGAGGTCGGCGATGCCGGCGTAGCCCACCGCGGCGAGGATGCGCCCGAGATTGGGGTCGCTGGCGAAGAAGGCGGTTTTCACCAGCGGCGAATGCGCGATCGCATAGGCCACGCGGCGGCACTCGGCGACGTCGCGCCCGCCCTCGATGCGCACGGTGATGAACTTGGTCGCGCCTTCGCCATCGCGCACGATGGCCTGCGCGAGCTGCGCCGACACCGCGATCACCGCGTCGCGCAGCGCACGGCCTTGGGCGCTGTCGAGCGTGTCGATGCGCGCATGGCCGGCGCGCTGCGTGGCCATCAGGATGAACGAATCGTTGGTCGACGTGTCGCCGTCGACGGTGATGCAATTGAAGCTGGCGTCGGCCGCGTCGCGCACGAGCGCCTGCAAGGCGGCCGGCGCGATCACCGCGTCGGTGGCCACGAAGCCGAGCATCGTCGCCATGTCGGGGCGGATCATGCCGGCGCCCTTGGCGATGCCTGTCACCGTGACCGCGCGGCCGTCGATCGAGAGCTGCCGCGACGCCGCCTTGGATACGGTGTCGGTGGTCATGATGCCCTCGGCCGCGTCGAGCCAGGCGTCGGGCTTCAGCGCACCCACTGCGGCGGGCAGACCGGCTTCGAGTCGATCGATCGGCAGCGTTTCCATGATGACGCCGGTCGAGAACGGCAGCACCTGCTGCGGGCGCAAGCCGAGCCGGTGCGCCAGTGCCTCGCAGCTGCGCCGAGCGCTCGTCAGGCCGCCGGCGCCGGTGCCGGCGTTGGCGTTGCCCGTGTTGATCACCAGCGCACGGATGGCCGGGCCCGCAGCCAGGTGCTCGCGGCACAGTTGCACCGGCGCAGCGCAGAAACGGTTGCTGGTGAAGACGCCCGCGGCGACCGAGCCTTCGTCGAGCGCGAACACCACCAGATCCTTGCGGTCGGCCTTGCGAATGCCGGCCATCGCCACGCCGATGCGCACGCCGGCAACGGCGCGCAAGTCAGCCGCGCGCGGGGCAATCAGGTTGACGGCCATACGGCTCGAGGCTCAGGCCAGCCGGCCGTGGCAATGCTTGTACTTCTTGCCGCTGCCGCACGGACACGGTTCGTTGCGCCCGACCTTGGGCACCTGAGCGATCGCGGTCGCCACCGCGGTCGCGACGTCGGCCTCCTCGGAGACGCTGCCATCCTCGTTGGGGTGCATGTAGGTCACGTTGCCGACCTGCCCGGCACGCTCCTCGATCGCCTGCGCGGCCTCGCTGACCTGCTCCTGCGACTGGATGCGCACCGTCATCAAGAGGCGCGTGACCTCGAGCTTAACCAGGTCGAGCAACTGCGCGAACAGCTCGAACGCCTCGCGCTTGTACTCCTGCTTGGGGTTCTTCTGCGCGTAGCCGCGCAAATGGATGCCCTGGCGCAGGTAGTCGAGCGCCGCCAGGTGCTCGCGCCAGTGCGAGTCGATCGACTGCAGCAGCACCATGCGCATGAACGGGTTGAACTGATCCTCGCCGACCAGCGCGATCTTGCCGGCGAACATCTGGTCGGCCGCGGCGACCACCTTCTCGACGATGTCTTCGTCGGTGATCGAGTCGCTCTTCTCGACCTCGCTCTGCAGCGCGACCTCGAGCTGCCACTCGTCCTTGAGCACCTTCTCCAGCCCCGGCAGATCCCACTGCTCCTCCACGCTCTCGGCGGGCACGTAGGTGCGAACGACGTCGGTCATCGCGCTCTTGCGCAGGTTGGCGATCTGGTCGGCCACCGATGCCGACTCGAGGATCGCGTTTCGCTGCTGGTAGATCACCTTGCGCTGGTCGTTGGCGACGTCGTCGTACTCGAGCAGCTGCTTGCGGATGTCGAAGTTGCGCGCCTCGACCTTGCGCTGCGCGTTCTCGATCGAGCGGTTGACGATGCCGGCCTCGATCGCCTCGCCCTCGGGCATCTTCAATCGGTCCATGATCGCCTTGACGCGGTCGCCGGCGAAGATGCGCATCAGCGGGTCTTCCAGCGACAGGTAGAAGCGCGACTGCCCCGGGTCGCCCTGGCGGCCCGAGCGGCCGCGCAGCTGGTTGTCGATGCGCCGGCTCTCGTGGCGCTCGGTGGCGATGATGCGCAGGCCGCCTTCGGCCTTGACCTTGTCGTGCAGGCCCTGCCATTCGTCTTGCAGCTTGCGGATGCGCTGCGCCTTGTCGTCGGGAGCCACCGCCTCGTCGGCCTCGAGGAACTGCACCTGCTTCTCGACGTTGCCGCCGAGCACGATGTCGGTGCCGCGGCCGGCCATGTTGGTGGCGATGGTGATCACGCCGGGGCGGCCCGCCTGGGCAACGATCTCGGCCTCCTTCGCGTGCTGTTTCGCGTTGAGCACCTGGTGCGGCAGTTTGGCCTTGGTGAGCAGCCCCGCCAGCAGCTCGGAGTTCTCGATCGACGTCGTGCCCACCAGCGTCGGCTGGCCACGGCCGTGGCACTCGCGGATGTCTTCGAGCACGGCGTTGTACTTCTCGCTGGCGGTCTTGTAGATGAGGTCGTTCTCGTCGGCGCGGATGGTCGGCTTGTTGGGCGGGATCACCACCGTCTCGAGGCCGTAGATCTCCTGGAACTCGTAGGCCTCGGTGTCGGCGGTGCCGGTCATGCCGGCGAGCTTGCCGTACATGCGGAAGTAGTTCTGGAAGGTGATCGAGGCGAGCGTTTGGTTCTCGCTCTGGATCGACACGTGCTCCTTGGCCTCCACCGCCTGGTGCAGGCCGTCGCTCCAGCGCCGGCCGGTCATCAGGCGGCCGGTGAACTCGTCGACGATGACGACCTCGCCGTCCTGCACCACGTAGTGCTGGTCGCGATGGAACAGGTGATTGGCGCGCAGCGCGGCATACACATGGTGCATCAGCGTGATGTTGGCCGGGTCGTACAGGCTCGCGCCTTCGACCAGCAGGCCGGCCTTGGCCAGCAGCGCCTCGGCGTGCTCGTGGCCGTCTTCGGTGAGGTAGATCTGGCGGGTCTTCTCGTCGACCGTGAAGTCGCCCGGCTCGATCACGCCCTCGCCGGTGCGCGGGTCGGCCTCGCCGATCTGCTTCTTCAGCCCGGGCACGATGGCGTCCATGCGCACATACAGATCGGTGTGGTCCTCGGCCTGGCCGCTGATGATCAGCGGCGTGCGCGCCTCGTCGATCAGGATCGAGTCGACCTCGTCGACGATGGCGTAGTTCAGTCCGCGCGCCACGCGGTCGGCCACCTCGTAGACCATGTTGTCGCGCAGATAGTCGAAGCCGTACTCGTTGTTGGTGCCGTAGGTGACGTCGGCAGCGAAGGCGGCCTGCTTCTCCTCGCGGCCCATGCCGGGCACGTTGACGCCCACCGTGAGGCCGAGAAAGTTGTACAGCCGGCCCATCCACTCGGCGTCGCGCCGCGCCAGGTAGTCGTTGACGGTGACCACGTGCACGCCCTTGCCGGCCAGCGCGTTCAAGTACACCGGCAGCGTGGCCACCAGCGTCTTGCCTTCGCCGGTGCGCATCTCGGCGATCTTGCCCTGGTGCAGCGCGATGCCGCCGATCAGTTGCACGTCGAAGTGCCGCATCTTCAGCGAGCGCTTGCCCGCTTCGCGCACCACCGCAAACGCCTCGGGCAGCAGATCGTCGAGCGCGGTCCCCTGGGTCAGGCGCTGGCGGAACTCGTCGGTCTTGGCGCGCAGGGCAGCGTCGTCGAGACGCTCGAATTCGGCTTCGAGCGCGTTGATGCGCTCGACCACGCGGCCGTACTGCTTGAGCAGGCGGTCGTTGCGACTGCCGAATATCGAGGTCAGGATCTTGGGCAACATGCGAACTGGGAGTCGGTGTGCACGATGCGAGTTCGGCCGCTGCCGTGCGCCGGCCCGCGCATCCAATGAAAGCGGCGCGCACGCGGCCCGGCCGCCCGGCGCGTCGCCCAAGCCGGGCAGTTTAGCAGCGGGGACTGCCGGCCCCGGGGGAGACGTCCGGCCTACAGGCTCGGCACCGCGGCGTCGGTGCCCGCCTCGCGCGCAGGCGCGGGCAACGCAGGCGCAGGCACGGGCGACGCAGGCGTCGGCACGGGCGCCAACGATGGTGAGGTGGTTTGCGGGGTGGCCATCGCGCCGCCCACGGCACCGACCTCGGGGCCCGTCGCGGTGGGTGCTGCCCAGGCGGTCGGCGGCTCGCCGGCCGGTGCCCTGCGCTTCAGCGCACGCACCTTGGCCCGCGCCGGCATCGCGTCGGCCACCATCGTCGGCGAGGTGACCTTGCCGGACAGGAAGCGGGTCGGGTTCTGCTGCACGCCAGCCAGGAGCACCTCGAAGTGCAGATGCGGCCCGGTGGAGCGGCCGGTGGTTCCGACCTCGGCGATCTTCTGGCCACGCTTGACCATCGCACCCACCTTGACCAGCAGCTTCGATGCGTGGGCATAGCGCGTGATCAACTGGTTGCCGTGGTCGATCTCGATCATGTTGCCGTAGGCCGAGTGCTTCTCGCTGACCACCACCATGCCACCGGCAGCGGCGTGGATCGCCGTGCCGACATCCGATGGGAAATCGAGTCCGGTGTGCAACGCGGCGCGGCCGGTGATCGGGTCGATGCGGAAGCCGAAACCCGACCCCACGCGCCCTTCGACCGGGTGGCTGCTCGGTACCAGCAGCGCCTGCAGGCGAGTCTCGAACAGCCGCGATTCGACCAGCGTGAAGAGGTCGCCGCCGATGTCGGCGCGCTCGTCCATCCGATCGAGCGCCTCGACGAGTTGCACCGCGCTCGGTCGTGCCAGCGGAATGTAAGGCCCACCCTGGCCGCCCTTGGCGTGCGCCGGCTGCAGCGCCTTCAGGTCGTCGGTCTTGACGCCGGCCATGCCGGTGACGCGCTCGCCCAGAGCTTCCAGCTTCACCAGCTTGGCCTGCATTTCGCCGACGCGCAATGCGATCGCGTCGAGGTTCTCGCGCATCACGCGCTCCTGTTGCGCGAGTTCATCGTGCACCATCGCCTTCACCAGCTGGCTCGCCAGCGGCCAGCCCGCGCGCGCGGCGCTGACGAAGACGAAGTGGTAGGCCACACCCGAGATCGCCATCAACGCGCCGGCGATCAACGCGGCCGCCAGCGCCACTTGCCAGCGACGCAGATGCAGCGTGCGCGTGCGCACGAGGCTCGAGTCGGTGATCAGGATCTGCATCGCTAAACTCCCGGCATGTCCGCCCGCCCGCAACCGGCCGTGCCGCTGGCCGACGCGCTGCGCGACAGCGACGCGCTGACGCGCCTCGTCGAGCGGGTGCGCGAATCGAGGCGGCGCTTCGAGTGCATCGAAGCCTTGCTGCCGCCGCCGCTGGCCGCGCAGACCAGACCCGGCCCGCTCGACGAGCACGGATGGACTTTACTGGCGCACACCCCTGCGGCGGCGGCCAAATTGCGTCAACTCGTGCCGCTGATCGAGGTTCGCCTCGCCGAGGAGCGCGGCGTGCGGACGCAGGTTCGCATCAAAGTGCAACCGTGAAGTTAGCCAAAGCAGAAATCTTCACGGAGGAGACTGCAGTGCGCCGATTCGGCGCGGGGCAGTTGCATCGATAGCGCGCGACGCATAGGGCCTGGGAGCGTCCGCGGTGTACGTGGGATCGGGGGTGCCGCTGAGGGAGGTTTGGCCTGCCAGCGAGCCTGTCGGCCAGAAGTTCGGGTTGCCGATATTGGTCGGTGCGGTGAGATTGCCGGCAGCCGAAACGAGATTGTTGGTTTCGGTGACTTTGGAAGCGGAAACACCGCCGATGAACTTTGCAGGCGAATTGGTACCCGCAAAAAGGTTGGCCGTCAGGGCAACCGATGCAACCCCTGGGACGATCGCCATGAATGCTCCGCCCGAATAGGTCGAGACCACCGTGTTGTGGATCAACTCGAGCGAATGCGTGTAGCCGCTTCGAAGGCCCTCCGAGCCATAGTTGATGACAGTCGAGTTGTCGGCGTTGGGGCCCTTCTGAAGCATGTTCCCTCTCAGCAGCACCGTACCCCCATTGGGCACGTCGACCTGATAGCTTGCGGTGCCGCTCGGACCGTCCATGAAGTAGCTGTTCTCGATTCGGGTTTCCCTTGCGCGACTCTTGAAGTTGTGACCGATCTTCGCCTCGTGGAAGAAGCTGGAAACGACGCTGACCTTGTTGGCAGGCCCCACGTAGATGTTGTGGGTGTAGCCGTCGCCGAAGCCGTTGCGCGCAAACTCGGACCGAATGATCGTCAGGTCACCAGCGTCGGGCCCGAGGATACCGTTCTCTCCATCGTAGAACCCGGAATTGATGATCGTCAGGCCATTGCCCTCGGCGCGAATGCCAGCCCCGTTCTGGTCGGGAACCTTCGCATCGTGAAACTCGATGCTGTCGATCACCACGTTGCTGCCTCTGATGACCCAGATCCCTTTTCCGGCCGCTTGCTGTCCATTCGCGTACAGACGTGCCCGGCCTCCCACTCCGCAGATCGTCAGGTTGCTCTGAGGCCACGAGGCCACGTCGCCCGTGTAGTTGCCTGCGGTGATCATCACCACGTCGCCGTTGACGGCGGCGGCGGCGGCAGCACGGATCGTCGAATAGCTCTGGCCCGGGCCGACGTACAGCTTTCGTCCAGCCGCCGTGTCGCATGCAGTGGCACCGGCCGGTGGCGCTGGCGATGGACTCGGTGTGGGTGCCGGGCCGGGACTCGGCGCCGGCGACGGTCCGGGACCAGGCGATGGGGCGGGTGCCGGGTCTGGACCCGCTGCCAAAGCCTCGTTGTCCGACCCACCACCGCAGGCCAACAACGTCAAGCTAGTGAAGAGCGCGTAGATCAGCGTCAGTGACTTCCGTGGCGCGCCCCATTCGGAGCGTGACGCGGGCAATCTCTTCGTATGTCGATGCATTCGCGAATGCTAGCCGGGCGGTCGCATCCGCGGCCTCGCCCTCACACGCTGTCACATCGGGTTCAATTTGGCGCATCAACCCTGCGCACTTCGAAGACTTGCCCTTTTCGACTCGACGTCAATGGCCCGCGACCCATGCCAACCATTCGTGCACCGCATAGCGCGTCTCCCGGAAGCCGTGAACCGAAGTCGTCCATCCACGCCAACCGAAGGCCAGGTCGCGGCGACGGGCGTCGACACCTGCGGCGACGATGTCGATTGCGGCGCCCGGTTCGGACTCGAGTGCCACCTCGAACGCGCGCAATGCGCGCGGAATGTGCATCTGGTGCGTCACGACGACGATGCGCTGGATGCCATCTCGGCGCAACATGGCGACACTGAACCTGGCGTTCTCGCGCGTGTCTCGCGATAGCGTCTCGACCCAGTGCGGATTAAGGCCGAACTCGGTACGCGCCACCTCGCTTTCGGTGACTGCCTCTGCCGGCGCCGCAGGGTCACCGCCGCGGGCAGTTCCACCTGAAATTCCCAACGGTGCGCCTATCTGACGGGCCAGCCAGATGCCGTATCGGAGCCGCTCAATCGATAGCTGATTCGGATCCTGACTCTTCCCGTAATCAGCGAGATGTCGGACGAGGCCTCCACCGAGAACCAGCACGGCCGTACGCCGACCCGCTTCGCGGTCGCGTGCCAGGCGCTCGATGTCGCCCTTCGCGAGTGGAGCCGGTGCGTTCACGAGGTGAGCCATCAAGAACTCGCCGGCGCGCTCGGTGCAGGAGAACCATGCCAGCACGAGGCCAGTAGCAAGCAAGAGCACTCCCGTGGGCCGGCGATGCCACGCAAGCCATCCCCCGATTGCTGCCACCAGCAGCAGCGGCGTCGGCGGAAGTGCGAGCGCGAGAAGCCACGGTTTGGTGCCGTAGATTGCGTCGAGGATCTCCACGGGGCGCGGCGTGTTGTCGAGCGATCCTGGTGCCGACTATCCGACTCGAACGGATGACCTACCGCTTACAAGGCGGTTGCTCTACCAACTGAGCTAAGTCGGCGCGGGCCAGATCATTGTAGGTATCGCGATGATGCCGCAGGGCACCCTCGGGTCGATCGCTATTTCACTCGCTTGAGCGACGGTCGGTTGCCGCTCGGAGACGCAGGCGGCGGTTCAGGCGGCGGTGCCGGATCGCTCGATTTGGCCGGCCGAGGCGCCGGCTGCGCAGCGCCTCCAGGCGATGGATCGTCGCTGGAAGCCAACCGCAGGTTGCGGACGGGATCGCGCGGCTCGATCGGCGTGGCTGGCTGCTCGGCGCCGTCGGCGTGCGGGGCGGGGAAGGCCATGCCCTGGCCGTTCTCGCGCGCGTAGATCGCCACCACGTGATCGATCGGCACCACGATATCGCGCGCCACGCCGCCGAAACGCGCCTTGAACTCGATGGTCTCGTTGCCCAGCCGCAGGCCGCTGGTGGCCTCGAAGCCGATGTTGAGCACGATCTCGTGATTCTTCACGTACTCCATCGGCACCTGCACGCTGCTGTCGACGAACACCGCCACATAGGGTGTGAAGCCGTTGTCGGTGCACCAGTCGTGCAGCGCCCGAATCAGGTACGGCCGCGTCGAACCGCCCTGCGCTTCGGAGCCTGGTGGCCTGGGTCCGGTGGCCATGCGAGCGGTCTCGATGCGCTACTTGCGCATCACCTTTTCCGACGGTGTCAGCGCTTCGATGTAGGCCGGGCGCGAGAAGATGCGCTCGGCGTACTTGAGCAGCGGCGCCGCGTTCTTCGACATGTCGATGCCGTAGAAGTCCAGTCGCCACAGCAGCGGCGCGATCGCCACGTCGAGCATCGAGAAGTCGTCGCCGAGCATGAACTTGTTCTTCAGGAAGATGGGCGCCAGTTGCGTCAGCCGGTCGCGAATCTGCGCACGCGCCTTCTCCATCTGCTTGTCGGTCGACTTGACGCCCCGGTTCTCGAGCACGTTGACGTGCGCGAACAACTCCTTCTCGAAATTCAGCAGGAACAACCGTACCCGGGCGCGCGCCACCGGATCGCCCGGCATGAGCTGCGGGTGCGGAAAGCGCTCGTCGATGTACTCGTTGATGATGTGCGACTCGTAGAGGATCAGATCGCGCTCAACGAGGATCGGCACTTCGTTGTACGGATTCATCAGCGCGATGTCTTCCGGCTTGGCGAACAGGTCGACATCGCGGATCTCGAAATCCATGCCTTTTTCGAACAACACGAAACGGCATCGATGCGAGTAAGGGCACGTGGTCCCTGAATAAAGCACCATCATGGCGGTGAGACTCCCCGAAAACGAATCCAACGGCAACGCGGCGCGCCTGCTGGCCCGCCGTCCGCACAGACAACGCCGGCGCCGTTCAGGCGGCGCCGCGCGCGCTCGCTATTTCACGTCCTTCCAGAACGCGGCATTCATGCGCCACGCGACGACGGTGAACAGGCCCAGATAGAGCAGCACCCACACGCCGACGCGCACGCGCTCGCCCTGCACCGGCTCTGCCATCCACTGCAGGTAGGCCACCAGATCGGCGACGGCGGAGTCGAACTCGCCCTTGCTCATCGTGCCGGCAGTGATCGGCTCGAAGCGATCGAACGCAGACATCACGACCTTGGGGTCGTGCGGATCTGGGCGCTCGACGAAGACGGCACGCTGCTGCCCCTGCAACTCCCACATCGCATGCGGCATGGCCACGCTCGGGAACACCAGGTTGTTCCAGCCGGTGGGCTTGGTGTCGTCGCGATAGAAGGCGCGCAGGTAGGTGTACAGGTAGTCCGACCCGCTGCCGCGGCTGCTGGCGCGCGAGCGCGCGATCACGCTGAGATCGGGCGGCGCGGTGCCGAACCATGCCTTGCCCTCCTTAGGCGTCATGGCGATGGTCATCGTCGCGCCGACCTTGTCGGCGGTGAACAGGAGGTTGTCCTTGATCTGCTCTGCCGTGAGCCCTACCGCCGGATCGGTGAGCCGGTTGTAGCGCATCGCCGCGGCGGCATGGCAATTGAGGCAGTAGTTGACGAACAGCTTGACGCCGCGCTGCAGCGCGGCCACGTCGGTCACGCGCTCCTTCGGAAAGTGATCCAGCGGCAGACCTGCTTCGGCACCCCACGCGGCCATCGAACAGGCGGCCAGCAAGCCGATCAGAAAACGCTTCATGGTGTGAGGCTCTCTCTCAATGGCCGTGGTAGGTCACGCGCTCGGGCACGGGCTTGAACGTGCCTTGCCGACTCCACCACGGCATCAGCAGGAAGAAGCCGAAGTAGAGCAGCGTGCACAACTGCGACAGCCGCTCGAGCATCGAACCGCTCGGCGGCGCCGGCTGAGTGCCCTGATAGCCGAGGATCAGGAACGCGACCACGAACAACGCGAAGACCAGCTTGTGCCAACCCGGGCGGTAGCGGATCGACTTGGCCGGGCTGCGGTCGAGCCATGGCAGGAAGAACAGGATCACCACCGAGCCGCCCATCAGCACGACGCCCCAGAACTTGGCGTCGAAGGTCTTCATCAGCGCGATCAGCACCGCGGCGCCGACCAGCAACACACCTTTGCTCGTGGCCGAGCCTTTGCCCTTGACCAGGTTGAGCAGTGCAGCCACGCCGGCGATGACGCAAAGCGCATTGACCATCGGGTCGGTGGTCGCGCGCAGCATGGTGTAGTACGGCGTGAAATACCACACCGGCGCGATGTGCGTCGGGGTCTGCAGTGGGTCGGCGGGGATGAAGTTGTTGTACTCGAGGAAATAGCCGCCCAGTTCCGGTGCGAAGAACATCACCGCGCAGAACAGGATCAGGAAGATCGCCACGCCCAGCGTGTCGTGCACCGTGTAGTAGGGGTGGAACGGGATGCCGTCGAGCGGGATGCCGCGCGCGTCTTTCTTGTCCTTGATCTCGACGCCGTCGGGGTTGTTGGATCCCACGTCGTGCAGCGCCAGCAGGTGCGCCACCACCAGACCGATCAGCGCCAGCGGCACCGCGATCACGTGGAACGCGAAGAAGCGGTTCAGCGTGGCGTCGCCGACCACGTAGTCGCCGCGGATCAGCAGCGCCAGATCGGGCCCGATGAACGGCACGGCCGAAAACAGGTTGACGATCACCTGCGCGCCCCAGTAGCTCATCTGGCCCCACGGCAGCAGGTAACCGAAAAAGGCCTCGGCCATCAGGCACAGGAAGATCGCGCAGCCGAACAGCCACACGAGTTCGCGCGGCTTGCGGTAGCTGCCGTAGATGAGCCCGCGGTACATGTGCAGGTAGACGACGATGAAGAACGCGCTCGCCCCCGTGCTGTGCATGTAGCGGATGATCCAGCCGCCGGGCACTTCGCGCATGATGTACTCGACCGACGCGAAGGCACTGGCGGCGTCGGGCTTGTAGTGCATCGTCAGGAAGATCCCGGTGACGATCTGGATCGCCAGCACCAGCATCGCCAGCGAGCCGAAGAAGTACCAGGTGTTGAAATTCTTCGGCGCGTAGTACTCCGACATGTGCTTCCGGTACTCGGCGAACATCGTCGGGAACCGGTTGTCGAGCCACGTCATCAGCTTGACACCCATCGGGGCGCCGGCAGGAGCTTCCTTCATCTCAGCCATCGAGAACCTCAGTGGATGTCAGCGGGTGCCGGTGCGGCGGCGCTCGTCGGGCGCCCTTCGTGCCGTGCCTTGCGGAGTCGGCCCAGGAGCGATCGGGCGGGACTCATGCCTTCTTGTCTTCGCCGATCAGCAGCTTGGTGTCCGACAGGTACATGTACGGCGGCACCTCGAGGTTGTCGGGCGCGGGCTTGTCCTTGAATACGCGACCGGCGAAATCGAAGGTCGAGCCGTGGCAGGGGCAAAGCCAGCCGCCCGGCCAGTCGTTGGGCAGCGACGGCTGCGGCCCCGGAGTGAACTTGTCGGTCGGCGAGCAACCCAGGTGCGTGCAGATCCCGATCAGCACGAGGTACGCCGGCTTGATCGAGCGCCATTCGTTCTTCGCGTACGACGGCGTCGGGAACGCGGTGCGCTCGGAGTTCGGGTCGGCGAGCTCGGCTTCGTCCTTCTTCAGCGACGCCAGCATCTCGGGCGTGCGATGCAGGATCCACACCGGCTTGCCGCGCCACTCGACGGTCATCTTCTCGCCCAGCGGCAGGCTGCTGATGTCGACCTCCACCGGGGCGCCGGCGGCCTTGGCTCGCTCGGAGGGGGCGAAGCTGGCCACGAACGGCACCGCCGTGGCGACACCACCGACCGCGCCGACGCCGCAGGTGGCGATGACCCAGTTGCGGCGGGCGGGATCGTCGACTGAATCAGCCATGTAGGTCCTATGTTGTTGGCGCCCGCAACCGGCGCGAGCAACGGGTGATTTTAGCCGAGGCGTCAAGCCCTCCCCGCTGCGCCCCGGGGCGCATCGACAGCCCGCTGCCACGGGCATACTGGCCGCGGCCGCAAGGCCGGTGGTCAATCAACAAGGAGCAAGCATGAGTTTTGCCAGCGAGTTCAAAGAGTTCGCCATGAAGGGCAGCGTCGTCGACCTCGCGGTGGGCGTCATCATCGGCGGGGCTTTCGGCAAGATCGTCGACTCGCTGGTCGGCGACATCATCATGCCGTTGGTGGGCAAGCTGCTGGGTGGCCTGGACTTCAGCAACTACTTCATCGCGCTGTCCGGACAAACGGCGACCAATCTGGCCGACGCCAAGAAGGCCGGCGCGGTATTCGCCTACGGCAACTTCATCACCGTGGCGATCAATTTCATCATTCTCGCGTTCATCATTTTCCTGATGGTCAGGCAGTTCAACCGCCTGAGAACCCAGGCGCCGCCCGCGCCGCCGGCCGCGCCGCCCGAGGACATCACGCTGCTGCGCGAGATCCGCGACGCGCTCAAGCGCTGAGGCGAACCGACGAACGGTCGGCGCCCACGGTTGCAAGCCGCTCCAACCGACACTTTCGCAACCGGAGGTAAGCGCGCAGCCGAGTGCACGCGCAGAGCGTGAATCACGCCCCATTCGTGCGCCGATTCGTGCGATGTCGCCGAGGTCTGTGGCCGCATACTGACCGCACCACGCGGTCCTTCGGCCACGATGACCACACCCACGCCCGTCCGATTGCCCCCAGCGATCGACACCGCCTTGCAGCGGGTGCGGCTGGCTGCGCGCAAGGCGGCCGAAAAGAGCGTCAACGGGCTCGGCCTGGCCGCCCTGTCGGCCACCAGCACCGCGCAGCGCGATGCCCTGCTCGGCGGCCAGTTCGAGCTGAACCGCAAGATGGCGGTGTTCGCCGCCACCTTCAACGAGGCGATGGAAGACAGCGTGGTGCGCGAGGTGCGGCCGCGCAGCTCGAGCCCGACCGGCCCGACCACGTGGGACATGATGACCCTGGTCGAGGACCACGAGGTCGAGATCAAGGTGCTGGCCGACCGCTTCGCGCTCGACATCCAGAACCAGTGCGAGTGGGAACTGCGCCAGCTCGACACGTACATGGGTGCCGTGCTGCACCTGAAGAGCGCCGACAGCGACCGCAACCCGCTCCGTCCGGAGGTCATCGGCCGCGCGCTGGTGCGGGCGATCGAGACGATCGCCGATCGCACCGAGGTGCGCAAGGCGCTGTCGCTCGAGGTCGGCCGCACGCTGGCCGCGGCGATGCGCCAGACCTACCTCGACGTGATGGGCGACCTGCGCGCCGCCGGCGTCGCGCCGCTGAAGATGACCGTGCGCGCCACCGAGGGCCCGGGATCCAACGTGGGCTCGGTGGACAACGGTTACGAGCATGCGCACAGCACCGGCGCCGGCGCACTGAACTCAGGCCCTGGGGCACTGGCCGGCAGCAATGCCGGCGGCAGCAGGCGCGCCAGCGGCCTCAACGCGAGCAGTGGCGTCAGCGGTGGCCCCAGCGCTGGCCGCAACGACGGCGCACCCGCTGCGTTCGCACGCAGCAGCCGCGGCAGCGGCGTCGACGGTTTCGCCGCTAGTGCACGCGATCCCAACGATTTGACGCGGTTCCCGGCCACCGAATTGGCCGGCGACGGCCGCAGCGGCCGTGCTTCGGGCAGCGGCGCCACGCTCGGCCAGATCGACCCCGAGCTGATGGGCCTGCTGCGGCGGCTGGCCTACACCGCGCCACCGGACGTCGTCTCGGCACCCACCACCGGCGGCGGCCTGCACGGCACGATTCACGCGCTGCACTCGGGCGCCGGCGCCCTGGCTGGCCCGAACCTGATCGTCGCGCACCGCGAAGAGCTGCGCCAGGCCGCCACCGGCGCGCTCGATCACATGGTGATCGATGTCGTCGGCGGCCTGTTCGACCAGATCCTGTCCGACCCCAAGGTGCCGCCGCAGATGGCGCGCCAGATCGGGCGGCTGCAGTTGCCGGTGCTGCGCGCGGCGCTCGGCGACCCGACATTCTTCTCGTCGCGACGCCATCCGGTGCGTCGCTTCGTCAACCGCATCGCGTCGCTCGGCGTCGCGTTCGACGACCTCGACGACGGCGACGGCAAGGCGTTCATCAAGCTGGTGAAGGATCTGGTGCAGCAGATCGTCGAAGGCGACTTCGACCAGATCCAGCTCTACGAGCAGAAGCTGGAGGACCTCGAGTCGTTCGTCGTCGACCAGAACCGGCGCGAGGTGCAGCGCCGCGGCAACGCCGACGAGGTGCTGGCGCAGAAGGAGAACCAGCTACGCCTGCAGCAGCGCTACGCCGCCCAGCTGCGACACGGCCTGAACGACGTACCGGCGCCGGACTTCCTGCGCGATTTCGTGTCGTCGGTATGGAGCCAGGCGGTGATGAAGACCGCTCTCGACGAGGGCCACGACAGCCCGGCGGTGGCGCGCCTGCGCCTGGCCGGCCGCGACCTCCTGATGAGCGTGCAGCCCAAGGGATCGCCGGCGCAGCGCAAGGCGTTCCTGATCGCGCTGCCGACGCTGATGAAGACGCTCAACGCCGGCATGGACATGATCAAGTGGCCGGAAGTGGCGCGCAAGGACTTCTTCGGCAAGCTGCTGCCCGCGCATGCGGAGTCGCTCAAGGGCGAAGCGATGCGCACGCTCGACTACAACCTGCTGCTCAAGCAGGTCGACGTCGTGCTCGGCGCGCCGATCCCCAAGACCAGCGAACTGCCGCCGATGCCGGCCTCCGAGCTGCCTGTACTGCTCGACGCGGTGCAGGCCAACACCTTCACCGAAGCCGAGGCCAAGGCGATCGGCCTGGTCGACGAGCACTCGATCGACTGGGCCGGCAAGCTCGATGTCGAGATCGAGGCCGAACCCGAGGTCAACGAGGTCGACATCCAGATCGACGGCATGCCCGAGCCCGAGCCGGTCGAGCCGTCGCGCGGCGGCTCGCTGGCCGACCACGTGCAGATCGGCTTCGCCTACCAGATGCACATCGACGGCCAGTGGCAGAAGGTGCGGCTGTCTCACGTCAGCGCCGGTCGCACGTTCTTCGTCTTCACGCGCGGGCAGAAGCACGTGCGAACGATCTCGATGACCTACCGCATGCTCGCCAAGATGTGCGAAGCCGATCGGCTGCGCGCCTTCGAGCACGCCTATCTGCTCGAGCGCGCCACCGCGCGCGCGCGCGCCCAACTCGCGCAACTGAGCGTCGGCGGCAGCAAGGCCGCACCGAAAGCGGCCGCTTCAGGCCAGGCCGCCGCCCCCGCACAACTGGTGCGCCACTGACAGCGCCGCGCGCAGGCTGGCGGCATCGGCCACGCCGCGGCCGGCGATGTCGAACGCGGTGCCATGGTCGGGGCTGGTGCGCACGAACGGCAGCCCGAGCGTCACGTTGACGCCGCGCTCGACGCCGAGGTATTTCACCGGGATCAGTCCGTGGTCATGCGTCATCGCGATCACGACATCGAACTCGCCCGTGTGCCGGTTCGCGTGGCGCGCGCGCATGAACACCGTATCGGGCGCGTACGGGCCGCTGGCGTCGATGCCGTCGGCGCGCACGCGCGCGATCGCCGGCGCGATCAGGCGGATCTCCTCGTCGCCGAACAGCCCGCCCTCGCCGGCGTGCGGGTTCAGCCCGGCCACCGCGATGCGCGGGTGTGCGAGACCGGCACGCTGCAGTGCCTGTTGCGCCAGCACGATCGTGGTGGCGATGCGCTCGACGCTGAGCAGCGCGATCGCCTGCTTCAGCGACACGTGAATCGTCACCAGCACGACGCGCAACTCGTCGTTGGCCAGCATCATGCGCACCTCGGGCACCGCCCCGGGCGCCGCGGCGAGCGCCTGCAGCATCTCGGTATGCCCCGGGAAGGGCGAGCCCGCCGCCGCCAACGCCTGCTTGTGCACCGGCGCGGTGACGACCGCGCCCGCCCGGCCGGCCAGCGCGAGTCTGGCCGCCGCTTCGATGCAGGCGATCGCTGCGCGGCCGGCATCCGCGTGCACCTGGCCCATCGGCAAGGCGGCCAAGCCGTCGGGCAATCCGGGCGGCTGCCAGACCCCGATGCAGCGCGGCGGCAATTGCCGCGCCTGCGCCGGCTCGTCGAGCTCGGCGATCGGCCAGCCGAGGCGGCACGCCGCCACGGCACGACGCATCACTGCGACCTCGCCCACCACCACGCACGGCGCCGGCAGCGGCTGCACCATCGCCTTCGCGACGATCTCGGGGCCGATGCCACAGGCGTCGCCCATCGTCACGGCCAGCAGCGGCGCAGCGTCCACGGGTGTCACGCCGGGTTGGGCAGATCGACGAAGCGATGCTCGAGCCCGAAGTGCGACGCCAGGTGTGCGGCCAGCGCCGGGGCACCGAAGCGCTCGGTCGCATGATGGCCGCAGGCGACGAAGGCAACGCCGGTCTCGCGCGCGATGTGCGCCTGCGGCTCGGAGATCTCGCCGGTCACGTAGGCATCGACGCCTGCGGCGATCGCCGCCTCGAAGTAGCCCTGCGCACCGCCGGTGCACCAGCCGATGCGCCGCAGCGGCCGGCCGTCTCCGGCCACCACGATCGGCGTGCGCTGGCACACCCGTTCGGCCGCCGCGGCCAGTGCCGCCAGCGATGTCAGCGCGGCACTGTCGCCAGCAAACCCCAGCGCCTGCTCGCCGAAGCGCGCATCGGCGCGCAGGCCCAACTGCGCGCCGAACTGCGCGTTGTTGCCGAACTGCGGGTGGTCGTCGAGCGGCAGGTGATACGCAAACAGGTTGATGCCGTGCGCCAGCAGCAGCGCCAGCCGCGCGCGCAGCCAGCCGGTGATGCAGCCATCGTGCCCGCGCCAGAACAGGCCGTGGTGCACCAGCAGCGCATCGGCACGCTGCACCACCGCGGCCTCGATCAGACCGAGGCTCGCCGTCACCCCCGAGATGAGCTTGCGCACCTCCGGGCGCCCCTCGACCTGCAGACCGTTCGGCCCATAATCCCGGAACCGATCGACGTCGAGCAATTGCGCCAGGTGCGATTGCAGTTCGTCGCGCGACACCATTGTGGTCACCGGATTCCCGTGCGTAGGCTCTGGCTCGTATTCTCGCAGGCGGTCACCGTCGCGCTGGCGGTGCTGTTCGTGGTGGGCACGCTCAAGCCGCAGTGGCTCGCGCGCTCGGCCGCGCCGCG